>JACQAK010000150.1 GCA_016194985.1 Bacteroidota bacterium
CATACCAATGATCTCAACAGGATCGTTAGAGTTGATCACACCTGTTTCGATACGACCTGTAGCAACAGTTCCACGACCAGTAATTGTGAACACGTCTTCAACCGGCATCAAGAATGGTTTATCTTTTTCACGTGGAGGTAATGGAATGTAAGAATCTACAGCATCCATTAATTCCATAATTTTATCAACCCATTTTGGATCTTTATTTAAACCACCTAAAGCAGAACCTTGGATGATTGGCGTGTTATCACCATCAAACTTGTAGAATGATAATAATTCACGGATTTCCATTTCAACTAACTCTAATAATTCTTTGTCCTCAACCATATCCACTTTGTTCATGAATACTACGATACGAGGTACACCAACCTGACGAGCTAAAAGGATATGCTCACGAGTTTGAGGCATAGGTCCGTCTGTTGAAGCTACTACTAAAATTGCGCCATCCATTTGTGCAGCACCTGTAATCATGTTTTTTACATAATCCGCGTGACCTGGACAATCTACGTGAGCGTAGTGACGGTTAGCTGTTTGATATTCTACGTGAGAAGTATTGATCGTGATACCACGCTCTTTTTCTTCCGGAGCATTATCAATAGAAGAGAAATCTCTTACTTCTGATAATCCTTTTTCTGCTAATACAACTGTAATTGCAGCAGTTAATGTAGTTTTACCGTGATCTACGTGACCAATTGTACCAATGTTTACGTGTGGTTTGGAACGGTCGAATTTTTCTTTAGCCATTGTTATTTTTGTTTAATTGTTATTATTTATTTTTATAGTTTAACTATCTGTTTTTACTTTTAAAACTAACTGAAACATTGTTTCTTATAGCTTTTTACTCTTTACTTTTGAGCTGTTGAGCGGGATTGAACCGCCGACCTCTTCCTTACCAAGGAAGTGCTCTACCACTGAGCTACAACAGCTTGTAAAATCTGCTGTTTGCTGTATTTAAAGAACTGTGCTTTTGTATACACGAAAAGTTCCTCTATTTTTGGGGACTTTCAAAAGGCTTAGGACCGCATACGCTGGTCTTTCCTGTCTTTTGTCCGTTTATACGGTTATTCACCAACTTCACTTACTCTACTCCTATTGGAGCGAAAGACGGGTCTCGAACCCGCAACCTCCAGCTTGGAAGGCTGGAGCTCTACCAATTGAGCTACTTTCGCTTATACTCTCTTAACAATGCGACAACCATCGTTACTCTGTGGGGACAGGTGGATTCGAACCACCGAAGTCGAAACAACAGATTTACAGTCTGTCCCATTTGGCCACTCTGGTATATCCCCATTAAAAAAGAGCCGAAGAAGGGACTCGAACCCCCGACCTACTGATTACAAATCAGTGGCTCTACCAGCTGAGCTACTTCGGCTTATTTTTTGATTTTAAAGAACGTCCCTTTTTATTGGGGTTGCAAATTTAATAACAATTTCTGTTGTTACAAAAAAAAATATAACTTTTTTTGCTTTTTTTCAAAAATAATTATCTAGCCGTTCTTTAAGGTTAAAATAAAGGAGGGAATATCCCTCCTTTAAAGCGCTATATCAGCAAAAAACTAGTGTTTACCCAAATAAGCGGCAACACCGGTATGATCGGCTTTCATTCCTTCTTTACCTTTGCTCCAGTTAGCAGGACAAACCTCGCCTTTTTCTTCAAAAAACTGTAATGCGTCTACCATACGTAAAGCCTCGTCAACGTTACGTCCTAAAGGTAAATCGTTAATTAACTGATGACGTACAACGCCCGCTTTGTCGATCAGGAATAAACCACGGAAGGCAATCATTTCGCCTGTTGCAATTAAGTCTCCGTTCTCGTTTACATCATAATCTCCTAATAATGTATCAAAATTGATAGAGATGATTTTAGTTGTATCTGCTACCAATGGGTAAGTAATACCTTTGATACCACCTTGTTTTTTATCTAACTGTAACCAGCCCCAGTGGCTTTGTTCTGTATCCGTGCTGCAACCAACTACAGCGCAACCGCGACTTTCAAATTCAGCTAATTTTTCCTGAAAAGCATGCAATTCTGTAGGGCATACAAAGGTGAAGTCTTTTGGGTAAAAGAAAAAAACCACATGCTTTTTTCCAATATATTGTTCCAAAGAAAAGTCTTCTACGATTTCTTCGCCGTTAATTACAGCTGATGCCTTAAATAAAGGTGCTTTTTTTCCTACTAATGCCATATTGTTATATTTTTAAAGGTTAATTAAATTTTTGTGCAAAATTATCATTTACTTTGTTTAAACAGTTCTAATTTTTAAATGTTTAATCATAAATTAATAACAAAAAACTAAAGATATGGCAATTACAGTAGGACAAGCAGCTCCGGATTTCAAATTATTTAATACCGAGAAACAAGAGATCTCTTTATCGGATTATAAAGGAAAGAATTTAGTGATTTTATTTTTCCCTCTTGCCTTTACGGGTGTTTGCACGGCAGAGTTATGCAACATCAGAGATAATTACAACATCTATACTTCACTAAGTGCCGAAGTGGTGGGGATTTCCATTGATTCTTTATTCAGCCTGGGTGCATTCAAAAAAGAACAAAATTACAATTTCCATTTATTGTCAGATTTTAATAAAACTGTTTCAAAAGCTTACGACTCGCTGTATGAAACCTTTGGTTTTGGAATGATCGGTGTTACGAAGCGTTCGGCATTTGTGATCGATAAGAACGGCATTATCCGATATGCCGAAATATTGGAAGATGCCGGAAAACAACCTGATTTTGAAGCAATCAAGGCTTGTTTAGGAAATATTTAATTTTTTATAGAGCGCAGATGCCGCTGATTTAATAAGATAAATTATGATTTTTGTAACTATTGTGGCAACTCACTAGTCCAAAAATCATATTTATCTGCGCAATCAGCGTTGCATTGAATTTAAAAATGCTTAAATCCTATTTCGATAAAACCTTAATTGAAGCGGGTTGCGATGAAGCCGGCAGAGGCTGTCTGGCTGGTCCTGTTTATGCTGCCTCTGTGATCTTACCCAAAAATTACAGGAATAAATGGTTGGATGACAGTAAAAAATTAAGTGATAAAGACCGATATGAACTTCGTCCGGAAATAGAAGAAAAAGCCATTACCTGGGCCATTGGTGTGGTAGATAATGTAGAAATCGACGAGATTAACATCTTAAAAGCCTCTTTTTTGGCTATGCACAGAGCCATTGACCAATTAACCGTAACGCCCGAATTATTATTAATTGATGGCAACCGCTTTACGCCTTACAAAAAAATACCTCATCAATGCATCGTAAAAGGCGATGCCAAATTTTTGAACATTGCTGCTGCCAGTATTTTGGCCAAAACATACCGTGACGATTTTATGAAACAGGCGGCAATCAAGTATCCGCAATATTCCTGGGAACAAAATATGGGCTATCCAACTAAAAAACACAGGGACGCCATCAGATTAAACGGAACCACCCCTTTGCACAGACTAACGTTTCAATTATTGCCTACACAATTGAGTTTAGAGATCTGATTCAAAACCTAAGGTATAATCCCCCGTTACACCCTATTGCATAAAAGTACCCGCTTATGGGCGAATCTACCAACGGCCTTATAAACTGACGATAATTGGGTTCCAGTTTTATATATAAGGATTTACTTATATCATAGCTAAGGCCTATTCCTGCTATCAATGCCACATCTACAACGGGAATATTTTTTGTATCATAATCATGGCCTACTTTTTTTTGTTCCTTTCCCTGATCATCTTTATATGTTTCTTTTACGGTTTTTCCTATAAAGATATTAGCAGAGGCTCCGATGCTTGGAAATAATTTAAAACGGCGGTTGATGATATTAATATGGCATTTCAACGGTATTTCCAAATAGTTGTATTTGATATTTATTCTTTTTTCGGGCGAATATACAATGCTTGAATTACCCGAATTTGGAATAGACGGATCATAGATTCCGTCAGGCGTTTGCCATATTCCATCGGGGGTTTGCCAGTTTGTAGCGGGAGAAATGACCACTTGCCCTTTACTGGAAAACAGAAGCCCTGTTTCGATACCTATTCTTTTTGTAAAATTATAATTCACCGTTACTCCAATACAAAGATTGGTGTGATACGTTTGTTTATTTAATAAAACAGGAGAATTAGCCGGAGAATAAGGGATTCTGTAACATACATCAGGCGAAGCCATAATGCCAATAGCCCATTTTTTAATATTCAATGTGTCGCTATGTTGCGCCAATAATCCATTTACAGACGGCAACATAAATACTACTATTATGATCGTAAGTTTTTTCATAACATAAATTCTTTCAAAAATACGCTGTTCTTATATTTTAAACTCTACCGTAAAAAAGATATTTAGCACATTTTTGATGTTACAATAACCGGAAAGTTTTTACAACAACGTGTTTTTTACTTTCTTTGCAGTAAATCAATACTGAATGGAATTCATTAGCAAAGACCTGAGTGATTACTGCGAAGCTCATACATCTCCTGAATCAGAGATATTATCCAGACTTAACAGAGAAACCCACGTTAAAGTTGTATCACCGCGTATGCTTAGTGGGCATTTGCAGGGGCGTTTTTTAAGTTTTATTTCCAGATTGCAGCAACCAAAATTAATTGTGGAAATTGGCACTTACACCGGTTATTCGGCATTATGTTTAGCAGAGGGATTAGCCGAAAATGGAAAACTGATCAGTATTGATGTAAATGAAGAAACATCTGCATTTGCCAAATCATTTATCGAAAAAACAGAGTATTCCAATAAAATAGAATTGGTACTGGCTGATGCCAAATCCTATATTCCCACTATAAAAGAGCCCATAGACCTTGTATTTATTGATGCCGACAAAAAAAACTACCTGAACTATTATCATTTGGTCATTGATAAACTACATACAGGAGGTATGATCATTGCCGATAATGTGTTGTGGAGTGGCAAAATTACCATGCCCGAAAGCAGTATGGATAAAGAAACGCTCGCACTGCATCAGTTCAACCAATTTGTACAGCAGGATATACGAGTTGAAAACATATTATTACCCGTTCGGGACGGGTTGATGATTCTCAGAAAAAAATAAGCTTAGCTATTCGTCGTTTCAAATTTATGTTGTATCTTTTCTTTTGTGTAATTTATCATCACAAAAAAAGATACATTATTATAAAAAGTAACGGGTAGTTTATGAATGAAACAGGATCAAGCAAATGGAATAATGAGTTTTTAAAATCAATGAGTCTTAAGACCGATCCTTTGGGAGAGGCCGTTATTACAGAATTAATAGCCAATAATGATTTTATTGCCTTACGAAATCTGTTTACCCAGCTGGATTATAATGGTGAAACATCCTCCGATTCTGATTTACCAAAAGCGGTTGTTGATTATTTTAATGCGGAACTAACGCTGCCTCTCTGGGCAAACTACGAAAAAATTCGCATTGCACAGAATGTGTTTGCCACCTATTGTGCCGAGATTTCTCTGCTATTGAATTTTAAATCTCTGCCTCTTTGCTATTCCTGCAAAAACGGAGCAAAGGTTTTAGCGGCCACCGGACGGCTTGCGCAATCCGGAAAAGATACTTCAAAACTTGTTCGACGCTTATTGGAAACAGCTCAGATGGTCATTAATGTGATGTCGCCCGATGGATTAAGTCCTCGCGGAAAAGGCATTATTACTGTTAAAAAAGTACGGCTATATCATGCTACCATCCGTTATTTTGTATTAAGCGAAAAATATAACCCCGCAGGGTGGGATGTTGAAGAGTTTGGACAACCAATCAACCAGGAAGAAATGGCGGGAACACTTATGTCCTTCTCTGCCCTGATTTTAGATGGTTTAGAGCAACTGGGGGTTAAGCTGAGTGCTATTGAAAAAGACTCGTATATGCATTGCTGGAATATTGTGGGTCATTTTATTGGCCTCGACCCCCAACTATATCCGGCAAACTATCAGGAAGGATGGGATTTGGGAATTGCCATCATTAAAAGAAATCAAAGTCAAAGCGAAGACGGAAAATTTTTAACGGAGTCTCTTTTGGATTTTTCTGCCGACTTTTTTAAATCAACCATATTTCAGAAAATGCCTGTTTATTTAATGAATTACTTCATTAAAGATGTATCTGCCCGCATAGATATAGATATTTTAAAGCTACTGGGAGTGAGCAAACAGGTACCTTTCAGGGTTAAATTATTGGGGTGGGTGTTCATCTGCTTTATGAAAATTGGTCACAGGTTTGAGAAACATTCCATTATTATAAAAAGGCTTGCTCATAAGTATCTGTTAAGATATATGCAGGGACTGATCGATGTTTATTTGAAAAATAATAATGTGGCCTTTTATATTCCTGATACACTGAAAGCGAATTTGAAATTAAAATAAGATGGGAGATTTAAACTACTGGATCAATACGAAGGACTATTCAACCGCTCAGCTGGTGTGGAATGGTATTGGCTGTTTATTTTGGGTGGTAACCTATGCGGCTCTCCTAAGGGAAATTATTGTGAAAAAGTATGTGGAAATGCCTTTTTTTATTGCCGCCGGAAATCTGGCCTGGGAGTTTGTGTGGAGTTTTTTCTATCATCCAAACACCGGTAGATTGTTTTCACTGTCGTATCAGGGGGCTTTTCTGTTGGATGTTTTTATTTTTTATTCGATATTGAAATATGGCTACAAACAAATTTCTGTTCCCGAAATTCAAAAGCACTTTAAATGGATAGCAATTGTATTACTGGTTATGTGGATTCCATTAAATTACTTTTTTGTATCACAGGGCTTCGATACAGCTATTGGTGCTAACTCCGGCTATATTCTTAATCTGATCATATCGTTATTGTATCCGCTATTGTTGCTTAGAAGTGATCCGAAAAATTTTTCGGAAACAGTAGCCTGGTTTAAATTTCTGGGAACAGGATGTATTTCGGTATCCATGTTTTTAATTTACCCGGATAATTACTTTGTTCATATATTAGCTGTTTGTTGTTTTATTTTTGATTTGTCGTATACTATTCTTTTGAAAAGAAAATTAATGAATGCTGCCTCCTAAGGTTTTAAATATTCAAAATCACGAAACGCGTGTAAAAGCGATTAGCAGGGTATGTTCAGCCATCACCATTTTTTCGGTGCTGGATACGGTGATCTATCTGTTTTTAAACTTACATGTATTTGCTATGCTCACCGGTGGCATCGGCTTATTTTTTGGTGGAGTACTCATCTTAAATAAAAAAGGCTATTTCGCTATTTCAAGAGCCAGCTTAATTGTGGCCACAAATCTGGGGGTGCTTCTTTTCTCAGGTTGTCTTGGATTTAAAAGCGGTATCTATTTATATTTATTTGCCGCGCCTTTGCTTACTTACATGTTGTTTGATTTTAAGCAGCAGTTTCAGGTTTATTTTTGTTTTATAACATATATTCTCACTTTTCTTCTTTCTTACTGGATCGATAAAATTCCTTATTTCGAGCTATTTACAATTAATGACAGCCAAATGAGCTTGTTGTTCAATGTCAACATTGTTTTTAGTTTTATCCTATGTTTTGTATTAATTATTTATTTCTCTCACAATAACTCCAAATACACTGATCTATTGTTAAGATCCAACGAAGTAATACAGGAACAAAAAAATCAACTGGAAATAGAGATCAGCACAAAAGATACATTGAATAAGAATCTGGAAGATACTTTGAAAGACCGAGTATTACTGTTGTCTGAAATTCACCATCGTGTGAAAAATAATCTCGCCGTAGTAAACGCCTTAATGGAATTACAAACTTTTTATCTGGAAGACGAAAAAACAGTTCAGATTCTTAAAGAAAGTCAAAATCGTATAAAATCCATTGCCTTGCTTCATGAGAAACTTTACGAAAACAAATCTTTAAAAAATGTAGATGTATCTTCTTATTCACACGAGTTGATCCATTTCATTAAACAATCGTTATCCAATAAAGACAAAAACATTAACATCAGCATTAACATCAACAATATAAACCTTGAAATGACGAAGGCTATGCCTTTTGGATTGCTGTTAAACGAATTAGTGACTAATTCCTACAAATACGCTTTTATAAATAAAGATACCGGCAACATTCAGATTACTGTGTTTGAAAAAGACCATGATTATGTATTGGAATATAAAGATGATGGCCCCGGATTTGAATACAATAATGAAGCAAAGAAAAGTTCGTTAGGTCTTAATTTAATTGAGTCGTTTTGCATTCAATTAAATGGTACTTTCGTATATAAAAATAACCCCAACGAAATGGTATTTGAATTTAAGTTTCCGGCACAAAAAAATTAAATCTATGGTTAAAAAAGTTCTGATAGTAGAAGATGATATGATACTGTCAATGGTTAACAAGCGCTATGTGGAATCATTGGGTCATGAGGTAGTGAAATCTGTTCGCAACGGCCCTGATGCTGTTGAGGCTGCCAGAACTCTTAACCCAGATGTTATTTTAATGGATATCCGTATTGAAGGTACCATGGATGGAATTGATGCCATGGACGAGATTCGTAAGTTTTCGGATGTAGCTGTTGTATATTTAACAGGCAACTCTGATCCTGCTACTAAATTAAGGGCCCAGCAAACCAATGTTCTGGCTTTTTGCATCAAGCCAATTTCTATAGATGACCTGAAGAATATCCTTAATCCATAAGATCAGTCATTGTTACTTTCAGCTCATTAGGCATATATGGCTATAATTGAGTTATTACAAGGGTTTCGTCATCTGATACGCTTAAAAAATAAACATTTATTATTCTTCAAATTTATTTTACATTAGTTGCCTATTTAATTTGCTATGAAATTAATTTACGCCGGCATTCTATCTGCTGTTTTTTCTTTTTCTTCCTTTGCTCAAACCAGTGAGGAAATATCCATATCCTTTATCAAAAAATTAGAACGTCAGCAATTTGACAGTTGCTATGCTTTATTTGATAGCGTAATTGCCAACAAAATATCGGTTGGTATGCTGGAACAAATGTGGGGGAGCATTCCCAGATATATGGGAGAGTACAAATCCTATTCTTCGGTAATTACTGAAAAAAAAGATACTATGGAAATTGTATTTGTAAGATGTGAGTTTGAGAAAACAAAAATGGATCTGCAGTTAGTTTACAATACGCCTCCCCAAAAAATCGTCGGGATGTTTTTTACCCCTCCTAAAAACCGAACTACTTACGAAGCTCCTGAGTATGCTCAACAAAACAAATACTACGAAACAAAAATTGCCGTAAAAACAGGTACCATGTCGCTTCCGGGCGCTTTGTGCGTTCCCAATACTATTAAAAATCCGCCGGTTGTTATTTTAATAGCAGGATCCGGCCCTAACGATAAAGATGAAAGTATTGGCCCTAACAAAATTTTAAAAGATCTGGCTGTTGGTCTGGCATCTAATGGCATTGCTACATACAGATACGACAAGCGTACGTTAGTGTATGGCAAGGATCTGAAAGAGATTGATTTAAATGGGGAGGTTATTGAAGACGCTTTAACAGCAGTAACTACTATAAAAAACAATCCCGACTTTAAAAGCTCCAAGGTATTTATTGTTGGCCATAGTTTAGGTGCCATGTGCGCTCCATTAATTGCCAGCAAATCAAAACAAATAAATGGTATTGTGATGATGGCCGGAAATGCCCGTCCGCTGGAAGATGTTATTTTAGAGCAATACAACTATCTGTTTGCTTCAGATAGTTTGGACACAGACGAGAAGAAACAAATAGAAGAACTAACCGGGCAAATTAAAACCGTTAAAGATCCCAAAGCGTTAAAAACTGCCAAAGCCGCTGATTTACCTTTGAATTTAGATTCCAAATACTGGCAATCATTAGTAAATTATAAGCAAGTACAAATAGCTAAAAAAATAAAACAACCTATATTAGTTCTACAGGGTGAAAGAGATTATCAGGTAACAATGACTGATTATTCCATTTGGAAACAATCTCTGAGTGATAAGCCAAAAAATCAATTTATCTCTTACCCGGGCCTTAATCATCTATTTATGAGTGGTGAAGGAAAGTCCCTGCCTGCCGAGTATGACAAGCAGGGACATGTGGAAGAAAAGGTAATCAACGATATTACTGACTGGATAAAAAAACAATAAGCTTAATCTATTTGTCAAGAATGAGTTTTTGCGAATAAATTTGCTTGTTTGTTTTGATTCTGAGAAAGTACATTCCGTTAGCAAATTCTTCCATGTTAACCGTATATTTATTTTTTTGTTGATGAGTTAAAACCGGCATTAATTGCTTTCCATTAATGTCAAATAACGTAAATTCCTGAATATCTTCATTGGGTGTCAGGCTATAATCTATTGTAACGGAATTAGACGTGGGATTTGGATAAATAACTAAGGCCTTGCCTGAACCCGGTGTATTAATATGGGTTGTGATAGTATTGCACTCTAATCTTACAATCCAGCAATCGCTACTTCCATTATTAACAATATCAAAATCACCGGAAAATGATGTCCCAGCTAAAATATAATTTCCGTCTGTTGTTTGATGAACAAAAAAACCATGATCATTAGCAGAGCCGCCCAATGACTTTTGCCATTCCATGGTACCTGTTTCATTAATCTTTAACGTCCAGGCATCAAAAGCTCCATGGTTATATGTTACGTCTCCTGTAATGGATTCTGAAAAACCTGTGATGACATAGCCTTTGTCTGCTGTTTCTCTGATAGAGTATAATTCATCATCTGCCAAACTACCATATGACTTTTGCCAGATTATAGAGCCTGCAGCATCTAATTTTACAACCCAATAATCAAATCCGCCTCCATTAGGCCCATGATGCCCTGTAATATCACCATCATTGGATTTTGAAGAGCCGGCAACAATATACCCGCCATCTATTGTTTGCTCTATGGAGCTTGCCGCATCATATGCTGTTCCCCCATATGACTTTTGCCATTGTATAGCTCCATTGTTAGTTAATTTAACTACCCAATAATCGCAACCGCCATTATTTGATGTTACATTTCCATCATTTGAAAAGGTGTACCCGGCAACAATATAACCCCCATCATTGGTTTGCGTAATGGATTCTGCTGCTCAGAACAATTTAGTTATCCTATACTTTCTTTGAGTAATCGGAATATTTGTCTTCTGTATAGCTGCTTTTTTTACTCATTAAAAAAATTTGCATGTAGCTGTAACTTTTTTGTAACCGGAGGCGTCCTATGTATAAAATCTGCAGAAAAAGATTAATTATACTTAAAATCAACCATTATGAAATCTATATTAATATCTTCCTTGTTTTTAATAGGTTCTCTTACTATTAAAGCCCAAATCTCTCAAAACAGAGAGGCACAGCCCTTTAAAAAGATTGAATTATCCGGGGCCGCCAACGTTGTATATACTCAAAGTGACACCTTGTCTCTAAAAGTAGTGGCCGACGACAATGAGATCAACAATATTTATACATCGTTCGAGAACGAAACACTGATCATCCGGGCAAAAGGAAATTTCTCCCATCCATACAAAGTATATGTGAGCAGTAATTCCCTAAATCAAATAACTGCCAGTGGTGCCTCTAAATTTGCCTCCTCCAACACCATCACTCCCGATAGTTTATCAATAGATGTAACAGGTGCCAGTGAAGTTACTACAGCCGTAAAGGCCAAAGCCGTTGATGCCATGATCAGCGGAGCCTCATCGGTAAGCTTATCAGGAAATGCTCAGAATTTATATGCTACTGTGAGTGGCGCATCAGGATTAAAAGCCTATAAATTAACTGCCACCAATGCTAATGTACGGGCATCGGGCGCCTCCTCTGTTAAAGTGTTTGCCAATGAAAAAATCAATGCCAATGCCACCGGTTCAAGTACCATCAAATTTAAAGGCGATCCAAAAGATGTGAGCGCCGAAGCTTCCAGTTCCTCTTCCATTGCCAAGGTAGTAGATGACGAAACATCAAAAAAATCAGGGGATAAAAAAGATTCCACCACGATTAATTTCAGAAACAAACAATATGTGATCATTAATAAGGACAAGAATTCTGATACCACCACTACCTACAGAAAAAAACATAGTGACGATTTTCATCACTGGGGCGGATTTGGCATGGGTGTAAACGGATGGTTATCTAATGGTAATTTTGGATTGCCGGCCAGCCAGAGTTATATGGATCTAAATTATGGTAAATCCTTGAATTTTCAGCTAAATCCCTGGGAAAAAGATATTCATATCTATAAAAACCATGTAAATTTAGTGATTGGAGTGGGCTTTGAATGGAGTCAATACCAGTTCAACAATAAAACCAAATTGAATTCAGATTCCAGCTATACCTATGGCACTATTGATTCTACAAATACACTAACCTATAAGAAAAACAGGCTCAAAACCACATTTGTGAATGTACCTGTATTGTTTGAATTCAATACCAATAAAGATCCCAAAAAAGCATTTCACATTGCTATAGGAGCCATTGGGGGATATAAACTGGGTTCACGTACACGTCAGGTAGTAGAATTTCAGGGGAACACTATCCGATATATTAAAAAAGATGATTACAATATTAATCCATTCAGAGTAAATGCGCACGCCAGTATTGGTTACCACAACTTTACCCTGTATGCGGATTATGCTTTAAACCCCTTGTTTGAGAACGGAAAAGGTCCGGAATTATATCCATTTACCATCGGTGTAAAATTAATTTCATTCTAAAAGACCAATCATTACGAGCATTTTGATTAAACAACAGCCCGTTTTTCAAACAATTAAACCCTTCTGATTGATAGCAGAAGGGTTTTTTATTTACAACGCTTATCCCCGTTTGTTTTAATCATTTTTGGGCGGAAACGTCAGTTGGCAGAAACGCCCTGAGCAAAAAATAAATCCACATTATTTTACTACATACTTTTACAACAAATCAATTTTCTTTAAAAAGCATACACTTACCAGATAAATGCCAACACTTATTTATCTAATGTAAAAGGGTGTTGCAGTTCTTGTACTTTTACTCAGGTTTTGGTTCAATTTGCAAAAAACGAGCGGTTTTTAGTGATAAACAACAACCCGAGTAAACAAAAAGCCCTTCTGATTGATAGCAGAGGGGCTTTTTAATTCCATTTATCCTGTATTATATAACCACTTATCAAATAAAACCGACCACTTATTAGTTAGTGGTTTTTTAGGGCGGGTTTAGATAGTAACTTTACAGCACGTTCTTTTCATAGGTTTTGTTTAGTTTAAACCAAAAAAAATCAGGCTGCGGTGCTTTAAACGGGGATGGGCACAGCAGCCTTTTTTGTGCCCTGTTGGGGGCAAACCCCCTCCAGAGGGGGACATATTCTAAACTAATTTATTTTCTACCAGATACTCAGCGATCTGAACAGCATTGGTAGCCGCTCCTTTTCTCAGGTTATCCGATACAATCCACATATTAAGAGTTTTAGGCTGTGTTTCGTCTCTACGGATGCGTCCTACAAATACTTCATCCCTGTTATGAGCATTCATAGGCATCGGGTAAATCTGATGAGCGATATCATCCTGTAAAACAACGCCCTTGGTGTTGCTCATGATCTCAAAAATATCTTTTACCTCAAATTCGTTTTCAAATTCAACATTCACGCTCTCGCTGTGGCCCCCCATTACAGGGATACGAACGGTAGTGGCTGTTAAACGAATCGAATCATCTCCCATGATCTTTTTGGTTTCGTTCACCATTTTCATTTCTTCTTTGGTGTAACCGTTATCCGTAAATACATCTATCTGAGGGATGACATTTAAATCGATTTTATATTTATACGCCATTTCGCCTGATTTGCCCGCACGTTCGTTCATTAGCTGGTCAACTGCTTTTACACCGGTTCCGGTTACCGATTGGTAGGTAGATACTACAACCCGTTTTATTTTATATTTTTTATGTAAAGGGTTTAGTGCCACCACCATTTGAATCGTAGAGCAATTAGGGTTTGCAATAATTTTATCGGTAGTCGTTAATTCATGTGCGTTGATTTCAGGTACTACCAGTTTCTTTGTGGCATCCATTCGCCAGGCGCTTGAGTTATCAATGACGGTGATTCCTGCTTCTGCAAATTTTGGAGCCCATTCCAAAGAGGTGTTTCCACCTGCCGAAAACAATGCTATTTCAGGTTTTGCAGCAATGGCATCCAACATAGAGTGCACCTTATATGTTTTACCCTTAAATGTTATTTCCTTTCCTACCGATCTTTCTGATGCGACCGGAATTAAATCGGTTAAGGGGAAGTTTCGTTCTGCCAATACTTCCAACATTTTGGTACCTACAAGGCCTGTTGCGCCTACGACTGCAATTTTCATAAGATGTTAATTGTTAAATTTTCAGCAGCAAAGTTGTAAAATAATTCGCAATGAAAAAAATTTGTTAGTATTGATTTTCAATACTTGTAATATGCGTCGGTTTCTGATATGTATCGTAACTGTGCTTTTTTCCAGTACTTCCAGAGCACAAATTTCTGAACAGTTCTCGGATGGGGATTATACGTCTAACCCCACCTGGACCGTGAATGCTTTGTCTGATTTCTCAGTAGCTGCGGGGCAATTACGATCTGCCAACACAAGCAGTAATACCAGTTTTTACATCTGCACTACCAATACACTTAGTTCTGATTGTGTGTGGGAATTTTGGGTAAATCTGCAATTTGCCACATCAGGCTCTAATTATGTAGATGCCTATTTATTATCTGATAATTCTAATTTACTGGCATCAAATATCAATGGCTATTTTGTAAGAATAGGAAATACCTCGGATGATATCTCTTTATATAAAAGTACAGCGGGTACCCAAACTGTTATTATTGATGGTGTAAACAGCAGTGTTGCCAGCTCAAGCAATAATCTTATAAAAATAAAAGTAACGCGTAGCAGTAGCTATGTGTTTACACTGGAAAGAGACATTACCGGCACAGGTAATAACTACATCAGCGAAGGAACCATTACTGATGGCAGCTTTACATCAACGCTCGCCTTTGGTTTTGTGATTAAACAATCTACTGCCGGGTTTTTTGGAAAGCATCTGTTCGACGACATAGCGGTCTCTACCATCCTTGTAGATGTAACGCCACCAGGTATTCTCAGCAATACCGTCGTTTCTAATCATCAGGTAGATGTCCTGTTTGATGAGCCGGTGGAAATAACGTCTGCTCAAACCATCGCAAATTATACGGTTAATAACAGTATTGGCAGTCCCACACTGGCAACAAGAGATGCCTCGAATACGGCATTAGTTCATCTTGCTTTTTCAACAAGCTTTATCAATGCCCTATCTAACACGCTTACCGTTACAGGCGTTCGGGATCTTGCTCTAAATACCATGACAGGTAATTCCACCAGCTTTGTATATATGGCTCCGGTCACCATGTCTCATAAAGATATTGTGATCAATGAAATTTATGCGGATCCTTCACCCTTGGTTAATTTAACCACCACCGAATTTATTGAGTTATATAACAGAAGCTCCAACAGTTTTAATTTGAACGGGCTCAAGTTAACGGATGGTACCACTACCGCTACACTGGGTAATTATACCTTAGTCTCCAATGGGTATGTAATTGTTTGTGCTATAGCAGATACCTCTCAATTCAATAATCTGGGCTATACAAACAGGTTGGGCGTGAGTTCATTTCCTTCACTCAATAATTCAGGAGATAATCTTTATCTGAAAACAGCCGGTGGCGTGTATATTGATAGCGTTAATTATTCAGATACGTGGTATAGGGATGCCATCAAGAAAAATGGTGGATGGACGTTGGAGCAAATCAATCCATCGCCTCTTTCAAATTGTTCTCCGTCTGTTAATTGGATCGCCTCCAACGATACGGATGGTGGTACACCGGGATTTATCAACTCTGTATACTCGATAGCACCTGACATCACCGGGCCAAAAATCAGTTCGGTAACTGTTTTAGATTCTCTCCATATTTCTATTTGTTTTGATGATATGATTTCTGCGTCGCAATTATCGGGCGTATCCAATTATACCATCTCCGGAGGAATAGGTTCTCCCACTCTGGCCATTGCAGATCATGGAAATATGTGTGCTACACTTTCGCTGATGCAGCCCCTATTAAATGCCAGCAATTATACGATCAGTCTTTCGGGGCTTACAGATTGTAGTGGAAATAGTGTTTCCCCAAATGTTGCCTCATTTTCTCATTACAAAGTAAAGCCTTATGATGTTGTGATCAATGAATTAATGGCCGATCCGGATCCTTCAATAGCATTACCAAACGAAGAATATGTGGAACTTAAAAACAGAACTAATTTCAGCATTCACCTTAATAAATGGACCATTTCCACGCCTACAAGCACTAAATCCCTTCCTGACATAACCATACAGCCCAATGGCTATACTGTTCTAACAGGTTCAGGTGTTGCCAATCAATTCCTGAATAATTTTGGAATTATAGTGTACGAAGTTCCCAATTTTCCTTCCCTCTCAAATAGCGGTTCTACTATTACCTTACGCGACAGCAATCATGTGGTGATAAGTTCGGTAAGCTACTCCTTGAGTTGGTACCATGATGCCGATAAAGATAATGGAGGATGGAGTTTAGAACAGATAGACGCCAACAACCCCTGTGGCGGGCAAAACAACTGGCATGCCAGTACAAATCCGAACGGAGGAACGCCATCCTTTATTAATTCGGTAGCAGCCGGCAATGCAGATATAATGTCACCGGCTTTAGACAGAATTATTGTTTTGAGCGCAGACACTATAGCGCTTTTATTTTCTGAACCATTAGATAGTGTGACCTTGTCAAATGCCTCTCATTACATATTTGATCATGGGTTAACAACTCCCGCTTATATAAAAGCAATAGCTCCCGATTTTAAAAAAGTCATTTTGAAATTATCTGCACCCATGCAGGCCGGTATGATTTACAATTGTACCGTTCTAAACAGCATAACAGATTGTGTGGGTAATGCTTTAATCAATGGGTCTTTACCGTTTGCCTTACCGGAAGCTCCGGAAGCCAATGATATGGTGATTAATGAAGTGCTATTCGATCCAACCAGCGGAGGTGTTGATTTTGTGGAGCTTTACAACCGAAGTCAAAAAACAATTGATTTAAAAGATGTGCGCATTGGATCTATGGATACAATGACATCTGTTTTAAAAGATACGGAGATCATTACTAATGAAGGTTACTTAGTGTTTCCGGAAAGTTATGTTGTTATCAGCGAAAATGGTGGTGTCATTCAACAACAGTATTTCAGTCCAAATCCGAAAGGATTTTTAGATGTCAGCGATTTGCCAAGTATGAATTCCGACGAGGATGTTGTAACCTTAAGTGATCGTTACGCTAACATTATTGATAATTTTAAGTACAGCAGTAAGATGCATTTTCCTTTATTGGCCACTACAAAAGGAGTATCGTTGGAGCGTATTGATTTTAACAGGCCAACCAACGATAAAACCAACTGGAACAGTGCCGCTGAGTCGTTTGGATTTGCTACGCCTGCCTATCGCAATTCACAATATTTACAGGCAGATGGAGGCAACGGCATTTCTATCCCGAATCCTTTATTCTCTCCCGACAATGATGGTTACAACGATGTTTTAAACATTCATTACAAACTGGATGAACCGGGCAAAGCGGCCAATGTATTTATATACGACAGTAAAGGCAGGCAAGTGCGGCATTTAATCAAAAATGAACAACTGGTTCAGGATGGTGTGATGAGTTGGAATGGGATTAATGATACTAACGAAAAAGCTCCCATAGGGATTTATGTGGTGTATGTGGAGTTATTTAATTTATCGGGAAAAGTCAATAAGTATAAGCTAAGCTGTACCCTAGCCGGAAAATTGTAAATGCTACAGGATTTTTTATCTCTTATCTATCCCCGTAACTGTGTATCATGCGGTAACTCGTTATTTAAGCACGAAGAACAACTTTGTCATTATTGTTATCTCCATTTACCAAAAACCAATTTTCATAAACAAGCGCGCAATCCGGTTGATGCGTTATTTTATGGCCGAACACCGCTATTATTTGCCAGTAGTTTTTATTTGTTCACCAAAAAAGGAAGCGTTCAAAAAGTACTGCATGCTATCAAATATAAACACAATAAGGATCTGGCAACACTTATAGGAAAATGGTATGCAGAGGATCTGCAGGAACATCCCATTATTAATAAAGCTGATTATATCATCCCTGTTCCATTGCATTCCAAAAAATTCAAGATCAGAGGCTATAACCAGAGCGAGGAATTTGCCAGGGGTTTATCTAAAGGGCTCAACATTTCTTTAAATACGGATGTTTTAAGAAGAAGGGAATTTACTCAAACCCAAACCAAAAAAAGTAAGTACGAACGTTGGGAAAATGTGGAAGATGTGTTTGAATTAACTACTCCTGAAACTTTTACCGGCAAACATGTTATAGTGGTAGATGATGTGATTACCACAGGAGCAACCATTGAAGCCTGCTGTCAGATACTATATCAAATTGAAAACATAAAAATCAGCGTGTTAAGTATTGCTTTTGCCGATAAGTAATCGATTTATCCACACCGATCAACCAGAGTGCCGACTCTTACATCGCCTCACTTACCACCTCTTTCACCGCATCCGGCAACAAGCGTTTCAATAACGCTTCGATTCCTGCCTTTAAAGTCATGGTACTGCTAGGGCAACCACTGCAGGCGCCGCGCATTTGCACCGTTACAACACCGTCCTTTAATTCTTTAAAAGTTATTAAGCCTCCATCCGACTCTACTGCCGGACGAATATATTGATCCAGAACTTCGATAATTTTTGCCTCTACCTCATCTTTAGCGGCCACATGTTGTGTATTGATAACCTTTGTTTCGGTAAAGGTATTGTCAACCGCTACTTCCTGTTCCGGCAGGGCTGTTACAATTAAATTGCCTTTATTCAAATAATCATTCAAAAAAATACGCAGTTCCAAACTAATATCGTCCCACTCTACATTATCTGTTTTAGTTACGGTTATGTAGTTGGCCGAAATAAATACTGTTTTTACAAAAGGGAACTGAAATAATTGTTTGGCAATTGGTGCCGTTTGTGTTTCACTGATATTTTTATATTCAGCAGTTGCGCCTTTTTCCTTGATCAGCACTTTATTGGCAACAAATTTCATAGAAGCAGGATTTGGTGTTGCTTCAATATATATTGTGTAAGGTATTTCTACTTGGTTTTCCATGTGACTTAATTTATGACTACAAATGTCGGTAACAATTATCGTAAGTACAAAGATAGCTCACTTTTTAGAATAAATTAGCTTTTTAAGGATATTAGGGCGCGTCCCTCCTGACGTCGGGTCGGGCTTTCGGCACTCGCTTTTTATTTGCCCGATGGGACAAATAAAAGAGCTCAAACAAAGCCTCAATCCCTCGCGCGGAATTAACTTCAGTGTTAAAATTTTACCTTAATTAGTAAAACCTGCGTGAGGGATGCAAGTGGAAATCCTTTTGCCTGCCTCTTGCAAAAGATTGCAACGGGCAGCCCGACCACGCCGCCTCTTTAACGGGGGCACGCCCTAAGCACCCAAATAGTAAAAAATCCTTTTTTAAAGCCCATTGATTTTATTATCTTCACATCCTCAAATTATAAGCTATGACTACTCGTACAAAAATCAAAGATGTATTAAAAGGAAGTTTAATCGACCAAACAGTTAATGTAAAAGGTTGGGTACGCACATTTCGTAACAATTCATTCATTGCCATTAATGATGGCTCCAGCATTAATAATATTCAAGCGGTAGTTAATTTTGAAACAACAAATCCTGAGACGTTAAAACGTATTACTCCCGGTGCCTGTGTTGGTGTTACGGGGAAATTAGTAGCTTCGCAAGGCAAAGGACAATCTGTAGAAATCATTGTTTCCGATATTGAAATTTATGGAGATGCGGAATCGGATGTTACCAAACCAAATTCGTATCCTTTACAGCCCAAAGCACATTCGTTAGAGTTCCTGAGAGAGATCGCTCATTTACGTTTTCGTACCAATACCTTTGGTGCGGTTTTCAGAGTACGTCATACATTAGCCTACGCTGTCCATAAGTTTTTTAATGATAAAGGCTTTGTATATATGCATACGCCTATTATTACCAGCAGCGATGCCGAAGGTGCAGGCGAAATGTTCCGTGTTTCTACTTTAGATCCTAAAAACCCTCCGCTAAACGAAGCAGGTGAAATTGATTACAAACAGGACTTTTTTGGAAAAGCTACCAATTTAACTGTTTCCGGTCAATTAGAGGGCGAGTTAGCTGCTATGGCCTTTAGTGATATTTACACATTTGGTCCTACCTTCCGTGCCGAAAATTCAAACACCACCCGCCACTTAGCGGAGTTTTGGATGATTGAACCCGAGATGGCGTTTTATGATTTGAATGATAACATGGCACTGGCAGAAGAAATGCTGAAGTTTGTGATTGGCTTTGCTTTGGAAAAAAACAAAGAAGATATTGAATTCTTATCGCAACGTTTATTTGACGAAGAAAAACAAAAACCTCAAACAGAACGCAGCGAATTAACCTTACTGGAGAAATTAAATTTTTGTTTAGGAAACGACTTTGCGAAAATTACCTATACCGAAGCGATAGATATTTTACGCGAATCGAACCACAATAAGAAAAAGAAATTTCAATATATCATTGATGGCTGGGGAGCTGATCTGCAAAGCGAACATGAGCGTTACCTGGTAGAGAAACATTTTAAAAAACCGGTTATTCTTACAGATTATCCAAAAGACATCAAAGCGTTTTACATGCGTCAAAACGACGATGGAAAAACAGTAAGAGCCATGGATATCCTGTTTCCGGGTATTGGCGAAATTGTAGGCGGATCGCAACGTGAAGAACGTTTGGAGAAATTAGAAACCCGTATGAAAGAAATGCATATACCTGCTGAAGATTTAAGCTGGTATCTGGATACCCGTCGTTTTGGAGCTTGTCCTCATTCAGGATTTGGTTTAGGCTTTGAACGTTTGGTGTTATTTGTAACGGGCATGACCAATATCCGTGACGTGATTGCTTTCCCAAGAACGCCTAATAATTGTGAGTTTTAAGCGATCATTGAAAATCATAGTTTACGCTTGTCAAAACTCCTGATCGTATTGCCTTATCCAATAAGTTGATTTATATTTGATATAAATAAAAACTATGAGGTTCACTGTATCAGGAGTATTCCTATTGTTATTTTCTTTTGCTATTCGTGCTCAGCTTTGCCTGAATACTTCTGTGAACAGAGGTTTACTATACGAGCCATTAGAAACTATCTCTACAGATTTTAATTTGGATGGCAAGGCAGATATTGCTATTATTATGAGTTCAGGCATCATTCAGATATTGCCCGGAAACGGCGATAACACTTTTGGTGCGGCTTTGAATATTTCTGCCGGACCGTCTCCCTCATCTTTAAAAACCGGAGACTTTAATGCCGACGGAAAACCTGATCTGGCTTTGGCTAATACCGGAACAAATTATGTTTCTGTATTACTTGGTTTGGGAACAGGCAGCTTTGCTCCGGCAACTACCTATACATTAAACAGTAATGTGTATGCTCTGACTTGTAATGATTTTAATGGAGACGGAAATCCGGATTTGGCTGTTACCAGTGCCACGAATGTTTCTATATTTTCTGGACTCGGAACAGGATCTTTTTCTGCTCCGGTAACTTATAGTGTAAATGTAAATGCCAATATTATTGAAAGTGCTGATCTGAATAATGATGGTAAACTTGATTTCATATTAGCCAACAATGCTTTTAATTCTCCATACGTTTATGTTGCTATGGCATTAAGTGCAGGAGGTTACTCTGCTTCTGTTGCAACTCCGGTTTGTAATAGCCCAACTGCTATTATTTGTAACGACTTTACTGATGATGGCATCAAAGATGTGGTTGTTACCAACTTAAGCTGTAGCTATAGATCCATATTAATAGGTACTGGTACCGGAAGTTTTTCCAATACGCTTCTCAATGATTGTACACAGGGGGAGTCTGCAGCCCTGAGTGCCGATTTTAATAATGATGGCAAGCAGGATCTTGCTGTTACCAATAGTACAAACGGTTCTGTGGGTATTTTATCAGGCACCGGAGATGTTAACGCCTATTATATTTTTGATGCCTCTTATTATACTACCGGGTTAGGTCCTCAATCTATTGCCTCTTCAGATTTTAACGGGGATGGACTTATTGATTTAATTGTGGGGAATCGTGATTCAAAGACCTTGTCCATTTTAAACGGTAATGGCAATGGTAAATTTGCGGCATCAAAATTAATAGTAACAAGCGCCAACCCAAGTTTTGCTACGGTTGCTGATATAAACAACGATAGCTATTCCGATATCATTGTTGGTTACGTAAATTCCTCCAGTGCCCGTGTATTATTGAATACCGGCACAGTTCAGGAGTTTGAGTTATGGAATCCTGCAAATTTTGGAACTGTGCTTACAACTATTAAATCAGCAGATATAAACCATGATGGTAATATAGACTTAGTAGGTGTTAATGGATATACGAATACCATTTCTGTAGTTCTTGGATCCGGTAATGGTAATTTTGGAAGCCCAACTACTTATACCCTTTCCGGGTCGCCCAGAGACATAGCAATAGCTGATTTTAACAACGACAGTTATCCCGATCTGGCAATAACTCAAAGCACCAATACACTGTCCATTATGCTTGGTACTGCCGGAGGAAGCTTACTACCTGCCATTTCATATTCGGTTAGTAGCCCGCATACCGGTATCGTTACAAGTGATTATAACAATGATGGGAATTTAGACTTAGTTACCACTTCTTACAGTTCGAATTCATATTTTGTATCGCTGGGAGTTGGCAACGGTAACTTTGCACCAGAAGTTAGTTATAATGCAACAGGAGCATATCCTTTGCAAATAGCTGCTATTGCCACTAAAGATTTTAATAATGATGGCATTAATGATTTGGTACTAACGCAAACCAATATCTCAACAAGCGCAGCTGATTACGCCATTTTTATAGCTACCGGCACAGGTAGTTTTAATTTTTCCTCTTTTAGTTCTATTGGTTCTAATCCAAACTCTATTGTGTGTGCCGATTACGATGGTGATAATAAACAAGACCTAGCAATAGTATCAACAGATTATAGTAGTGGTGGTAGTTTTACCTACAATAACATATCATTTTTTTTAGGTTACGGTAATGGCACATTTGGAAGCGAAATTGATTATCCGGTAGGCCTCGATCCTGTTATGGTGGTAAATGCGGATTTTAATAATGATTCGAAAACAGATCTTATAAGTATAAATTTCAGGTCTGATAACCTCTCCTTGATTATGAATGGCCCACCAATTGAAATTGTATCTTCAAATACCATTTGTGCCGGAACTAACACTCCGCTTACAGCCTATGGAACCAGTACCTATAGCTGGAGCACCGGGTCAAATGCCGCTGTTATTCATGTTAGTCCTTCCGTAAATACTACTTATACCGTTACCGGAACTGCGACTTCAGGCTGTATTGGCACTGCTGTTAAAACCATCAGCGTTGCTCCATTGCCGGCGGTTTCTGCAACAAGTGGCAGTATTTGTACAGGCAGTAGTTATACAATTACACCGGGAGGGGCACATACCTATACGTTCAGCAGCGGATCAGCTATTGTATCGCCTGTAAGCACTTCAAATTATACTGTTTTTGGCATGGATACAATTACCATGTGCACTGGTAACGCTATAAGTACAATTACTGTTGATCAAACCTGTCAGGATGTTTGGCCGGGAGATGCCAACAGCGACGGTGTTGCCAATAACTTGGATGTTTTGGAGTTAGGTCTGCATTATTCTCAAACAGGTACGCCAAGAGCAGTCACAAGTAATAGTTGGCAACCATGGTTCTCCAGCAACTGGGCAGGAACAATCAGCAACGGCAAAAATATAAACCATAGTGATTGTAATGGGGATGGAACCATTAATGATGCTGATACCTTAGCCATTTTTACAAATTATGGCTTCACACATGCATTTAGGAGTTCCGAAACAACTAGTGTGAATCCACAATTAAGTATTATCCCCGATCAGGCATCCGTATTAAAAGGCAACTGGGGATCTGCATCGATATATCTGGGAGATGCCGGCAATCCTATGGTAAACATAAACGGTGCTGCATTTACGGTTACCTTTAATAAAACACTCATCGAACCAACCAATATTTATTTAGAATATCAGCCTTCATTTTTAGATGCCTCTCAAAATTTGCATTTCAGAAAATTAGATTTTCTGAATGAAAAAATATTCACCGCAACAACACATACCGTTAGCAATAATGCAAATGGCTTTGGAAAGATTGCTACTTTATACTATCAAATTAAATCCAACCTAGGCAGCGATCAGGTATTAACCGTTGGATTATCACAGGCTTACCGGTCAAATGCATCAGGAAGTATCACCCCCTTATCTTCAGGAACGGGAACGTTAATGGCACTGGCAAATACTGTAGGTTTAACAGAACATTTGTTTACCGATATCGTTTCTATCAGTCCTAATCCTGCCAGTGATGTAATTACCGTATCTGCCAAATCAGATTTACAAAAAATAGAACTAACCACTGTTACCGGTCAGTTAGTATTAAGTGAAACATCCAGTGACAATAACCATATATTACATTTAGAAAGTTATTCGGCCGGTGTTTACTTCATCAGCATTTACCAGCAAAACCGAATTATAAAAAGGGAAAAGATAATTATAACTAAATAGTTATTGATTTAATACCCATTTCAACTCATTCAGCATCATCGCTGTTGCACCCCAAAGCACCTTACCTTGCACATCAAAGTAGGGTGTTTTTAATTTATATCCCGGCACAGGCTCTACGGTTGTTTCTTTCACGGCATCCGGATTTAGCAATTCTGTGATCTCCCATTCTATCAAGGCATTAACCTCATAGGCGCTGGCGGAAAAATTTGGCTTCTGACGGGCATATGAGACAAAGGGCTGCACCATAAATTTACTCACCGGAATATATACCGGTGTTAATTTTCCAATAACGGTAGGCGTTGTATCTGCTCCTGTTTCTTCAAAAAATTCGCGTAAGGCTGTTGCCTGCAAATCTACATCCGCGGGTTCTGCTTTACCTCCCGGAAAAGCAATCTGCCCACTATGGTGCCCATTGTAGGTCATACGTTCAATTAGCAAAACAGAGATTTGTTGTTGTTCATTGGGATATAATAAAATTAAAACTGCACTCGGGCGGTAGGATTCTGCGTCCAGCGACGAATCCATAATTTTTTCGCGCTTTACATGAGCCATTTCAAATTGAATCTCAATTCCCGGTAATGGTTTTTGTAAATTTGTTTTTAAATGGGCGATGAATTCTTCAAACATTATCTATTGTTGTTTGTCTTAATAGTATAACAAATATAAAGCTTATGAACTTCTATAGCATTAAAAGCACACAACATTTACCGGTTTCTTTAAAAGAGGCCTGGGATTTTTTTTCTTCTCCTAATAATTTACAACATATCACCCCACCGGATATGAGCTTTGTGATTACATCTGATCGTAAAGACGGGGAAGTGATGTATCCGGGACAGATCATTACCTATACCCTGAAGCCATTGTTTGGCATTAAAGTAAAATGGATGACCGAAATTACACATGTAAAAGACGGAGATTATTTTATTGATGAGCAACGGTTCGGGCCCTATAAATTATGGCATCATCGGCATTCATTCAAAGAGACTGCTAATGGCGTGGAGATGTATGATGAAGTGAATTATGTTTTACCATTTGGATTTATTGGGGCCATCGCTCATTGGCTATTTATCCGCAAACGTATAGAAGGTATTTTTACTTTCCGAAAAAAAGTGGTGGAAGAGTTATTTGGCAAAAAATAATTACGCAGCGAATTTCTTCCTTGACTTTCTGATGGCGCTCATATTATCTTCTGCCCAGCTTTTCAGACTGTTAATATGTGGCAACAGGCTCTTTCCCATATCGGTTAATTCATATTCCACACGCGGAGGAATTTCAGGGAAAATTTTTCTGGAGATTAATCCGTCAGCTTCCAATGATCTTAATGTAACCGTCAGCATTTTTTGAGACACATCCGTCATGGACTTATTGATCTCATTAAAACGCATTTTTCCATGTGCCGATAAATTTACCATTACCAGTATCGACCATTTATCTCCAAAACGATCCAATACAGAACGAATAGGGCATTTTTCCAAATCATGAACCATCGCTTCGTCTTTCTTTTTCATTTTATCCAACTGATTATCAAGTTAGTATCTTAAAGGGAAGTAACCCACTTTTTAGTGCCTACTTGTAGAATAGTTAGTTACTATTTACTTTTGACTCTCCAAAAGTAAGTTAATTTCTTTTGGTTTGCAAATTAACAATCATTATTTAAAAACACATTATGAACTTAGTAGAAGATTTAAACTGGCGTTATGCCACCAAAAAAATGAACGGAACTGCTGTTCCTCAGGAGAAAGTAGATTATATTTTAGAAGCGGCGCGTTTGGCGCCCTCTTCATCGGGCTTACAGCCTTTTGAAATCATTGTCATCTCCAACAAAGAATTATTAGAGAAAGTAAAACCTGTGGCCAACGGTCAGGGCCAGATTACCGACTGTTCTCATTTACTGGTATTTGCTGCCTGGGATACCTATACCGAGGAGCGTATTACCGAAGTGTTTAACAGAACTATAGCAGAACGTCAATTACCTGAAAATACAATGGATGCATACAAGGCCATGCTAATTGGCGCTTACCCAAAAAGACCAGCCGATGTAAACTTTCAACATGCCGCCAAACAGGCTTATATATCATTAGGAATAGCAATGGCTGCCGCCGCTGAACAAAAAGTAGATGCTACTCCTATGGAAGGGTTCAATAATGAAGCTTTGGATGAATTACTTAATTTAAAAGCCAAAGGCTTAAGATCTGCTGTTATTTTACCTCTGGGATACAGAGATGAAGCTAATGACTGGTTAGTGAAACTAAAAAAAGTAAGAACACCAAAAGAAAAATTCATCACTGAGCTGAAATAATAAATTTGTTGTCGATGGTCGCCATTGCAGGATTTTAGCCTCCTGTAATGGCGTTTTTTCTTTGATTTAACCCCAAAAAGAAGGGAATAGTAGGCTTATAAATGCATTAAATCCTTAAATTTGCATACCATGGAAACAATTCAAGTAAATACAATCGAAGAAGCTATTGCTGATATACAGGCGGGTAAAGTAATTATTGTTGTAGACGATGAAGATCGCGAAAATGAAGGCGACTTTTTAACGGCCGCCCGCAATGTAACCCCCGAGATCATTAATTTTATGGCTACTCATGGCCGAGGCTTGATTTGTGCCGCTGTTACAGAAGAACGGGCCAAAGAACTTCAATTAGAATTAATGGTAACCTCTAATACTGCTTTACACGAAACGGCTTTTACCGTTTCTGTTGATTTGCTTGGACATGGTTGTACTACCGGTATTTCTACGGCGGATCGTTCTAAAACTGTAAAGGCGTTAATTGATCCAAATATGAAGGCTTCTGATTTTGGAAGACCCGGACATATCTTTCCTCTTATTGCAAAAACCGGAGGTGTATTACGCCGTACCGGACATACCGAAGCAACTATTGATTTTGCCCGCTTAGCAGGTTTTGAACCATGCGGTGCTTTGGTAGAAGTATTGAATGAAGATGGTACCATGGCGCGTTTACCGGATCTGGTAAAGGTGGCCAAACAATTCAATTTAAAGATTGTTACCATAAAGGATTTGATCAGCTACCGTTTGGCAAAAGAAAGTATTGTTACCCGTCAGGTAGAAGTGGCGATGCCAACACAATGGGGCGATTTTAAATTAGTGGCTTACAAAGTAGACACCAATGGTGAAGAGCATATGGCTTTGGTAAAGGGCGAATGGAAAAAAGATGAGCCTGTTTTGGTTCGTGTGCATTCATCCTGTGTAACCGGAGATATCTTTGGATCGTGTCGTTGCGACTGTGGACCACAATTACACAAGGCTATGGAATTAATTGAAAAAGAAGGAAAAGGTGCTATTGTGTATATGAATCAGGAAGGCAGAGGCATTGGTTTATTAAATAAATTAAAAGCCTACAAATTACAAGAACAAGGGCGCGATACTGTTGAAGCGAATCTGGAATTAGGTTTTAAAATGGATGAGCGCGATTATGGGGTTGGTGCACAAATACTACGTGACCTAGGCATCAGTAAAATGAAATTAATTTCCAATAACCCTGTGAAGCGTGTTGGGTTAATCGGGTATGGATTAGAAGTGGTAGAGAACATCCCCATTATTATTCCATCCAATCCTCACAACGAAAAGTATATGCAAACCAAGAAAGACAAAATGGGACATAGTATTTAATTATTATATTTATAAAAACTAAACGATAAGGCTTGCAAAAAAAATTAATAACATATTTTTCGAAGCAGCACTATATTTTATTTTCAATTCTTCTTTTAATCAGTGCCCTTTATTTTATTTCATCCTGTTATATCAACACTTCCAATGATGGTAGTCATTACGCCTTAACAAGCGCGTTGGTTAACCAACATAGTGTAGTGATTAATGATTATATTAACTATACCGGCAAGATAGATTATGCCGTAAAAGACGGCGTTTTTTATTCGGACAGACTTCCGGGAAATGCTTTTTTAATGGTTCCTTTCTTTGCTTTTGGCAACGTACTGGAGTTTCTGCATTTGGATACATTAAGCCATCATGTTCCCATACAGGAAGTAACCGTTATTTTTTTACCCAATTTATGTGGGGTAATAGGTGTTTTGTTTGTTTTCTTATTATGCCGGCAATTTAACGCTTCTTTCAGAAAATCATTATTCCTTTCGATCATATATGCTGTATGTACGTTAAATCTTCAGGAATCAACGCATGTGTTTTCGCATGCTCCTTCCATGTGTTTGGTTTTAGCGGCCTTTTATTATTTAATTAAAACGCCTCACATTTATGACAAACACTTTTTATGGTTTGTCTTTTTGTTGTCATACAGCAGCATTGTAGAACTTCAAAATATATTACTGTTTTTTCCTGCTTTGGTATATCTATTTCAAAGCAAAAAAATCGATCTTAAACTACGATCCAAAAACATTACTACCATCGGGTTATCAATGGCAATAGGTATTGCAACACTATCCATTTTGGTGATCTACAATTATATCGCTTTTGGCGAATTAACCTTAAAGTCCAATAAATTTAATCCCGAATTTCCGGAAGAACAATCCTTTATTACCTCCTTGTCAGGTGACTTTATTACCGGAATTGATCGCTTAAGTACCAATTTTTTAACGCCCGAAGTGTGGTTTAACTTTGAATTAGGGGTAAAAAATGATATCCCGGGATTATTTATCACTTCACCGGTTTTATTGTTTTCATTATTTGGTTTTATTTTCTTTTTTAGAAACTATTCCAAAGAAGCGCTTCTGTATATGTCTATTATAGTCATTAATGTACTAATTGGTTCGTTTCATAAAACGGTTTTAATAAGACATATTTTTACGATCACTCCTTTTTTGTTCTTCCCTATGCTGTTTACCGTTAATGTTATTTTTGGGAAAAAATCCGGCTTCGTGAAAATGCTATTTATTGTCGTCTTTGGTATCTTAGCGGTCTTCAGTGCATACAGGGTGTTTTATGTTACCCATACGTATTGGGGCAGAGAGATTACTGCTATCTTTCCGTTTTCAGCAGAATTTAAAATATACATAGTATTTTTGTTATTTTTAAGCATCTTATTATTTCCTTTTTATTATAAAAGAATAAGCTTAAGCCGGATTCATACTAAAAAATCAATGGAAGAATAACTAATAGACGTTACAAAATGCTTCATTTAAAAATACAAAAACATCATTACCCTATTTTATTTCTTTTGATACTGGCCTGTGTTTTAAGATTGTATCGGTTATTTGATTTGGAGTATACGTTTGATGAACTAAGTGCTCTCAGCAGAACCGATTATGATTCGTTGGGTGAGGTATTGGATAAAGGGGTAATGAAATTAGACACACATCCCGCTTTGGTTCAGGTGTTCCTGTATTACTATTGTATGCTGTTTGGTAAAACTGAATGGATCGTGAAACTTCCGTTTATCATTGCCGGAATAAGCTCCATCTATATTGTTTATGCTATTGGTAAGAAGTGGTTCAACGAAACTGCAGGGCTTTTAACTGCTACTGTTTTAACCTGCACCCAATTTTTTATTTTTTACAGCGTCACTGCAAGACCTTACATTAGCGGACTATTCTTGTGTTTACTAACATTAAAGTACTGGTTAGATATTTTATTTGATAAACAGGCCACTAAAAAACACTTCCTTTTATTTGCTGTATTTGCAGCATTATCAGCATTAAATCATCATTTCAGTATGATGTTTGCCGGATTATGCGGCATTATTGGATTATTTTTTCTTTCAAAGCAAACCGCCAAATATTATATCCTTGCTTGTATTGGAGCGGTGATCATCTATAGTCCGCATTTTCCTATCCTGTTTTATCAATTAAACGTAGGAGGTATAGGTGCTGCAAGTGGTGGCTGGCTTGATCCTCCGAAAGATGATTTTATTATAAAGTTTTTGTTGTATATTTTTCATTACTCCTTTTTGTTTGTTTTAGTATTTGTCGGGATTATTGCATTCGCCTTTTTTCAGAAAAAGAGCGAGGATTCTATGCCAAAATTAAAAATCAGAATCGCCCTATTCTCTTTATTTACATTATCATTTTTAATCGGATTCTTTTATTCTCAAAAAGTAAACCCCGTTATTCAATACTCAACCCTTATTTTTGCAACGCCCTGCCTGATCTTATTTGTAACATCATTTGCCAACGACTTAACAACGACACTGAAATGGGGTGTCATTGTTCTGCTGACCACGGTTAGTATAAGCACCCTTGTTGTGAAAAGAAAATACTATGATCTGATCTATTACCAATTATTTGATACTCACATGCAAACTGCCGATCAGGTTATTAAGGAAAAAGGAAATACTAATGTGTACAGCTTATTTAAAGGGGAGCGTTGGTTTTTAAACTACTACAAAGAAAAGTATCATTCTCCCGCCAGATATATGGTCATTGATCTGGATTCATTGAGTTTACAGAATTACAAATCCATCTACGATACACTCTCGGCCAACTACCTGGTATTAGGCGATTTTAATCCTGCACAGGTTTTGCAAGCCGCTAATTACTATCCCTATGTTTACAAAAAAATAAACGGTTATACCTTCGAAACCTATGTACTGAGCAAGGAACCAACCGATAAAAATTTAGAGGTTGAGAAACGAAATATTGTGAGTACTGATTTTGAGACTATTCCCGAACGTTTCAATTTGAATAAGGACCTGATCGTTTCTGTCGGTTCAAAAAAGCAATATCGCATTGACAGCTTAAACGAATACCCGATTTCGTATAAAATAAAAAATACGGATCTACATGCCAAAGAAGGCCAAACGATTGTTGCCGAAATTCAATTCCGTTCAGACAGACCGATAAAAGGCTTATTGTGTGGTAGCATTGATGCCTTGAAACAAAATGTGCATTGGGCTGCAACCAATATAGATGCGTTTTACAATAGTAAATCTGCCATTCAAAAAGCATATGTGTCTGTTTACGTGAATCAAAAATTTAATGATCCTGAGAACGAGCTCAACATTTTTATATGGAATGATAAAAAAGAGCAGTTTCAGATTTCCCGTTTTTCGGTTTATATCTGGGATAATAATCCTTATCGTTACGGTTTACTATCTGATTTTTAATTTATCTTTGCTCAATGTCAACAGATTACCGCAGCGGCGAACTACTACTCATTAATAAACCATATACATGGTCGTCGTTTCAGGCGGTTAATAAATTAAAACATGCTCTAAAAAAGCATCCATCATTGCTATTGGATGGCAAATTCGTGCATTTAAAAATCGGGCATGCGGGCACCTTAGATCCTCTGGCAACAGGCCTTTTAATTATTTGTACGGGAAAAAAAACGAAGGAGATCTCTCAATTTCAGGATTTACCAAAAGAATATACCGGTACTTTTTTTATTGGCGCCACCACTCCCTGCTACGATAAAGAAAAAGAAGTGGATGCCACCTACCCTACAGAGCACATTACAGAAGAGTTGGTACGCGACACTGCCAGATCCTTTGTAGGTGAGCAGGAACAAGTACCTCCCATGTTTAGTGCCGTAAAAGTAGATGGTAAACGTTTATATAAACTGGCCCGCATTGGTGAAGAGATCGAATTGAAAGCACGGCCTATTGAAATATTAGAATTTGAGATAACGCGTTGCGAACTGCCGTTAGTTGATTTTAGAATTGCCTGCACCAAAGGAACTTATATTCGCAGTATTGCCCGTGATTTTGGATTAGCCTTAAACAGTGGCGCTTATTTAGACGCCTTGTGTCGCACTAAAATTGGACATTTTAGTATTGAAGATGCTAAAACACCCGAAGAATTTATAAAAGATAATACTTACTAAACCTATTTATCCGCTCACCTCTGATTTACACATTGTATCTTGGACATTGAAAAACATAATCAAAAAGCGTCTGCTCTTAAGAAAGAGAACAAGATTTTTTTTGACAAACTCAAGCGTACCAAACCAAAAAACTTAGATCATCAGTTTCATGCTTTACACGAAGAAGTATTCGAAGAAATAGATTGCCTGGCATGCGCTAACTGTTGCAAAACCACTTCTCCCATTTTTTATAATAGAGACATTGAACGCTTGGCCAAACATATGCGAATGAAGCCAGGCGAATTCATTGATAAATATTTACGTATTGATGAAGACAAGGATTATGTGTTGAAACAAGCTCCCTGTCCGTTTTTAGGGGCAGATAACTACTGTTCTGTTTACGAAGCGCGACCTAACGCTTGCAGAGAATATCCACACACGGATAGAAAACGCATGGAGCAAATTTTAGATCTTACATACAGAAATACGATTGTTTGCCCGGCGGTACTTGAGATTACGGAGCGATTGAAGAAAATTGTTTAGTTCTCAATCGTCATTGCGATGAGCTTTTTCAGCGAAGAAGCAATCTCAACCTATTTATTAATAACAATATTTTTTATATGAGATTGTTTTACTACGTTCGCGATGACGTAATATTACTTAGTCCCGGTATGTCCAAAGCCACCGGCGCCTCTTTGCGTTTCTTCCAGAGAAGAGGTTTTCTCCCAGGTAATTTGCTCATGTTTGGCAATTACCATTTGGGCCACACGTTCACCATCGTTGATCACAAATGAAGTGTTAGATAAGTTTACCAATAATACTTTCACTTCTCCTCTGTAATCTGCATCGATAGTTCCAGGAGAGTTTAAAACCGTGATGCCATTTTTAAATGCTAAACCACTGCGGGGACGAATTTGCGCTTCGTAACCTTTATGCAATTCAATGAATAATCCTGTAGGAACCAATGTTCGCTCCAGTGGCTTTAGTTCAATAGGTGCGTCTATATTAGCCCGAAGATCAAGGCCTGCAGAGAGTTCGGTAGCGTATTGCGGTAATTCGTGTTTGGATTGATTAACAACTCTGATGATCATGATTCTAAATGTTTTAATTTTTTTAAATTATCGAATTCTAATTTATAAAATATAAGAGCAAATAAGCCCAACAAGATATTATTCAATATTAACTTTAGGATAGTGCTCTCCATATCCGAATAACAGGTTGAGATAAAATAAAATCCTAATGCTAAAAAGGTAAACACGGATATGCTACGTAAGTTATACTTTATCGGATAATACTTTTGCCCCAATATATAAGACGTAACCATCATAATTCCGTACGATGCTAAGGTAGCCCAGGCACAAGCCATGTAACCAAATTTTGGAATGCCTGCAAAATTAATTACCAGAGTAATTATTGCTCCCAGTATCGTTATCATTGCTCCGAATTTTGTTTGCCCGGTTAGTTTAAACCAAATAGACAGGTTCCAATAAACGCCTACACACAAATTAGCCAACAATAAAATAGGAACAACTCCTAAGCCTACCCTGAATTTTTCGCTTACTACACGTTGTAACCATGGTAAATTCATCATGGTTCCTAAAAATAAAAACAAACAAAATAATACATAGTACTTCATCACCATGGCATTTAATTTTTTTGAATCCTGATGTTTTGCGTGATTAAAAAAGAAAGGCTCTGCGGCATATTTAAAGGCCGTAGTAAAAATGGTCATGAACATAGCAATGCGATAGCACTGACCATAAATGCCTAATTCTGTTTTTGCCACATCTTCGGGCAACAGGTATTTCAATATAAAACGATCAAAGGTTTCGTTGATCATGCCGGCAAAACCCAGTATCAATAAGGGCCATGCATAATGCAACATTTGTTTCCATAACTCTTTATCAAATACATACTGCACATTGATGAATTCTTTTGAAAGAAACAACAAACTCACCAGGTTAGCCAAAAGTCCTGCCAGAAACATGTAACCTACTCCTACTTCCGGATTATAAAATTTTGCTAATGCTGAATCCGGTTCACTAAAATATGCAGGCTTACAAATATTAAAATAGAAAATACAGATGAAAATAAAGACGGTGACATTTAACAACTTAAGTGCTCCGAATCGCCTCGCCTGATTATTCAATCTTAATCTGGCAAAGGGGATGGCCATCACCGCATCAGTAGCGACGATCAACACGCACCAAATAATGTAGTTAACATGGTCGGGCTCTTTAATAAAGTCAGCAATTGAGCCTGAAAACATAATAAACAACAATGATAAGCCTATACTGCTTCCAAAAATGGAAATCACTGCGGTTGAGTATACCCGCTCCTTTTCCTCTATTTTATTAGAGAAATGGAAAAAAGCCGTCTCCATACCATAGGTAAACAAAATATTTAAAAAACTGATGTAGGCATAAAACTCTGTATTGGCAGAGAGTTCGGAGGGTTGTTTGAATATATAAGTTAAAACAAAAGAATATAAAAAAGTGATGACGCGAGGAAGTATGCTTCCTAAGCCATATACGGCAGTTTGTGAGGCTAGTTTTTTGAGAGGGTTCGACACTTTCTTGTTTAAAGTATTAAAAATAGGGCTTTATTATCGAAAGTAAATGGGCTATTTTTGAAGATATTAACCTTGGTTAGTGAGTAGTATTTTAGTTTAAGAGGAGCTGCGTTGAGGATTGCAACAACCATCCTTTTGCAGGTTAAGAAACTTACTGAAGTGTTGCAAAAGATGAGCGTGAAAAGCCTGTCTTGTATAGTGGAAAACATCCGGCCTAGCCCTTCATTTTTTCGATCAGCTTAGTGGTAGAAAACCCATCCACTAATTGAATAGTAATCACCTCTCCTCCTTTAGCCTTTACAACATCATATCCAACAATTTCCTCCGCTTTGTAATCATTTCCTTTTACCAACACATCCGGCTGCACAAAGGTGATCAATTCCAAAGGCGTGTCTTCATCAAATAATACAATGGCATCCACACATTCCAAACCTGCCAGTATCAATGCTCTGGTGTCTTCCGAATTGATCGGTCTCTCGGGAGATTTCCCTAAACGCTTTACCGAAGCATCCGTATTCAATCCTAAAATCAATTTATCTCCTAAATCTCTGGCGTGACATAAATACTCCACATGACCGCGATGCAGAATATCAAAGCATCCATTGGTAAAAACTACTTTTTTATTCTGAAAACTCCACAAATTCAACAATCTTTTCAATGTATGATCCTTTGCGTAAATTTTATCAGAGAGTTTTTTATGATATGGCATTGGTTTTAGTTTTATTAATGATAGGTAATAAAATAAGGCTTAAAATTCCTAAGGCCACAATAAGTATAAATTGGGAGGTCCAGGCCATCCAGGGGAAAGAAAAAGCGGCGATTTGTTCAACACCATAATAGGTTAACAACGCCGTTATAATAGCAGGGTAAGCGCCCAGTCCACCCGGAGAAAAAACTACGCCAAACGTTCCAAACAGTAATAACACCAGGCATTCTGATTGCCCCAAATGGGATGTGCCCGCAAAGGCAAAGAAACACACGTACAGGCTATAAAAATAAGATGCCCAGATAGCCAGACTCAATAAAATAAACTGAAATTTCTTATCAATGTCTTTCACCGAACTTAAGCCTTTTCCAAAGCCTTTGATGATATTTCCGGTTTTTCCTTTTAATAGTCCGGCAATTTTTTTGCGCACTAAAAACAAACCTGCGCAAAGCACCAATAATACCGTTATTAAAATAATAAAACCGGTAGGATGTTCGGTAATGCCTTTTAATTTAAGCATCATAGGATCATAAATGTACGTAACCGTTAAGTCTTTCAACTGCGAAAACTGGGCAAATAAGGTTAGGAAAAAAATCGCGATCAGTATCAGCATATCTACAATGCGCTCTGTGATCACCGTTCCCAGTGCCACTTCAAAAGGGACATCGTCATATTTTGTAACCAATGTACAACGGGTAATCTCTCCCATCCGGGGTAATCCATAATTAGCAAAATAACCCACCAAAACGGCACATGTAGCATCCGCAAGCTTTACTGAATATCCGGCCGGTTTTAAAAGATAATTCCATCGATAGGCTCTCAAAAAATGGCTTAGAAAAGAAATGGCAATGGAAATAGCCACCCAAAAATAATTGGCTGTTTTAAAGGACTCCAGAATTTTCTCCTTCTCGGTCCAAACAGAACGGAAAGACAACCATACTAACAAAATACCAATACCAAGCAATACTATAAACTGGACAATGGATTTGGTGTTTTTGCTCATTAACTGTTATTTTAAACGGTTTGTTTTTGTATCCGGAAAAACCACCCATGGTCTGAAGGTTTTAGCTTCTTCAAACTCCATGGCAGCATAAGAAATAATAATGACCACATCTCCCAAGCTTACATGCTTGGCAGCCGGGCCGTTTAAACAAATAACCCCCGAACCGCGTTCTCCCTTAATAACATAAGTAATTAACCGTTGTCCGTTATTCTTATTTAAAACATGTACCTGTTCGTTTTCAATAAAATTAGCTGCATCCATTAAATCTTCGTCAATGGTGATACTGCCTATATAATCCAACTCTGCCTGTGTTACTGTAACACAGTGCAACTTAGATTTCATCACTTGAATTTGCATCATGCCGCAAATGTAAGGATTTAACCATAAACCACATAACTAAATTCGGTTATAAAAATGGCCAAAACACGTTAAAAAATCCATCAATCATGAACCAAAACCGCTTATATACTCTATGGTTTTCTTTTTTTGCAAATCAGTAAATAAATCGCATTTTTACTACTCAAACTAAACTACATGAATTATAAACATCTACTTTTTTCGGCAGCTATTTTTGGTTTTATTGCTGCCTGTTCTTCTGCCAAGAAAACCTCTACAACACCCGTAACAGCAATTGCAGAACCAGCTATCGATCTGGATACCATCAAGGTTATTGCCGAAGAGCCGCCCAAAAAGAAAGTGTATCAGGCTACCAATACTAAAAGCAGCGATATTATTCATACCAAATTATGGGTAAGTTTCGACTGGCAAAAGTCTCAATTAATAGGAAAAGCTGAAATACAGGCAAAACCGTATTTCTACCCCACCAACATGCTGTATTTAAATGCTCGTGGCATGGATATTAAGTCGGTGAAACTGGCTGAAAAACAAAGTAAAGAACTGCCTGTTAAAAAAGGTGGAAAATCGGTTGTGACTGAAGATGTTATCACGGAAAAACCTGTTACCTATAAATACGAACACGATTCTCTTAAAATAAATTTAGGAAAAGAATACACTGCCAAAGACTCTTATTTTGTTACTATTGAGTACATCTCTAAACCTAATGAGCTGAAAGCAGGAGGAAGCAGTGCTATTTCTGATGATAAAGGCTTATATTTTATTAACCCAACAGGTTCTGATCCGGATAAAATGCCACAAATATGGACGCAGGGAGAAACCCAATCCAACTCGGCCTGGTTTCCTACTATTGATAATCCTACCGAAAAAATGACGGATGAGATCTATATGACCGTAGACGACAAATACATAACCCTCTCCAACGGTCTTTTAACTGACTCTAAAAAGAATGCAGACGGAACCCGCACCGACCACTGGAAAATGGATCTGCCCCATGCCCCTTATTTAGTGATGATGGCAGTGGGCGAATTTAAGAAAGTAACGGATGAGCCCTGGAACGGAAAAGAAATTTCATATTACGTCGAAAAAGAATACGAGCCACATGCTAAAGCCATTTTTGGCAAGACAAAAAAAATGGTAGAGTTCTACTCTACCAAACTGGGCGTTCCTTATGCCTGGCCCAAGTATTCGCAAATTGTGGCAAGAGATTATGTAAGTGGTGCTATGGAAAATACCAGTGCTACCCTACACGGAGATTTTATGATGTATCAAACAACCCGCGAAATTATTGACGGTGCCAAAGGAGAAAGCACCATTGCACATGAATTATTTCACCAATGGTTTGGCGATCTGGCCAGCTGTGAGAGCTGGAGTAATTTAACATTGAACGAATCTTTTGCGACCTATGGAGAATATTTATGGGAAGAATTTGAATACGGCCGAGACGCCGCCGATGATCATCACGCCGGTTCACGATCAGGTTATTTTGCTCAGGCTAATCAAAAGCAGGTTGACCTTGTACGCTTTGATTATGCAGAACGCGAAGACATGTTTGACGCGTTCAGCTATAACAAAGGCGGGCAAATATTACACATGTTGAGAAAATATGTGGGTGATGATGCCTTCTTTGCTTCTTTGAAACTATACCTTGAGAAGTTTAAATTTAAAACAGCGGAGGCTCACGACCTGCGCCTGGCATTTGAAGAAGTAACCGGAGAAGATCTGAACTGGTTCTTTAACGAATGGTATTTTGCCAAAGGACATCCTGATCTGATTATTAAAAAATCATATGATGCTGCAACCAAAAAATTAAAATTAGACATTACTCAACAACAGGATTTTAAAACAGCTCCTTTATACAAATTGCCTGTATATATTGATATATATGCCGGCGGGAAGAAAGAGCGTCAACGCATCTGGATCGACGATGTAAAAAATTCTTACACCTTTGATGTTGCTTCAAATCCTGAATTAGTAAATTTTGATGCGGAAAGACAATTACTGGCCAAAACTACTTATGAAAAAACTAAGGACGAATATATCTTCCAATACAAAAATGCACCTCTGTGGGGCGACAGAGAGGAAGCTTTGCTTTACTTTAAAGAGCATCTGGATGATAAAGCCGTTTTTGAATTAGTGAAATATGCCGCACAAAATGATACATGGAAAAAATTCAGAGGTGGCGCTGTTGCAATGCTCAGTGATGTTGCAAAAGATAAAGAAGCAGAACTTAAACCATTATTTATTTCTGTTTTTGAAAAAGACGCCTACACTAAAGTGCGCGCAGCCGCTCTAAAGGCCTTAGCTGCCAATTACAAGGGCGATGATGTGAATGCCTTATACGAAAAAGCATTAGGGGATCAATCTTACGCTGTGATATCAGAAGGCTTTGATGCCATTGCTAAAAATAATCCTGAATTAGCCATGAAAAAAGCAGTGGCTTTGGAAAATGAACCATCCAAAGAAATCATTTATTCTATTGCTGATTTATATTCTAAAAATGGTAGCGACGAAAACCATGCTTACTTTAAAAAAGTAAAAAAATATTTTAACGGTTTTGAACTCATGGCATACGGCAACATGTACGGTAAATTTTTAAAACGTTGTGTTAAACCCGAAACTGCCATTGATGGAGCCAAAGAAATAGCCAAAATGGGGGCCAGCGATAATAAATATGTAAAATACGCTGCGCAAAAAGTAATGAAAGACAACTTGCTAAATACCTGGCAGGACAAAGAAGATAAGTTAAAAGCCAAGATCGAAAAAGCCAAAACAGATGCAACTGTAGGTGACGTTACTAAAATGACCGAGGAATTAAAAACAGTATCTGATACGAAAAAACAAATTTTAGACTTATATAATTCGATTAAGAAATAGTTCTTTTAAAACACATAGTCACATAGAGATTATTAAAAATGAGTTTAGTTACAAAAAAACTATTAGACGAACTTACTTACGAAATAGTTGGTTCTGCTATTGAAGTTCATAAAGAGCTTGGTCCTGGCTTATTAGAATCGATATATCATAAGTGTTTAAAAAAAGAATTATCCTTAAGAGGGATAGATTTTAAATCTGAGTTTTCTGTTCCTTTACTATATAAAAGCGAACCTCTTGAAACTGACTTAAGATGCGATTTATTGATAGAAAATCAAATTGTAGTAGAGTTGAAAGCTGTTGAAACTATGTTGCCTATATTTGAAGCGCAGCTTCTAACTTATATGAAACTACTTGAAGTGCCAAAAGGTATTTTAATAAACTTCAATGTCAAAAATATTTTTCATGAAGGTCAAAAAACTTTTGTAAATGATTATTTTAAACTTTTATCCTAATTAATAAAACTAAAAAATTATGTGCCTATGTGTTTAAAAAGCAAGCTTAAAACAACTCTTTTTATAATTACCATATTCTGCTCAACATATACTGTTGCGCAAGAAAAACTACTTACCATTCAGGAAGCTGTATTAAAAGGCCGCACAAGCTTAGCGCCAAAACGTTTGGCTTCGCTAAATTTCATTCCGGGAACTGCTAAATTTTCTTATATCGATAATAACATCGTTAAAGTAGGAGATAATACCTCAGGAAAAACAACGGATGTTTTGTCGTTAAAAGAATTAAACACTCAATTAAAATCTTCCGGAAAAGATACTTTAGCTGCCTTAAGTGCTATTACTTGGAAAAATGCTAATCAATTTTATTTCGCTAATAAAAAGGGAGAATTAATTTATTCGCTGGATAAAAAAGTCATTTCGGAAACAGATAAAAAGGATGAGTCTGCTAATTTAGAGGAGTATTTAAAAGAACCTGTAACCGGCGCTTACTCCTATTGCAAAAACTACAATCTCTATGTTGTAAAAGACGGCAAGGAAACTCAGGTAACAACCGATGGTTCGTATGAAATAGTGTACACCGGAAAAAATGTACATCAAAACGAATTTGGCATTGATGGAAAAAATTTCTGGAGCCCAAAAGGAAATTATCTGGCATTTTACAGAATGGATCAGTCTCCTGTAACAGATTATCCTATTATTGACTGGACAACACATCCTGCTAAAAATGTGAACATAAAATATCCTATGGCCGGAAGTAAAAGCCACCATGTTACTTTAGGCATTTATGATGTGAAAACAAATAAAACCATTTATGCAAAAACAGAAGGGGACAAAGAACAATACTTAACGAACATTGCCTGGAGTCCTGATGAGAAGCACGTTTATATTGCCGTCTTGAGCCGTACTCAAAATGACATGAAACTAAATGAATATGACGCAACAACCGGAAACTTTGTGCGCACATTATTTGAAGAACACGACGATAAATACACCGAACCTTTACATCCTATGTTATTTGTGAAGAACAACCCTTCGCAATTCATCTGGCAAAGCCGTAAAGATGGTTACAACCATTTTTATCTGTATAATATCAACGGCACATTGATTAAACAATTAACCAAAGGTGCCTGGGAAGTAAAAGCCGAAAATGGTTTTGATGAAAAAGGGGAACGTTTGTTCTTTCATGCCAATGACCAAAGCCCTGTTAATCAGGACTTTTACAGTGTTAATTTAAAAAGCGGAGAAGTAAAACGGTTAACTTATGGTAACGGTTTTCACACCTGCGTATTAGATGAAAAAGCAAATTACTTCATAGATAATTTCTCAAGCGTAAATATTCCCAGAGAATATAATATCATCCAAACAGCCACTAAAAAAGCCGTAAATTTTTATAAAGCAGAAAACCCGATCAAAGACTACAAATCAGGAAGCTGGAATTTATTTACAATCAAAAACAGTGAAGGCACTGATTTGTATTGCCGTTTATTTAAACCGGTTAATTTCGACTCCACCAAAAAATATCCCGTATTAGTATATCTATACAATGGCCCACATTCGCAAATGGTAACTAATACCTGGATGGCGGGTGGCGAATTATGGTATCAATACATGGCAGAAAAAGGGTTCATGGTATTTACATTAGACGGTAGAGGAACGTCCTATAGAGGAAAAGCTTTTGAACAGGCAACACACAGACAGCTAGGTACCAAAGAAATGGAAGATCAATTGAAAGGTGTGGAATATCTAAAATCCTTAGCTTATGTGGATGCCGGAAGAATTGGTGTTCACGGATGGAGCTTTGGTGGGTTTATGACCACAACCTTAATGACGCGTTCGCCGGGAACATTTAAAGTAGGTGCCGCCGGTGGACCTGTCATCGATTGGACTTACTACGAGATCATGTATACAGAGCGTTATATGGATTCACCACAGGATAATAAAGAAGGTTACGATAAAAATAATTTATTGAACTATGTAGATAAATTAAAAGGAAAATTATTGATGATCCACGGAGCACAGGATCCTGTGGTGGTATGGCAACACAGTATTCTATATCAAAAGAAAGCCGTTGATAAAGGCATCCAGTTAGATTACTATGTATATCCGGGACATGAGCATAATGTACTTGGAAAAGACAGAGCACATTTAATGGAAAAAATTACAAATTATTTTATTGAGAATTTATAGAACTAGATTTAAGATAAAAAACATCAGAAGAAAGATTATTTACTTCTAATTCAAAATTATCTAATAACAAAAAACTTACTTCAAACAACTATTTTAAATGGACTTTACAACCTATAAACACACAGTAACTGAGCGTTTCATCCGTTACGCCAAAATTGATACGCAATCTGATCCTAATTCTTCTACTGTTCCAAGTACAATGAAACAAAAAAATTTAGGTAAATTATTAGTGGAAGAATTAACCGCCATGGGCATCACAGATGCTGAGCTGGATCAATACGGTTATGTGTATGCCACTATTCCATCTAATACAACAAAACAAGTTCCTGTCATTTGTTTTTGTTCGCACATGGATACATCGCCTGATTGCAGTGGCGAAAATGTAAATCCAATTATTCATACAAAGTATGATGGAAAAGATATCGTATTACCCAATGATAAAAACCAAATCATCAAATTTACCGAACATCCTGATCTGGCTGCACAAATTGGCAATGATATTATTACCACTGATGGCACAACCTTATTAGGTGCTGATAATAAATCCGGCCTTGCCGAAATTATGGATGCTGCTCATTATTTAATGACTCATCCTGAAATAAAGCATGGCGCTATCCGAATTTTATTTACACCTGATGAAGAAATCAGCAGAGGAACGGATCATGTTGACATGAAAAAACTAGGTGCTCAATATGGTTATACTATGGATGGCGAAAGTTTAGGACACCTGGAAAATGAAACCTTTAGTGCGGATGGTGTAACTATCACTATTCATGGTATTCCTACACACCCCGGCTTTGCAAAAGATAAAATGGAACACTCCATTAAAATTGCAGCCGACATCATTAACCGTATTCCGAAAGATAAAACTCCGGAAACCACTGAAAAGAAACAACCTTTCATGCATCCTGTTGCCATTAACGGCGGTTTAGAGAAAGTAGAGATCAATTTTATCATACGTGCCTTTGATACTGCCACTCTGAAAGCATTAGAAACCGAATTAGAAGAGATTACCAAATCTGTTTTATCCAATTATAAAAAATCAAGCTACGAATTTAAAGTAACAGAACAATACCGCAACATGAAAGATGTTTTGGACACTTGTTATTTTGTAGTTGAAAATGCATTGGAAGCTATCAAACGTACAGGCGTTACTCCGGTATTATCAAGCATTCGCGGAGGAACAGACGGTTCGCGTTTATCCTTTATGGGGTTACCTTGCCCTAATATTTATGCGGGGGAACATGCTTTCCATAGCAAGCTGGAATGGGTTAGTGTGCAGGACATGGAAAAAGCCACACAAACCATTGTGCATCTGGCAATGATCTGGGAAGAGAATGCAAACTAATAGATCTTCATTAAATTAAAAAGCATCCGCCGGTTGACGGATGCTTTTTTTATTAAGCTATATCACATGAAAAAACTAACTACTGCTTAATAATTTTATACGTACTTTGATCATTCCCTGAATGTACTCTGATAAAGTATATACCTTCCGCAAATTCTGCTAAAGAAATTTTACTTTCTGTCGAATCAAGCAAAACGGTTTTTAATACTCTTCCCTCAACTGATTGTATATCCGCTTTAAGTCCGGATTTCAACTCACTTAAACGAATGGTGACCATATCTTTCACAGGATTAGGAAAAACAGATGTTTCCGAAAGTAGATTTTCTTCAATTCCTGTGCAACTTGTAACACTAACTGTAACAGCAGTTTGAACCATACAGGTACCGCTTGCTACTGATACTGTATAGCTGACTGCACCACTGCTCAATGTTGGTGTAATAGCACTTGCTGTGCTTATTACCAAACCATTTACAACAGTCCATGAATAAGAAGATGCTGACACCGGCGATATAGCTGTTACCGTAAGTGGCACGCCAGGGCATGTTACGGCAGGGTTAGGCGTAATAGTAACATCACCTGCTGTTAATAATTGAACCATAGCCGTATCAGTAGGAATTGAGGAGCATAAGTTTGAATAAGTACATACATAAGCTCCTGTATTTGTATTATTCAGCGATGGAATGCTAAGTGTTGGGCTTGTTTGCCCGTTCAGGATATTTCCGTTTAAATACCATTGGTAAGAAACAGCTTCCGGAGAAAATGATGTGGCATTTAATGTCACACTGCCCGTATTACAGGCTACATGGAACCCGCTGACATGGTATTGGTTAATACACCATTCAGAAAAAATTTCATAGTATTGGTACCATCATACGTAAATGCGATGTGTTGCCATGTATTAATGATTGGTGTAACAGATGTATTAAACACACTCCCTGTGTTTAAAATAAATCTGTATACGCTTCCATTAACATCAACATAATAACTTCCGTTTTTTTCAATAATACGCTGGTTGCCGGCAGATGTTGGCTTAAGCCACATGGCAAAAGTTGTAGCACTTCCATTGTTATACATTGCAGGATCATTGTTCATGTAGAGGTAAGAACTTGTACCGTTAAAATTAAGGGCTTTATTGGCATTATTATCCTTATCTGCTACGCTTGAAACTCCCGATGTAAAAGGAAGATTTTTATTGTTTCCACTGAAATCTGTTCCAATAGCATTGTTAAATGCGTAATAAGAATATAACCAGGAGTTGGAAACAGTAACTATATTTCTTTGTACAACATTAAAAGCAGCAGGAATTGATGTCACGCAGTTATGAACCACTTCGCATGAATAGGTGTCATAATCAGAAGCCGACAGGTTGCTGATTGTTAAGGTTGGGGTTAAAGCGCCACTAATATTTCCACCATTAGCTATGGCAACGCCATTTTTTTTCCAAATAATATCCGGTGAAGAAGCAGAAGCAACTAAAATAGCATTTTGCCCCAAACATAGTGCACTGTTTGAAGGAGATACAATCACATCAGCCGCTTGTATCATATCCGTAATTTCCTGCTGTGAAATAGCCCTTGAATAAAAACGCACATCATTCATGCTGCCATAATAATCAGACGTATTGGATTGGTCTTTCCCAATCGTAAAAGCCGACGTGTTTGATACAACACTACCTGAGTATGGTACTGTTTGATCTAAAACACCATTTAAATAAATTTTCATATTAGTTCCGTCGTAAGTTGCCGCTACATGATACCATGTATTAATATCTACAGTAGAGGTGCTGGTTGCTAATGCCGAACCGCAAAAAAATCGGATATGGTACGCATTTATATCTAATATTAATCCATTTGATCCGCTGTATTTATCAATCAACCTATGCCCAATTGAACTATTTGCCGATAAAATAGAAGGTTTGAACCAACAGGATAATGATAGCTGATTGGTAACATTCATGATATTATTATGAGGTGTTAGAGTCTTGGCATTGTAAAAGTCCAAAGCACTGTTAGGGCTATTGTTTTGATCTGTTGCTGTTCCGTAGCTACCTACCAGTGTTGCATCCAAACTATTTCCGCTTATATCTTTTCCCAATTGATTATTAAACGGATAATTCAAAATCAGCCCCGCATTATTTAAAGTTGTCAGAGACACTGTATTAACTGCAATAGTTTGAGAAAGTGCAGAAATGCAATTCGGAGAAAATGCTTCCAGCTGATAGGTTCCTGTTTCAGGAACTCCTCCGTTAGTAATAATAAGTGTATTAGTAGTTGTTCCGGAATATATACTGTTATCCGAAAGATAAGCAGACCCCTTTTTCCATTTATAGGTAGCAACGGTTCCTGAGCAAACGGCATGTGCACTAATCGTAGTGCGATTAATACACATGTTTACTGATGCCGGAGGTTGCACATCAAACTCAGGCGATTGATAAAGATCCACGATCTCTGTTGCACTTAATGACCTTCCATAAATTTTAATATCATCAATGCCACCTGCAAATGGGTTTGCTCCTGTTTGATCCAAACCAATTTTCATAGGACTTGTATTAGTCACTAAATTACCAGTAATGGAGGTAGATGTTGTTTTTAGTACTCCATTAACATATAAACAGGTTGTCGTTCCGTCGTAAGTAGCTGCCACATGAAACCAGGTATTTAATGCAATTCCCGGTGAAGCCTGAACAGAACCGGAAGCAACAAAAAAACGTAAATTTCCACCATTCAAGTCTAACAAAAAATTTCCTGTAGCAGAGCCGTTGATTTTATCAATGATTCGTTTTACTCCACTGAAATTATTGACTTTAATCCATGTGGCTAAAGTAATTTGATTGGTGAAATCAAGCGCAGAATTATGCGCAACTGTTCCGCCTGAATTAAAACTACCGCTAAGTGTAATGGCATTAGGGCCAATATTATTGTGATCATTAGTACTACTGGTTAAAACCAGAGTAGCATTCAGATTGTTTCCACTGATATCCGCCCCACTTCCATTTGTAAATGGCATATTAAACACCAGATTATTGGTTGATACCGAGTTGGAACTTGCACATTGAGCTGTAGCTGCTTGTTTTGATAACAGTGTTGCAACTGTTGAAAATAGTAATAAGAATTTTTTCATGATTGATTTACGTGATAATGGAAACAAATCAGCAAGTTCGACGGAACTTGCTGATTTTATCTGTTTATTGTCGGATGATTTTTTGAATAACAGAGCGTTCTCCTGTTTTAAGGGTTAAAAAATAAACTCCACTATGAAGATCTGTCATATTTAACTGTTCATGCAAAGATTGTACAGGGTGTGATAAAATAATTCTTCCGGTCACATCTGTCAATTCAATCGTTGTATGATTTGATAACGAAACAAGGTCGATAAATAATATGCCCGAATTAGGATTTGGATAAATTGAAATTTCACTGCTATTAGATTGCTCATCAATTCCTGTGCAAGGGCTTACAACAACAACCACAGAACTTTGTGCAGTACAAGTTCCATTAGATCCTGTAACAACAAATGTATTTGTTGCTACGGGTCCTTGAGTGTATGATGCGTTATAGCCTATTAAACCATAATTAACGGATGACCAGGTAAATGTAGTAGCTGTTCCTGAAGCTGATAGGGTAAATGTGTTGGTGGGTCCGGTACAAACTAAAGTAGATGTGGAATTAGCAACAACAACAGGTAAAGGATTTACATTTACGGTTGCAGAGGCTTTCCATAAACAATATGTATCATTAACTATGGCCGTATAGGTTGTAGACGTTGTAGGGGTAAATACCTGTTGATACATGTTTGGCCCTGTTACTATATTACCCGGCATCCAGGTATAAGTGGTTGATGGCCCATAAAAATTTCCTGTTAAAGTAACAGAACTTCCGCTACAAGCTGTGTTTGTAGATGCATTAACGGTTAAAGATGATGTCCCTATATTTCCATACACAAAGTCAAATACCTGCTCACATTTTGTAACCGTATCCTTCACCAATAATTTTCCTCCGTAATAGGCATACGTTGGGTTCGTTGTAATAGCAGTCATCGAATTACCAGCAACTGCAGCTCCATTTAAATTATAGAATGTATACTTTACATTTGTACTTGGCGTGGCAATAGCTGTAAAAACAGGGTTTTGTGCATTACATCCATTTGCATCAAACCTGTTAGGCTGACTTAGTTGTGATAAACTGATCCCATCTTGTTTCATAGATACCGTATACGTTGATGTACAGAAATGCTTATTCAAAAACATATCGCTTCCCGAAACCGAAGAAGAAAACAATCCTGTTGCCCAGATTCTTCCATCCACATCCAAACTGATATCTGCAGCATTATCATTAGCTGTTGAAATACCATCATGATATAACCAGCTACAGGTTCCTGTTAATACATTATAAGCGGCATAAAAATAATCTGTAGTACTTGTGCTGTTACTGGCAGCCGTAAATGTACCCACACTACCTATATTAAAATTACAAGGCTGAGCCACAGTTCCCATGTATTGACCGCTTACTAACACATTTCCACTATTGTCAAAAGTTCCGCCCCAGGTTTCATCAAGTGTACCGGATGTTCCAACAGGTTTTGCCCATTGGCAAACCAGATTTGTATCATACACTGCAATGAATCCATCTTTTGATGCTCCGTTTGTAGACACAGATACATTAGGAGTGGCTAAATATCCGTTCATATTAATGGCAGTACCCGAAATAGATCCGAATAACGCCAAACGATTGCCTTTTACCTCAATTCCCCTTGAATAGTCATTGTTTCCATTGCTACCAATTACTTTGGCATTTACGAGTGTTCCATTCAATCTGAATTTCGCTAATAGAATGTCAAAAGAGCCTCCATTCGTTGTTACGGTATAAGTGGGGCCGGCCGGATTGATATTCAAATTGGAGCCTGCTGCCTGTGATGCCAGATAAACGTTATTATTATCCACACAAACACTGTGGTAGTTATATCCACCAACAGGAATGATTCTGTGCCAAATGTAATTTCCGTTTGTTGTTAGCTTAAGTAAAAAAGAGTTGCCATAAATACTAAAGGAAGCCGAAGCGTTACCGGGCTCAAAATCAACTATACCGGCACCGGTTCCGTCATTATAACCGGTTACATATACATCACCGTTAGCGTCCACCGCAATCCCGGTCCCGTATTCAAAACCGGAAGAGCCCACTACTTTGGCCCACTGCAAAACACCTGCATTAGAATATTTTGCAACAGCAATATTTTGTGAACCCAGTGTATTGGTACCTACACTTGAAATACCCGTACTTCCAAAATAAGCAATCGTTCCCTGAGAAGAACCTACTATATAAATATTTCCTGCTGCATCAGTAGCTACCTGTGCTACACTTGTATTACCACCCAACGGCGAATACCAAATATTAACCCCCGCTTCATTGTACTTGCCCACAAACGTACTTGTAGATGTTTGGATTTTAAAGGGATTTGGATTGATGTTTCCGGACGAGCCTGCCAGAGCAACTTCTGCATTTGGTAATGCAACAACAGATGTTCCAAAATCGGTGGTGGTAGATGCACCTTTGTAAATATTAGAAAACGACAAATTAGGAGCTTGTGCATTTAACTGAACACAGCCAAAGACCAATGCTGAAATAGAAAGTAATAGTTTTTTCATGATGTTTTTTTGAGTAAATGTAGTTTAGTCAAAAAGCATAAAAATTATTCAGTTAGTAAAAGTGGGTTTTGGGTTAGACAAGTCCGATTTTGACAACTATAACATTATGGCTAATCTCCTATATTTGTAATATCATACATCCTGTCAAATATTTAATTCTTCTGTTATTTTTACAATTAACTGTAAAAAGCCAGGATCCTCAGTTTACACATCTCGATAAGTCTTCCGGATTACCAAGTAATTCTATTTACAATATATTTCAGGACAGTAAGGGATTTATGTGGTTTAGCTGCGATAAAGGGTTGGTGAAATATGATGGTTTCGAGTTCATCACCTACAGCAATAAGCTACAATCCAGCAAATCAGGAACCAACATACAGGAAGATAAATATGGCAGGATATGGTACCAAAATTTCGACGGGTACGTATTTTACATAGAAAATGACTCTCTTCATTTATTAAAACAAAACACTCCTATCGGTTATTTCAATTATGGAATAATAGATGATCATTTATTTATTATACAATCAAACGGAATAGATGTTTATGATATTAAAACACTTCGCATACAAAAACATATCCGGATCAATACTAAAAAAATTGCCGGTACAATCAGCAACCATACTAACTATTATGTTTATAATGATACCGTGTTACATGTACTCAATAAAAAACTGGAAGATCACCCTGTCAAAATTCCCGAGGAACTAAATGCCAATGGCTACTCATATCTAATGAGTAGTGATCAAAACATTATTTTTTATTCAAGAAATACTATTCCCCTTAAACATTGCTTTACCATTCTCCATCATACTATCTCCCCTACGATTCCTATCGCACTGAACAACATACAAAGTGCCTCATTCACACATGATTCTTATTGGTTTTGCACCGCAAACGGAGCTTATCAAATCGATAAACATGGTGCTCCTGTAAATGGTACGATTCCTTATTTTAAAGATTACAATATAAGCTACGTATATAAGGATCGTGAAAATAACTTCTGGTTTTCTACCTTAAACAACGGGCTGTTGTTTGTTCCTGATTTAAAAACAACACAGCACTTTACATCTATTAATCCTATAAAATCCGTGCTTATCAACAACGACTTATATGTGGGAGCGGGTGAAGGAAAATTATATAAAGTGAATTTAACGGATAAAACCATACACGAAATATACAAAAGTCCGTATAATAAGGAGATCAGCACTTTATATTACGATTCTATACATAAAAACACCATCATTAGTAATAACGAAATTGAAATTCTGGATGATCATTTAAAAAACACATGGCATAATGTAGGAGCTTTAAAGGATCTTAAACTTATTGATTCTAACTACTATGCGTTTGCCATGTCTGGTACCTGTGCGCTTTATAAGCTCAATGTCAAAAAACATGATAAGTGGACAGATCTTTACAATAAATACCGCAGCACCAATATACCGTACTCAAGATTTATATTAGGCTCAAGGGCAAAATCCATAGAATATGATTCACAACAGAGCACGATCTATTTTGGCACCAGTCATGGCCTTCAAGCGATTACCCCAACCAACATCAGGGAAATTAAAATCGACACGGCCACTCTTTACATTAACAAACTTTGTCGCTACCAACATGTCATTTACGGGCTATCATCAGGAGGTGACATCATTCAAATTACAAAGTCCACCACACGTTACTTACATCTTCCTTCACTGGAAAAAAACGAAGTAGTTATGTTTATCAAAATCTGTGACCATTATTTGTTTTTAACAACTCATCAAAATTTATACAGCATTGATTTATCCGAACCTAATATCAGCTTACATCTTCAACATAAAATTAATTATGATATTACAGACATACAGTTATGGAAGCAACAGCTAATTATTATCACTAAAAATGGCATTATCACTGAATCCTTAAACACAATAGGCCATCAGGATGTAAAGCCATTATTTTACATAAATACATTTCTGGCAAACTCAAAGCCCATCGACATATCCGGATCTCCCGATTTAAGCTATACCCAAAATAATATAGAAATCAATTATTCCATCCTCAGTTTCAAAACTGATTTCAATTTTCCTTTATACTATAAAATAAATGAGTCGCCCTGGGAAAAAGCCGGCAACCAAACCCGAACCTTAAAACTATCCGCATTATCCCCCGGCGATTACAAAATTACTTTCAGGCTAGGAGAAACAAGCCATGCAAAATTCAAAGAAACCACGCTACGTTTCTCTATCAAAAAAGCATACTGGCAAACCTGGTGGTTCATCAGTATATGGATTTTGTTATTCGTTCTTTCCATTATTATTGTTGCCAAATGGCGTATTAACGAATTAAAACACAAGAACAAGTTGCTAAATGAAAAAATTGAAAACGAACAGAAATATTACAAAACATCCTTAAAGGCCATCAAAGCTCAAATGAATCCTCACTTCTTTTATAATGCACTAAATACAATACAAAGTTTTATTTATAGCGAAGACAAAAAAAACGCCTCTACTTATTTGTCAAAATTCAGCAAACTTACCCGACTGATTCTGGAGATGAGTGAGAAAGATCAGGTAACCTTGTCTGAGGAGATCAGCACACTGCAATTATATCTGGATATTGAAAAGGTAAGATTTAACGACGATTTTGAATTTTCTATTCAAATGTTTAATCACACGAGCATTAATCCTGATTTTGTGATGTTTCCTCCCATGCTCATTCAACCCTATGTCGAAAATGCCATCAAACACGGGCTTTTGCACAAAAAAGGAAAAAAAGAACTACACATAACATTCGAAATAAAGCATCAATTACTACATGTTACCATTGACGATAATGGTATAGGTAGAAAATTATCAGAAGAAATCAATTTCAAAAAAAGCCATCAACACACTTCCTTCTCTACCAATGCCAACGAGCAACGGTTTAAAATATTAAGCTTAAAAAATGCCTTGGCCAGTGTTCAAATAACAGATAAATTTGATAGTTTTGATCATTCATCAGGTACTACTGTTAATTTGATAATTCCGGTAACACTAACTCAAAAGTAATTTTTACTAACCCGATATAATCTCCGTTCAACAAACATAGATATTTACATCATGGCAAAAATTAAAGCAATTATTATTGATGATGAGTTAAGAGCAAGAACCTTACTAAAAAATATACTGCAGGAAACCTGTCAGGATGTGAATGTCATTGATAGTTGCGAAGACCTTCCCAATGCTGTAAAATCTATCCGAAAATTAAAACCGGATTTGATTTTTTTGGATATAGAAATGCCCGGCCATAGTGGGTTAGAGTTATTGGATTTTTTTAATGAAGACGAAATTACTTTCTCGATCATATTTACAACAGCCTATCAACAATACGCCTTAAACGCTATCAAAATAAATGCGTTCGATTATTTATTAAAACCTATTGAACCGGAAGAATTGGTAAAAGCGATTGACCGTTTTAAAAAGAAATTTGAAAAAGAAACACAAAAGGATATTGATATCAGCTTAACAGCTAATAAAATAGCAGTTCCAACAAGTAATGGCGTAAAATTTTTAGATACCAATTCCATCATATACTTAAAAGCCGACAATACCTACACAGAGGTTTTTTTGGATTCAGGAGAAAAAATCATTGTAAGTCGCACGCTAAAAAACTTTGAAGAAGCATTGTCTTCCAATGCCAACTTTTTCAGATGCAACAAATCTTACATCATAAACTATGCGTTTGTTAGCGAATATGTAAAAAGCGACGGGGGATACTTAATCATGCAAAACAAAACAACTATCCCTATTGCATCAGACCGCGTATCTGAATTTCTGGAATTCAGTTCCATTGTGAAACGACATTAGTGTTTCTTCTCTTTTATTTTAAACGATTTATAATCGGAATAATACCGCAAAAATAATTCGGTCATCCGATTTTACCAGATCCGGTTTCCAATCTGCCGGCAAATTGGTGGTTGTATATCCACTTGGCGATGTAACACCTCCATGGCCTGCAAAATAATTCACACTGGATTCTCTGTGCACATACTCTAATCTAAACGCAATATGTTGATTTGGCATCCAATCAATATTGGTAGAACAATCAAATCCTGAAAAAGGATCGCCAGGGTTAGCACTATAAGGATACGCTCCGGCAGTTTGTGTAGGATTATTAGGGTTTGGCAAAGAACTGGCCTGACCCGGTGGTAAAAGCACCAAATAACGTCCGGGATTATTCATATACCCTCCGCCAAATGTCCAGGCAAAATGATTTTTAGCAAACCATGTACGATGATAAAACATAAGACTCACAAAATACTGAGCAGGTCCATGAATAGAATCCCCGTTCTTCAATCCGTTTACACCTCCGCCTTTTTCAAAACCAAAATCTCCTGTAAAAGAAAAAGCCATCTTGCTAATGCCCCTGGATGCAGGACGATTAAAATAACGCACCAAGAGGCTATTATCCGAATGAAACCGTTTTCGTTGAGGAATACCTGCCGCATCAGCACCATAATAATCATTTGTCAGCATTTTTACATTCTCATTCGGGCACCAGGTAATATTACCACCCACTCCCGGTTGGTGATTATACATGCCATAGCTTTGCCAGCCATTAATGATCCATGGCTCTATTTTCAATTTTTTGGTAGCGAAAATCTGTAGTCTTATCCCATTAAAAAACCAGGGTGTATTATCAGAGGTAAATGAAGCCTGATATTCCCAGTTTTCAACCTGATAATACGAGTTTAAGCCCAGATAAGACATAAACATACCGGCATCAATATTAATTCCGTGCAGCACATTAAAATGATAACCCGCATTAGCTTCTGCCAGGTAGCGGTACATATCAGCCAATTGATACTGTCCTTTATACACGCTATAATCATTTCTTGGTATCAATGATGAACGGGTTCCAAACTGCGTAACAACATGGGCACGGGCATTTCTGTAAGTAAAATCGCCGCCCAGATGCACCGCCGAAACTTCCATTTCATTATTTCGGGCAATGGCCGTAGATCCTACAACCGTATTATCAATAGGGTCATTAAAATCATATGAGTAATTGGCATCTACCATCACTGTTGGCGTAAAATATTTACCTGCCAAAGTCGGTTTCGATCTTCTGTCTCCTCCATTCCACCAACTACAATCCATGCCGTCAAGTGGTTCGCCCTTTTGTTTATTGAATAATTCAGTAGTATCTTCCTGCGAAATGGCGGGTAAAGACAACCCAAACAGAAATAAAAACGTTGAAATTTTTTTCATGCAAAAACTGGTTTTTTGTCGCAACAAAAATATCAATTATTCCATAAATCTCAGGCAAATATTTGGATAATCATAGAAGGACAAATGAGAAGAAATCCTTATGAATCAAAAATCGTATGGTATCAGTAATCGGTGAAATTATCCCCTTTCTTTTTTCATAGGAGAAAAAGCCAGAGGGTTAGAGGAGATCTCTTCTAATAACTGTCTTTTTCTATAGACATCGATCGCCATGTAAAGTGCTTCTCTGAACGATGACTCATCGGCAATTTGTTTCCCGGCAATATCATACGCCGTTCCATGATCCGGAGAGGTACGGACAAAATTTAATCCTGCCGTAAAATTAACGCCCCCGCCAAATGCCAGTGTTTTAAAAGGAATTAATCCTTGATCATGATACATGGCTAATACACCATCAAACTGGGATTGTGTATTATTTCCAAAAAAACCGTCTGCCGAATAGGGTCCGTAAACCATCATGGTTTCTTTGGCCTTATGAATAGCCGGTATGATCGATTTTATTTCTTCATCGCCAATAGCACCATTCTCACCCGTATGAGGGTTTAATCCCAATACAGCGATCTTTGGTTTACGAATACCGAAATCTTTTATCAATGAAGCATGCAATTGATTTATTTTAGACAATACATTTTCAGTGGTGATATGCTGTGAAATATTTTTGACAGGAACGTGCCCTGTAACCTAAATATTCTGTATGTCCGGGATAATTAAATCCTGCTTCCTGCATGCTGTGCTTATTGATAGGTGCTGTTACCAACACGTCTATTTTCTTATCCAATAAGGCCTGTGTAGCTGCTTCTAACGACAGCTTCGCGTATTTGCCACTCAAGGTAGTGGGTTTACCCATTTCTATCGTTACTTCTTCTTCGTAACAAATAAACACATTGGGTTTTTTCGTGTGGACCTGATTAAAATCTCTCAGGGGATTAAAATTGAATTCTTCCAGATTCAACATCTTTCTGAAATACGATACCGTTTTTTGAGAGCTGAATAATACCGGAACGCAGATTTCTGCCAAACCCGGCTCCGACAATGTTTTTAAAATAATTTCCAATCCTATTCCGTTTAGATCTCCCTGAGATATCCCTACTACTATTTTATTTTCTACCATAATTTATTTTTTTATCCACCCTACCAAAGAAGCTACTTCTTCAGCATCAATAGTTTCCCATTTTAATTTGGACACGTTAAATACCCATAATCCCTGTTGATAAGACTCATCGCCCATCACAATTTCTTTTACCAATGCGGCATAGTTTGCAGAAGTTTTAAAGTTCTGTATTTCAAAATGATTTCTTCCAATATCTTTTCCTTTATAATAAATAGCTCTGCCTGTTGATTTCGGTTCTACCTCAATCGAAAAATTTTTATCTACTTCTTTAAAGTTAGATAAAAGCATGGTCTCTTTAGTTGGATTGATACAATATAATTTATTCTTAAAATAAAACTCTATATAACAGTCAATGCTATTTACTAATTGGTAAGTAGCCGGAACGTTAGCTGTTGAATTAAATGTACCAATCACTTTGGAAGTTTTGGTAGATATATCATATTTCACAATACTTCCTTCCAAATCCGTGATTTTTATATTAGGAAAGATAAAGGTATTATTATCTATCCAATAAATAGGAATATCCGTTTTTTTATCTTTAGAGCTTACACCTCCGTGTCCGGCATCTTCCATCAGCACAACCTTTGGTTTGTTTTGAGGGTAATATAACAACTTATAAGGCGATTTGGTTCGATCAAACTCCACATCCTGGCCTTTGATAGCTTTAAAGGTTAACGATTTGATTTCCGAATACGTATTTGTATTCACATCAAAGTAGGCATAATACTTTCCTTTAAAGATATCATTAACAAAAAAGATAATACTATCGTTTGAGCAACGCACCAATTTTCCGGTGCCATCGTATACTACTTTTTTTTCTTTCAGATCAATCACATTTCCTATTCCCGACACCAAATAGCGGTCTTTGTACAACGTGTTTTCGCCCTTATCACAGCGCACGTAGTCTTTGTTGTCTTTTCGGCCAACTACAGATAGTAATTCTTCCCGGCCTGCATACACGTTGTTTATAAAGTTATAGCGGTAAATCAACTGACCAAGATTAGCTTTATTGGCTGCGTCATAATGCACTACAATCAAGGATTCGCCGGTATTAGTTTGGGCATAACTCCACACCGAACAAAATAACATGATATGTAGTAAAAATTTCAATCTCTATAAATTAGAAAAGAAATCAAATAATAATCTGACACCGTAACCGGTTCCGCCTTTTCCTCTGTAGCTGTCTTTCCCCGTAACAAAAGCAGGTCCTGCAATATCAAAATGCATGTAAGGGTAATCGGTATATTTTACTAAAAACTTTCCGGCTGTGATAGCCCCGCCGTATGGCCCGCCTAAATTCTTTTGATCAGCTATATCCGATTTTAATAACTCATCGTATTCATCCCAGAATGGAAATTCAGCCAAGCGCTCATGCATACGCAATCCGCTCACTGTTAGTTTTGTCTTTTGCTCATCAGTTGCTGTTCCCATACTCACAATACCATACTGACCAACTGCTGCTGCTGCTGCACCGGTTAACGTAGATAGTTCAATAGCCATTTCCGGGTTATAGCGTTTGGCATAATGCAAGGCATCTGCTAAAATCATACGACCTTCTGCATCAGAGTTCAGCATTTCCACGGTACTTCCATCCATCATGGTAATGATATCTCCGGGCGCAAAGGCATTAAAGCCCGGGCGGTTATCTGTTGAAGGAACCAGAGCAATTACATGAACATTTAATTTTGCCTTGGCAATGGCGTACATCGTACAGCCAACTGCTGCTGCTCCGGCCATATCACACTTCATTAAATCCATACTGTTGGGTGTTGGCTTTAAACTTAACCCACCGGTATCGTATACCACCCCTTTACCTACCAACACATAAGGCTTTTTGTTTTTGGCATTCTTTGGTTTGTATTCCATCACCGAAAACGTTGGTGGATCAACACTTCCCTGATTAACAGCCAGTAAGCCTCCCATTTTTAATTGTTTGATCTTGGCTTTATTGAACACTTCTACTTTAAAACCAGCCTGTTTTCCCATAGCTTTAAAAGCATCAGCCAAATCAGAGGCATTCAAAACATTTACCGGCTCATTCACCAGATCCCGTGCTTTTAACGTTGCATCAATAGCAATCGATAAATTAGACAGTTGATCTGTTGTTGCTTTTGTATCTACCACATGAATCGTTGATAATGTATTGGCATTCTTTTTAGCACTCGGCTTATGTTTGATAAACTGATAATTTGCCAGTGCCATTCCTTCTGCTAATGCCAGCGAGTAGTCGGAGTTACTTAATTCGTTAACGATGGAAACGGCGGCACGCTTTTCGGTATTAATGCTGTCGGTTAAAGTGGCTCCGTGTTTACGAAGACTTTCCAAAGAGGTATAATGATTTTTTTTCTCGTCTACAATGATCACGCATACAAATCGTGACAAGGTATTGATACAAACAAATTTTTTATCATGGGTTTTAATATCATGAGCGATATAGTCGGCTTGTTCTTTTGTAAGAGAATAGTCTGCTTTATTTTTAAATGAAGAGCAAATGATAGCTAAACTGTGTTTGCTATCTGCCTGAGATTTTTTAGATATAGATGTCATACATGCGAATTTACTAAAAATCAACGATTTGGTAAAACAAGGCTCATGTTTTATTAACCAAAGTATGCTAAAAACAAAAAAGCCGTCCTGCTATTTAGCGGACGGCTTTTTCAGAACAAAAAACTTAAAAACACTAATTACCAAACTCGCTGATAAACTTAATGCGCATTAATCTTACTTCTTCTTCACTGTATTCATCTTCTCCCAGTTCTTTCAGGATCGCATTGATATCATCGGTCTCTGCTTCCCGTAAGCACTCATAAATCTCATCTTTTTTATCTTCGTCTATCACCTGATCGATGTAGTAATTGATGTTTAATTTTGTTCCTGAATCTACAATAGTTTCAATTTCCGTTAATAGATCATTCATCTTCAGGTTCTTATTTTTAGCCATATCTTCCAGGCTTACTTTTCTATCGATGTTTTGAATAATAAAAACCTTTAAGCCGGATTTGTTCACTACCGATTTAATGACCATATCGCTAGGACGTTCTATCTCATTATCCTCCACATGTTTTTTAATGACTTCTAAAAACGGTTTACCGTATTTTGCCGCTTTTCCGGCACCAACTCCAGTTATCTTTGCCATTTCTTCCATCGTTATCGGATAATTGATCGACATCTCTTCTAAAGACGGCTCCTGGAAAATAATGTAAGGAGGTAAATTGTTTTGTTTAGCTATTTTCTTCGTCAAATCTTTTAGCATGGCATACAATACTTCATCTGTACTGTTTGCACCTTTTCCGCCAACTATATCCTCATCACCATCGCTTTCGGCATTACTAAAATCATTGTCTCTTGTAAACTTGATGCTGAAAGGATTTTTTAAGAAATCTTTTCCTTTATCGGTAATTTTTACAAGGCCATAGTTCTCAATATCCTTTGCAAAGAAGCCGTTTACAATAGCCTGACGCATAACCGCATTCCAGAATTTATCATCTTTATCTGCTTCTACGCCTTCACCCCATGTTTTTAACTCGTTGTGCTTGTATGATTTTCCGGTAGCCGTTAAATTTCCCATTAACAAGTTAATGATGTCTTTAACTTTATGTTTTTCTTTACTTTCTTTTACGGCTTTAATTGCCAGGATCAAATCATCCTGCGCTTCAAATTTTTGTTTTGGATGGCGGCAATTGTCACACATCTCATTACATTTAGCATCGTCAAATTCTTCTCCGAAATAATGTAAGATAAATTTACGGCGGCAAGACGAAGTTTCGGCAAAAGAGGCCGTTTCCGACAACATTTGTTTCCCTATTTCCTGTTCATTTACCGGTTTATCCTTCATAAACTTCTCCAGCTTCATGATATCATCATAACTGTAAAAGGTCAGGCAGTTTCCTTCGCCGCCATCACGACCTGCACGGCCGGTTTCCTGATAATAACCTTCTAATGACTTAGGTATATCGTGGTGAATCACATAGCGTACATCCGGTTTATCAATTCCCATCCCAAAGGCAATGGTGGCCACAATAACATCAATATCTTCCATTAAGAATCCGTCCTGTGTTTTAGCACGTTCCTTGGCGTCCAGTCCTGCATGGTATGGTGCTGCCTTTACACCATTCACGATCAGAGCCTGAGCTACTTCTTCTACTTTTTTACGGCTCAAACAATAAATAATACCGGATTTTCCTGTATTTTGCTTGGCATATTTAATAATTTCCTTGATAACATTTTGCTTGGCGCGCACCTCATAATACAGGTTTTCTCTGTTAAATGATGACTTAAACAAACCGGCATCCAGCATTCCGAGATTTTTTTGGATATCGTGCTGAACTTTAGGCGTTGCTGTGGCTGTTAAAGCCATTACGGGCACAGAGCCTAATTTATCAATAATGGGACGTAAACGACGGTATTCCGGACGGAAATCATGCCCCCACTCAGAGATACAATGCGCTTCGTCGATAGCAAAAAAGGAAATTTTAAATTCAGAGAAGAACTCCACATTATCTTCCTTATTTAGGGTTTCGGGAGCTACATACAACAATTTAGTTTTTCCGGATAAAACATCCTTTTTAACGGTTGCTATTTCTGACTTATTTAAAGAAGAATTCAAAAAGTGGGCAATTCCGGTCTCGTTACTAAAGCCCCGGATGGCATCCACCTGATTTTTCATCAACGCAATTAAAGGTGAAACAATAATAGCCGTTCCCTCGCTCATAATAGCCGGTAACTGGTAACATAAAGACTTACCTCCACCGGTAGGCATAATCACAAATGTATCCTGTTTATTAAGGATATTATTGATAATAGCTTCCTGGTTTCCTTTAAAGCCTCCAAAGCCAAAAAAGGCCTTAAGGGGTTCGGCTAAATTATGGGTTTCAACTTCTGCAATCATGGTTTTAATGATTAAAATATGTGTTTTATTGAGTGAGCGAGTTCTTAATTTGTTATATAAAGATATAATTAAAATTTTGATAAAAGCAAAACAATTTGACAGTTAAATAGCATTTTCAGACTAATTAACTTTTTGAAACGATGAATCGATGAATTGGAAAATAAAAAAGATGCTGAAAATCAATCTGTTTCTGAATCCCGGGAACGGCTATATAAAAAACAGGATGGTTTGGATGATCAAAAGCCCGTCAACCCACAGGTAGTAATAAAAGGAATGTCTTTTATCACTGGTAAAAAGGATGGTTGCAATCACAAAGAGTCTCAGAATGACAGAAGACACTAGGGCCCCGGAATCATGCTTGAACAGATAAAACGACGTAAAGCCTATAGCCATCAATAACAGGCAAATGGTTTTGGTAACCATTACGCCAAATCTGTTGGCATAAGTGTTTACTCCCGATACTAAGTCTGCCTGATTATCTTTGATATCAAACAGCATACATAATACCGAGATAAAGCAAAACTGTGATATTAAAAACCATACACTGTGTGCCGTGAACAGCTGGTTTTCGATAAGAGGAACCAGACTGCAACTGATTACCCATACCGACGAAATCAAAAAGGGTTTGATGTATCCGTGTCGTCTTAAATTAAAGGGCTGCAGGTAATATAATGTAGATACAACCTCGGCACCAATCATAATACCGATAGATAAGTAGCTAAGGTTATTACATAAAAACAGAACAATCAACAAAGAAGCCCCTATGCTGTAAAGCATTGTTTTTTTATGCTGTATGGTCCATTGGGCTCTTTCGGAATGCACATTGCTTTGATTGACCACATAGTACCCTCTTTGTACGTTGTACTGCAAATAGGTAGATAGCAATACAAAGACGAGATATGCATTATTTGAAAAATTAACCGGAAAGGGAAATAAGTGGTACGTTAGTAATACCTGCGATAAGGCACAGATAGCAATAAAAACATTAGCATAGACTAAGGCTTTAACAAAAGGAGACGATATGAAAGCGTTAGTTCTCAAAAATCTCTAAAGCATTTTGGGAGGTGATCTCTGCTACTTCTTCAACAGATACCTGTTTTAACTGTGCTATCTTTTCGGCAATCAAAGGAATATAAGCACTTTCATTTCTTTTGCCGCGATGAGGAACCGGCGCCAAATACGGAGCATCCGTTTCTAAAACGATATCCCTCAAATGCAATTGCTCAACCACCTTATCCAGTCCCGAATTTTTAAAGGTTACCACTCCGCCAATTCCTAATTTAAAATTACCAAGCGATAAAATTTTTTGTGCCTGTATATAATCCCCGCTAAAGCAATGAAAGACTCCTTTTGGTAGTTTCTCGAAAGATTGCAAAATGGCAAAGATCTCATCAAAGGCATTCCGGCAATGAATCACAACTGTATAATTATATTCAAGAGCCCAGAAAATTTGTTCCTTAAATGCCAGCTCCTGTTCTTTTATAAATGTTTTATCCCAATACAGATCCATACCAATCTCACCGATAGCAGCAAACCTTCTCAGATCCAACCATTTTTTTACGACCTCCAATTCATCTCTGTAATTTTCTTTTACAGAACAGGGATGTAATCCCATCATAGGTAAACACTGTTCAGGGAAGTGAACTTCCAGAGCCAACATGCCATCGATAGTTGTACTATCAACATTTGGCATATAGAATTTAGTAACCGATTTTGATATCGCTTCTTTGATCTTATCAAATCGATCCTCATTAAATTCTTCCGAGTAAAGGTGGGTATGTGTATCTATAAACATCAAAAAAATGGTTATTTTTGTTCTACAAATTTAAGCATCATGAAGACATTACTGGCATTTATTTTTTTAAGTTCCATCTTATTATTTACAGAATGTAAAAAGTATCCGGAAGGTCCTGCCATTAGTTTCAGAAGCAAAAAAGAACGAATCTCTAACAGCTGGAAAGTGAGCGAGTTAAAGATCAACGATGTGGATTCAACAGCCTATTATACCAATATATTGCATGATTATACCCTGAATATTAATAAAAGCGGCAGTTATACCATTACCTATTTTGTGACAGTTCCTAACATTGGTAATATTACAAATACCGAAAGCGGTTTCTGGTCTTTTTCTTCCAATAAAAAAGATCTCAATTTAAGTCCTTCTTCCATTTCCTATGGAAATGTGCCATCTTCCAGTTCATGGCAAATCTTGAAACTTTATGAAAAAGAATTGTGGTTAAGATCATTTGATGTTAATGGCAAGAAAACCGAATTTCATCTTTTACCTAAATAAATGTTGTTTTGAAAATCTTAGTTGTTCGTTTTAGCTCCATTGGCGATATCGTTTTAACGACGCCGGTTTTACGTTGCATTAAACAACAGCTGAATGATATTGAATTACATTTTGTGACCAAGCAGAGCTTTCAATCTGTAATTGAGCACAACATCTACATCGATAAACTATTCACAATGAAAGACTCGCTTTCAGAAGTGATTCCTCAATTACGAAAAGAGAATTATGATTATGTGATCGATCTGCATCACAATATCAGAACACTCAAATTAAAAACAGCTTTAGGAAAAAAATCATTTTCCTTCAATAAGCTGAACTGGGAAAAATTTTTAATTGTACATTTAAAAATCAACCAATTGCCCGATAAGCATATTGTTGACAGATACTTTGAAGCAGTTGATCCTATTGGTGTTAAGAACGATGGAAAAGGTCTGGATTATTTTATTGGTGAAAAAGATGAGATTGACATACAATCTTCTTTACCATCTTTGTTTCACGGCGAGTATCATGCCCTGGTGGTAGGCGGTTCTTATTATACCAAACAAATTCCTGGTCATAAACTAAAAGACATCTGTGCCAGGAGTTCACTTCCGGTAATATTACTGGGAGGAAAAGAAGATGCTGCTATTGCTGAACAGGTCTATCAATTGCATAAAAATAAAACCATTAATCTGTGTGGCAAGTTAACCATTAATCAGTCTGCGTCCATTATTCAACAAGCTAAAAAAGTGATCACCTCCGATACCGGCTTAATGCATATTGCCGCAGCTTATAAAAAGGATATTATTTCATTGTGGGGCAATACTATTCCCGAATTTGGTATGGGACCCTATTTAGCCGGCAAAAATTCTCAATTACTGGAAGTGAACAATTTATCCTGCAGGCCTTGTTCTAAACTGGGTTATAAAAAATGCCCCAAAGGACATTTCAAATGCATGAATGACATTGATCTGAGTAATATCCGAATTTAGAGATTCCTCTAAGGCCTTGTTCCGTTAGTTATTAATCCTGCATAAATAAGGCTTTCAATTCCGTAGCATCATCCGGTTTCATTCTGCCTGCCAGTATCAGCGATAATTGTCGGCGGCGCAAAGCACCTTCATATCTTCTTTTTTCTTCTTCGGTTTCAGGAATTAATGGAGGAACGGGTAAAGGTGCCCCATTTTGATCAATAGCCACAAAGGTAAATATGGCTTCGTTGCACTTGGTTTTCTTTCCGGTGATTCTGTCTTCTACATACACATCAATATGAACTTCCATACTACTGGTAAAGGCACGAGAAACTTTAGCTTCCAGTGTAACAACCGAATTTTGTTTAATGGGATTATCAAACGACACATGATTAATAGATGCCGTTACCACCACTCTGTTGCTATGTCTTCCGGCGGCAATAGCAGAGGTAATATCCATCCATTGTAGCAATTTTCCACCAAATAAGTTTCCTATATGATTGGTATCGTTTGGCATTACTACTTCTGTATTAACCGTTAGCGATTCTTTGGCTGTTTTCCCGTTCATGTGTTTTTTATTTTATGAGTGTAAAAATACTACCTTTGTGTTAAATAAAATAATATGGATTATTTATATATCAAAGCTCTTCATGTGATTTTTGTGGTTTGCTGGTTTGCAGGCTTATTTTACATGGTGAGGTTATTTATATACACCAAAGAAGCTAATGAAAAAGAAGAGCCTGCCAGAGGCATTCTAACCACACAATTAACCCTGATGCAAAAAAAACTGTGGTTTATTATTACCTGGCCTGCTTTTATAGGAACATTTGTGTTTGGCATCTGGATGCTATTATTAAATCCCGCTATATTAACCTTTCCGTGGATGTGGTTAAAGCTGATTTTTGTAGGGTTACTGGCATTGTATCACTTACAATGCCATGCCTATTACAAGCAACAGAAAGCGGGCATTTTTAAAGCATCTTCATTTAAACTACGTTTATTTAATGAATTGGCCACCATTTTTTTAGTGGCTATTGTTTTCTTAATTATTGTTCGTTCCACCAGTGGTTTGGTGTGGGGAATGATAGGCTTATTTATTTTCGCTGCCTTATTAATGGGCGGAGTTTATATTTATAAAAGACAACGCAAGATCATGGAGGAAAAAGAAAAAAACAACACACCTCCAACTATACCTAACAACTAGTACAACTTAAACTCTTGTTCTAGTGTAAATTTTATTATCATGGAACAACGAAAAAAAATTATTTTAGTTGGCGGTGGCTTTGCAGGCTTGCATTTAGCACAACAATTAAACAACCGCTCATTTGATGTCTTGTTAATAGATAAACAAAATCATCACCAGTTCCAGCCCTTGTATTATCAGGTAGCCAGCGCCCGTTTAGAGCCTTCCAATATTTCCTTTCCGTTCAGAAAGATCTTTCAAAAATCAGACAATATTCAGATACGACTGGCAGAAGTTACAAAAATTGTTGCGGCTAACAACAAAGTTGAAACAACGATCGGCGAATTTGATTACGACTATTTAGTGATTGCCACCGGTTGCAAAACCAACTTTTTTGGGAATGAACAAATCAGCAAACATGCGCTTTCGATGAAAACAACAGAGGAAGCGATTGAGATAAGGAATAATATTTTACTAAGTTTTGAGAAAATTATTTCCGCTAAAGATGGGGAGAAAGATGCGCTATTAAATATTGTATTGGTTGGCGCCGGCCCAACGGGCGTTGAATTAGCAGGGGCCTTTTCGGAAATGAAAAGTCATATTTTACCAAGAGATTATCCGCATATTGATTTCTCAAAACTAAAAGTGATTTTACTAGATGGCAGTAAAAACACGCTCAATAGCATGAGCGAAGAATCAAAAAAAGCCTCCCGAAAATACCTGGAAGAACTGGGTGTTATTATTAGAACAGAAACGGTTGTGACAAATTATGACGGAAAAACGGCTACATTAAATACAGGCGAAACCATACAAACCAGTAATTTAATTTGGGCTGCCGGAGTAACCGGTAATGTTATTGAAGGGCTTCCGCCAGAAAACATGGTAAGAAATCGTTATAAGGTAGATCGCTACAACAAAATTACCGGCACACAAAACATTTATGCTATTGGAGACATAGCCTATATGGAAACCCCATTATATCCTAACGGACATCCACAATTAGCAAATGTAGCCATTAATCAGGGGAAAAATTTGGCTTCTAATTTTTTAAATTTGTTGAAAGGGAAAGCTCAAAAAGAATACGAATACAAAGATTTAGGATCGATGGCAACCATAGGCAAATACAGAGCAGTTGTTGATTTGCCTTTTATTAAATTTCAAGGATTTTTTGCCTGGTACGTGTGGATGTTTTTGCACCTCATGCTAATATTAAGTGTGCGTAACAAATTGTCGATCTTTTTTAACTGGGCATGGAGTTACTTAACTAAAGATTCATCGTTGCGATTAATTTTAAAACAGAAGAAGTAATTGAAATTGGAACACTGATGATACGGATTTAGCCGGTTTTCACTGATCCTTTGTCAGGCGGAGGTACTAAATGTCGAAGTATCCTGTACAAAGATATGCTTAAAATTGTACGCCTTATAGATATCTTTTGACAGATAACTGTCAATTTTGACTAGTAAATTTCATTTGCTGATTCATGGCTCACTTTTTTAGTATGTTTCCCACCTTATTTGAAAAGCTCGCATATCTTTTCCTTAACCACCTCGCTTTTCTATAGCATTTGTGTACTAAAACACAATAATTCTTTAATAACCACGTTTATATTTTTCAATTCATTGATTTTCATATATTTGTTGAATGGGACAAGAAAAAACAAAATTATGGTATTTTGAGAACTTTAATCTAATGAAGACCCTTCCAATGAAGGAGCTAATGAGATTAGATAAATCCTCAAAAATGAAGGAGGTACCTAAAAAACAAATAATTTATTTTCCGGAGGAAAACTCAAACTCTGTGTTTTTAATTAAAAAAGGTAAGGTGAAAATCTCTAGACTTTCAGAAGATGGAAGAGAAATAATAATCGCCATTTTAGGCCCTGGAGAAATATTTGGAGAATCTGCTATAACTGACTCTGATTCCAAAAGAGAAGAATTTGCCGAAGCAACGGAAGACACCCTTTTGTGTACAATATTTTCAGAAATCATTCACGAATTAATGCAAAAAGATTCAAGTTTCAGTCTTAGGATTACAAAAATAATAGGCTTTAGATTCAAGAGGATACAGAGCAGGTTTGAGTCTTTAATTTTTAAGCCATCTGATGAACGTGTAAAATGTTTTATTAAGGATCTTGCTAATGATGAAGGCAGAAAAACGCTGGAGGGTGAAATTGAGATAAAGTTGAATCTTACTCATGAGGATATTGGCAAATTAACTGCAACTAGTAGGCAAACTGTAACAACAGTATTTAATGAACTTGAAAAGAAAAAAATAATTTCATTTGATCGCTCAAGGATTCTAGTTAAAAATATTAATGGTTTTTAGTCTTTTCTCAAATATAAAAGCAATTAAGACTACAAAATATTCTAACAAAACTACCCACAAATTCTCCTTATAAGGAATAGTATTATACGTTATGTAAGTACTAAAAATTAATGCTGACCAGACTAATGCAAATTTTTTGTTGGTAAATACGCTTACCAATACCAAAAAAGTTACGTACCAAGGATGTACAATTAACGAGAAAAGATAATAGATTAATAAGATATTCAAAGCCTTAGCAAAAAAGGCGTAATCGCCACTTTCATTTTTCAACCGTAATGAAATTAAGAGAATAAAGAAGAAAGATAAAAGAGGCAGTATCTTTCCAATTACACCGATGGCATTATATCCAATAAAGTGATATCCGATACCACGCAACAGGTAATAAAAGCTTGCGTTAAATTCAAATTTTTGAAAATATAATCCAATACTATTCCCAATATTTAGCATAAGTTGCTTATCGATAAAAGGTAGAAACAGGATGACGATTACCATTAATGAAATCAACGAATAGATTATCCCCTTTTTAAGTCCTATTTTTTTTACAATTAAAGGAAGAATAATTAGTGGGATTAATTTCGTGCAAACCGCCAGCGCAAATAAAACAGATGAAAACTTTAACTTACTTATGAGTAAATAATAGAATGATGCGGTTATAAAAAATAACATAACACCTTCAAAGTGTATATTCCCTGAAAGCTCTATTATTACTAAGGGGTTCAAAAAGTACCATAATATTTTTTCACGTTCTAAATTTAAATAGGTTATAATTTTTTTGATATAGATATAGGTTCCTATCTCTGCAATTAAAATAAATAATCTTAAAAAGATTATTGCAATAAAATTATTTCCAAAAGAAAATTTAACTGAGATGTAAAAAATGAACTGCAATATAGGTGGATAAACGGAATAATAATGTGGGGAATTCATTTTCTGAAATAACTCAACATTAGTAGGGCCTGACAGCAATTGGTTTTGTAGGACATTATCTGGTAAATAGGAAAACGGATTGATTCCTGATTTTATTAATCGACCATCCCATATGAACCTATAAAAATCATCTGAAAGGTTAGGGGTTGAAAAAATGAAAATTAATCTATAGGCAAATGCAATAAATATAAAAAAATGGAGACGCGACTTTATTAAATCTTTTTGAAATAATGTATAGAAATAAATAGTGAATAAAACTCCAACTATGCCAAGTAATACTAATGTATCATTTCTTTTTATGTAATATGAAAGAAGAAAATAAAAAAGAAAAGTGGTTATAGAAATAACCCCTAACTTAAATACTATATTTTTTTGTTCAGTCATCAAAAAGCTTCCGTTACAGTAAGATAAAAATTAGGTTTGGGTTCAGCCCATCCTATATCAAAGCGAATGTTAATTTTCTGTTTCTTATCTAGTAGAACTCTTAAACCACCGCCATAGGCCAATTTAAATTGATTTACATTAAAATTGGAAACCTTATCGGATACATTTCCTGTACTAATAAAAACCACAGCACCTAATCTCCAAAAAAGTGGAATTCGGTATTCAGTTTGAAGCATTAACAAATTTTTGTCTCTATATCTTCCTTCATAAAATCCTCGCATTTTTTTTGCACCTCCTAATAATGCCATTTGATTAAATGGAATATCCCCATTTCCAATAACAGAGTAAAAATTTAAAGCCACTGTATGCTTGATTTCATTCGTAAAATAGGCTGATCCATCAAAAATTATGCGATTATTGCTAAAACTACTTCCAATAATTTTGTCATCTACCTGAAATGAAAACTCAGCTAAGTATCCTTTCGTTGGATAAAATAAATTATCCCTGCTATCATATTTAACAACAAAACCTAAGGAGGATACAATCCCCCCTTTACTTCCTGTTATGTCTCCTTTGCTCAGTAATCCAGCTGTATCCAACCGAATAATCTGAAAATTATCATAGTTATACTTTATCCCTGTATATATGTGAGGAGCAATTCTTTTTAAAGCATTAATTTTTAATCGGGGGAATTTTACATCATATAACTCTTTCAAATTAGAAGGTTGTTTATCTCCTATACCCCAAAAGAAATAATTGTATTTGTAATAACCTATTTCCCCATAAACATTATATGTTTCATTTCTAATCCACAATTGAAAGGGCATATAAACTAAAGTTTGCTTTAGTTGAGTATAAGCTACGTCAAATTGCACACTTGAAGTTCGTGTATTTATGCTGTCATTTTTAAGTTTAAATGTTACTAACCCCGCACCACCACCACCAAATTTAGTTTCCGGGACATAAAAAAGCAATGGCAAACCAATAATTTTAAATCGTTTGTTTTTAGTTGAATCAGTTTTTGTAATTTTAAAAGTATCGATGACATGCAAAGAATTTGTTTTAGCCCTACTAATATTTGCAAATAAAAATGCCATAACTAGAGGGAGCAATTTGCAATTACTCATATTTTGATAATTAATTAAAAAGATTCAGGGCTTTTCTCGTTGTAGAATCTTGAGCCTTATTATGATTCCAATAATCTATATTTAGCGATTTCATTAGAGAAGCTCTAGTCGTTAACATTTTTTTATTTTCTTTTAATCCATCTTCATATTTTTCTTCCCACCCAAAAATTCTATATGGAAATGATTTAGAATAGTATATTGTTAACTCTCTATTGAGGTCTTTAGTTTTTAAATGATAAGCTGTGATTTTTTCAGAGGTGTTTAACCAAGAAATTGACTCAAGTATGTCATGTTGGTCAGCAACTGCATTAAATGTTTTTATTTCATAATGTAACAAGCGTTGTTGTAAAAAACCCGAAATAATTTGAAATTCACCTACAGGCAATAGTTTAGGGTTCATTCTAATTTGAGACCATAGCTCGTCTTCAAGCCATACTTTTGGTAATGAAATTTCTTGATCTGATTCTTTCTCGAAATAAGAAAATAATTTAATTGAATAGTTATTTTCTTTAGAATTTAATTGACAAAAGGTGTGACCACACCATTCTTGAGAAGTAGAGGTGATCTTCAAAGGATGAGATACATTATCAATATCAAAAGGTTTAAAAACAGACAACATCATTGAGTAAGGATATATTCCTGTAGTGAAGTTTTTGGTAAGATTAAATTTAAGTATTGGGATTGCATCTGAAGATAAATTTTGAGGTTCGTCAAGTTTTACTTGATGGAGCTTGGAAAAATCTTCAGTTACAAACACGGTTACCGCTGTTCCGTTTCGCAATTCACCATACCTTGCTTGATCCAATTTATAACTTGTTATCTCTGCACTTCCACTGTACCAGTAGGTTTTAAAACAGGAAGGCAGTTCACTTTTTTTTATTTGATTTTTATCCTGACCCTCTTTACAAGAGAATAAATGTGATATTAGAATAAGTAGTAAATATTTTTTCATTATAAATACTTGAATATAGTTGTGATAATTTTATATCCAGCCAAAATGGTTCCCTTTATTGTACCACTTACTTTTGAATGGCCTATTCTTACTCGATATCTTACTGGAATTTCTGTAATTTTAAACTTATGCTTAGCTGCCTTCAGTTGCATTTCAACAGTCCAGCCGTATGTTTTATCCTCCATGTTTATTTCGAGCAACCTATCATATTTAATAGCCCTAAATGGGCCTAAATCTGTAAACTTAACTTTATACAATATTTTAATAAGGGTTGTGGCTAACCAATTCCCGAAGATTTGTTGTATAGTCATTGACCACCTCTCTCTTTTCCCGTTAGCTCTTGATCCTATAACTAGATCATAACTTTCGTTAACAATAGGAGCCAATAGCTGTTCTATCTCTTCAGGATAATCCGAGTAGTCAGCGTCAATGAAAACTATAATGTCCGGTTTTTGCAAAAGCTCCTTTACATATTCCATTCCTTTTAAACAAGCGTTACCGTAACCTTGTATAGGCTGATCCAACACTATTGCTCCTGCATTTTTTGCATTAACCTTTGTTTGATCGTTTGAATTATTGTTGACAACAATTATTTTACTAATTATTTCTTTTGGAATATCTCCGACAACTTTCCCAACTGAATTTTCCTCATTAAAAGCAGGAATTATTACCACAACATTAGGCTTACTCATCATATTCTGTAATCTTTTTTATATTACCCTCACTATCATAAAATTTCCACGCGCCCCTTCTTCTGCCATTAAACTGTTTGCCCTCTTCTGAAAGGATGCCATTCAAATATCTTTTTACATAACCTGATATTTCATCTCTTGAGTAACTGGCCTCTTCTAATAATTTATTGTTTAAATCATAGCTTTGCCACCAACCACTTTTAGTATTATCCTGAAAATATCCTTGTTCCTTTAAATTTCCATTGCCAAAGTAAAATTTCCAATAACCATCCTTTAGCCCATTGCGAAATTTACCATCAGATAACAAAACGCTGTCTGCGCTGTATTCTCTAGCCAAATCAGTTAAGGTATCATTGAAATAAGTAACAAATTTTAATGTTCCTGTGTAAAGTTTTAAATACCTCCAAAACCCTTGTTTTTTATTTTGAGAATAGTTGCCACAGCAAATTAATTTAGCACCTTCTATAATACTCCACCATCCAATTTTATTATTATTTAAATAATAACCCCGAAAAACAAATTTGTTAGAAATATCATTAATCACCCAAGCCCCTTGTTTTAAATTATTTGAATCCACCAAACCATCAATTATATAATTTTTAAAGGAGTAATTATTGTATTTCCCTTTTGAAAGAATTATTTCAGGAGTTTCAGATAAATAGTCGGGAATAAATGCGATAATGTTGCTCTTTCCTTTCAAGGATAAAGAAGGCTCATTACTCTCCTGAGGGTGAGAACAAGAGAGTAAGAGCCCAACTAAACAAGAAACAAACAAATAAACTGAGTATTTCACTATGCAAGTATATTCATTTCAAGTATTTAGTATTGTCTTGAAGCCGACATTTCAATCAGTTGCCATAATTTAAATTTGACTTTAAATTTATCTCATAATGAATATAAAGGGTCTTGTTCTGTTTTTTTTCTTTCTTGGCTATTCGTGTTCAGTTTCTTCGCAAACAAACGACTCCATATTTAAAAAAATCGACTCTTTTTTATCCGAGTACATAAGTTCAGGCTTAGTTGATTATTCCTTAGTAAAGGAAAATTTGAAAGACATTAATAGATTAATCAATGAAACAGGTAAAATCAAATCGATAAATGAAAACGAAAAAAAAGCCTTACTCATAAACCTTTATAATCTTTCTGCTATTAAACAAATTGCCGAAAATTATCCTATTAATTCACCACAAGAAATTACTAAGTTTTATGATGTAAAATATATCCCTTATAATAATTCAACTTTAAGTTTGAATGATATTGAAAATGATATTATTCGAAAAGACTATAAAGATCCCCGCGTGCATTTTGTTTTGGTTTGTCGCGCTTTAGGGTGCCCACCAATAGTAAATTATGCTTATACGCCTGATAAAATTGATGGGCAGCTCGATCTACAAACAAAATCGGCTTTAAATAACACTGATTTCATTAAAGTAGATGATAATTACAAAATAGTTTTTGTGTCTGAAATATTTAAATGGTATGACGAAGATTTTAAAAAATCTAATAAAAGTGTTATTCATTTTATTAATAAATACAGAAACAGCCCTATTGATGAAAATTATAAACTGGATTATTATCCTTATAACTGGAAAATAAATGATTTTAAAACCGTTATCGGCAACAACATTTTGATTGACGAACCAAGTGAAAATGTAAAAACCAAGAAAAGCACCCAAGATTACACGCCATCGGTGCTTTACAAAAAGGGGCAATGGGAATATAAATTTTTTAATAATTTATACAGCCAAACAAAGGGGTACAATATAAATGGAAACAAGGTGAAGTATTCTAGCAGAGGAAGCTATTTCTCTTCTGTCAATCAGATATTAATTGGCGTAAATTCTCGACTCAATTTAGGAGTAGATTTTTGGGTTAAATCTGTTCGTATTGATGATACCGCAAGTTCACCATTCAAGTTGTTGTCTTTTGAAAATAGTCCAAATACACGCACTACACTCACGAATATGGGGCCAAAAATAAAGTTCCAGCCAATTAAAAAATTAATTCATTTATCTGTACAAAGTACATTTTTATTTCCTATTGCGAAAGACCAAGAAGGGAAGTTAAACGGAAAACCATATTTAAGTGCTGATAGCTATATTTTAATAACACAAATTTTTTATGATCAGGCGATAGGGAAAAAATTGCAATTGTTTTTTCAATTAGCTCCTTGGATTTATATTAAGCAAAAACCAATAACGAATAGATATAGCGTAAGTAGCCCTGCTGATATTTTCTTAAGTTTCTTTCCTTCAAAAAGATTAACTATCTACTTCCAAGAAGAGTTTTGGCCAAATTATGGTTCTAAAGGAATAGATTCCTGGTTTAGACAAGAAGGAATTGGTGCTAAATTCCAAATTATAAAAGGCAAACTTGAAATGGAGATTTCTCATACAAGATTTTCGATGGGCAAAAGCGTAGGTGCCGGAGCGACATATAACTTTGGTTTACGATTTATACACCTTTAAAAATGACTAAAAATAAACTTTTCATTCTTGCATGTTTGTTATTTGCTTATTCTTGTAAAAAGGATGCTGCAATCCCTAATAAACACTATTCCGGGCTTGCAAAATATTTAAATGAGAATAAATCATTTGGATTAAGTAACCAACTAATTGCCTGCGCTGCAAGCCAATCAACAACAGAGGTTGACTATAATCAATATCCAATTGCAGTTTACTTTTACCCCATAGCTGGAGCATACGAGTATAAATATTTTGAAACATCAGATATTAACGTTGATATATTAGATTATTCAAAATTTATAGAAAAGCAACTACCAAATGAAGCAGTATTTAATGGGTATTTAAGACGGTTCAAGAATAATACAATAGCGCAGGATGTTTGGGGAATTGTCACATACAAAGTGGGTACTACTATTCATGTTTGTAGGGGAATACATATCAAACATTATACAAAACCCACACAATATGATCCGAGTTTGCTTACGATCCAAGACAGTTTAACTTTCCCAAAGTTTAGTTGGAACGATGGCGTGGTTGCTGAAAACGTTATTTATTTTGAAGTAGTTTCAGATACTTTAAATAATTTAATTTCCGGCACATATACTTACGATAAATATTTTAAATTCTATGACTTAAGTAATGTAGTATTAAATATTCATGACGTTACCCCTCATCCAACTCTTATTAGCAGTACGAAATACAATTTTACAATGATGGGAGTAAGTCACGATAATTGGGTTAATTTAATTTGTATGAAACCGTTTACAACTCAATAGAAAATGAAATATTGGATATTGTTTTTAATTTTCCTAAACTCAATTTGTTTCTCTCAAACTTTTTTGTCGGAAAAAATTAAAGGAGTAAATCTTGTATCCTCAAAGCAAAAATGTCAATTAACCGGAATAGATTCTATAAAAGGAATTAACGCAAATTGGGTATCTCTTTGTCCTTTTGCTTTTTTATATAGTAGCAGCGATAAATTGGATTATAACTCTGCAAAAAACTGGTGGGGTGATACCAAAACAGGTTTAATAGATGGAGTAAAAAAGGCTAGGATCAATAAACTTAAAGTATTGGTCAAACCACATTACTGGCTAATAGGCAAAGGATGGGCAGGAGATTTTGATTTATCAGGAAAAAAAAGACTGACATGGGAAAGTAATTACAAAAATTATATCCTTTACTTAGCGAAGCTTTGCGACTCGCTAGGTGTGGAAATGTTAGCTCTTGGAACCGAATTAAAAACCTATACCGAACAACATCCGGATTTTTTTATCGACTTGATTAAAGAAACTAGAAAAATATATAAAGGAAATTTAACTTACGCTGCTAATTGGGACGAATTTGAAAACATCAAATTTTGGGATAAACTTGATTTCATTGGCGTTGATGCCTATTTCCCTTTATCAGAACAAAAAACTCCTGAAATAAACACACTCGAAAAAAGTTGGAAAAAAGAATCTGTGAAACTAAAAGCAATGAGTTTAAAATATCAAAAGAAAATAATTTTTACAGAGTACGGTTATAAAAGTATTGATTTTGCTGCCTACAAACAATGGGAGTTTGAAAATACCCCAAAATCACAAAATATTAATCTTTTGGCGCAAGTTAATGCGTACACTGCATTTTATCATTCCGTCTGGAATGAAGATTTTTTGGCTGGCGGGTTTATATGGAAATGGTATAATAACAATGAGGGTAATAATGATAAATTTAATTCAGATTATACTCCCCAGCAAAAACCTGCAAACGAAATTATTAAAAAATGGTATTCATTAAGATAATGACTATGCACTTGCAAATAATTCTCTTTGGTATTTTGTTGACTTTGTGTTCTTGTAAAAAGGATCCGAAAATACCGTCAACTGGTGAACACGGTTCAAATGATACAGTAATAGCAAATTTTGAAATAAAGGGAATAAGCTATGTGGCTACGAATACACCAATAGATAGCTCTAATATAGCCCCATTAAATAGGGTTAATTGCAATTGGATATCTCAAATGCCATTTGCATTTTGCGAGCTAGATTCTACTCACGTTACCTTTGATCCCATTAATCAATGGTGGGGGGAAACAGATGCAGGTATTATTACCACAACTCAACTAGCGAAAGTCAAAGGAATTAAAACAATGCTAAAACCGCAACTTTGGGTAAGCGGATCTTATACAGGTGCCTTTGTGCTCAATAACGAAACGGATTGGTTAACGTGGGAAAATAATTACAAAATCTATATTTTACATTTTGCTCATTTGGCAGATTCTTTGGGGATAGAAATGTTCTGTGTTGGAACGGAATTAAAACTGGTTGTTCAGAGTCGACCTGCATTTTGGAATAATCTAATTGATACGATAAAAACATTTTATTCGGGAAAATTAACCTATGCAGCTAATTGGGACGACTATCAGCAGGTTCCTTTTTGGAATAAATTAGATTACATTGGTATTGACGGTTATTTTCCATTATCAAATAACATAACGTCCGATGTTAGAGAATTAGTAAATGTTTGGCAAAACACTGTTTCTGCAATTGACCAGTATCGTTCTTCTCAAAATAAAAATGTAATTTTTACAGAAATCGGCTACAAAAGTGTAAATGCATGTACTTATGAGCCTTGGAATCCAACTTCGACCAACCTTAATTTACAAGCACAAGCCAATGCAATACAGTCATTTCTTGAGGCATTTGCATACAAACCTTGGTTTAAGGGTGCGTTTTTATGGAAGTGGTATCCACAATATCAGACCTCTGGCGGATTAATTAATAAAGATTATACCCCTCAAAATAAACCGACTGAAATAATTATAAGAAAATGTTATTAATATATGATATAACAGGCGTTACTCTGTCAGTTTTTAAAAGGTTGCATGCCTTTTGATTTTTTCATAGCAGAGTGCGCCTGTTTGATTTTTTAAATGAATCTTACATTTTCTCGTTAAAATGTTTTCTCATCATAGTTCTCCTTCACCAATAAAAGATTCAGGAAAAAAACTTCATTTGTCTTGACCAAGACACTTTAAAGACCTGTTAATTCTGACGTTTGCAGAAATATTAAAAAAATCATCATGAAAAAAACATCATTAATTTATCTTTCAGGAATGGCCATTCTTGTCTTAGCATTAACTCAGGCGTGTAAAAAAAAGGAATCTACTCCCACACCAACAGCAGTGACACCAACAACAAGCACGGAATTTATTGCAAAAGATAGTACCTTTTACAATTTTTTGTCTTGGCCATTGCAAGCAACCAATCATGGGCCGGATCCTTTTTTAGGAATGGCTCATGCCGGAAATGATAGTACCGTAATGAGGCAAGTTTATTTTTATAACGGTCAATATCCCGCAAACGGAAAATATCCGATTGGCACTTTGATTGTTAAACACTCAACTAACCCAGCACATACTGTAAATGAATTTACTGCTATGGTTAAACGTGGTAATAATTTTAATCCGACTAAAGGAGATTGGGAATTTTTTATGCTTTCATCCAATGGAATTATTGCTAAGGATTCTTTAGGAAATCCAATGAGGGGGGCAAATTTGATGGGTGGAATGTGCGGAAGCTGTCATAGTCAAGTAGCTTACAAAGATTATATTTTTTCAAAATAATTTTAGAACATTTTGGTTAGATAAATAGGCGAGTCTAAGGGCTCGCCTATTTCAATTAAAATACATTGATTGATTTACCTTGTCTTACAAAAATTTAGTTTGTCGTATCTGCGACAATTTGATTTAGATTCAAGTTGTACGTTTGTTTTACAATAGATCCTATAAAAGTATTTACTAAATCGTTAATTATAAAACCAACAAAATGACAATTAAAATTATTAAATCAGTAATAGGTGGAATTGTTGGCACAGCCGCAATGACAATGGTAATGTTTATCGCTCCAATGATGGGAATGCCAAAAATGAACCCAGCACAAATGCTTTCTGTGATGATTGGTTTTCCAATAGTAGTTGGATGGCTTATGCATTTTATGATAGGAATAATTTTTGCCATGATGTATACTTTTTTATTTATCAAAGTCGTAAAAAAAGTAAACAATAATGTATTAAAGGGGGCTATTTTTGGGATGGCTTCTTTTATTTTTGCTCAAATAGTAATGGCGATAATGGGGGCGATGATGGGTGGAATGCCACCAATGGAAGGAAGTGTGATCTTAGTGATGATTGGTAGCATTATGGGACATGTAATATTTGGTGTCGTTGTAGCGCTTTTTATAAAAGAAGAATAGCGGGTTGAACCTCTCAAAATTGGCCTTAAAATTATTGAGTCGTGTATTTAAGTATCACATTAAATAAAAGTCAAAAGCCATTTAATAGCTTCTTCTTCTACTGTAAAATGCCTAATAGGATAGCTAGGCATAAGATGGGTAGTATGAGTAAGAGCGATTAATCTATGATGCATTTGGCTAGTTAAAAGTGCCTCCGCTTTTTTAATTTTTGATCTTTGTTTGTTAGCAAAATACATTTGGGCATCTAAATTTATGGTTGCATTTTCACCAAATATTGTAAGAAAAGGAGCGTTGCCTTCAGGTAAAATATGTTTGAAAGCTTCATCGTTTTCAAACATATCATCCAAAGTAATGTTAATGTCAGAATTTCCCTGAATCCTAATTATACCATTATCCAGTAAAGTAATCTTCGCGATTTTAGTTTCTATTATTTTCAATTTAGTTTAAATATACTAAACGGGCATTTATTTTTTAAAAGGATAGATCTCTTGTTTCATAAAGGACTTTGGAAATTTATTAATTCCATCAAACCCTAGAGGTTCTTTTGAATTATCATTTGGAATGTATGCAGTCTTAAACAAATAATCCCAAATACTTAAACTCAGCCCAAAATTTACCCCATAACGATCTTTTGGTAAATAATGGGCATGATGCCACAAGTGCATTACCGGATTATTTAATACGTATTTTAAAGGGCCGTAGGTAATTTTAATGTTAGCATGATTAAGGTGACCAATTGCAACAGCAACAATATGTATAATAAAGAAGTCCTGAATACCAAAGCCTATCATTGCAAGTGGAATATATTGTAGTGTTTTATAAATAACTGTTTCCATCCAATGAAATCGCAGATGTGCAGCAAATCCCATTTGTTCAACGGAATGATGAACTTTATGAAATTCCCAAAGGGTTTTATTTTTATGTAATAATCTGTGAATATTCCATTGAATAAAATCTGCAAGGACGAACATTAATACGAATTGGCTCCAGACCGGCCAAGAATAAATATTAAAAGCTATTACATTAATGACGCCAAAAAAAGCTAATCCTTTATTAAATAATTCTACAGCAATTAATGAGACAGCATTGTATCCAATAAGGGAAAAAAGAAAAAAATTAAAAAACATATAAAATGTATCTAACCAAAAATCTTTTCTGAATGCCGCTTGTTCCTTCCGCCAAGGAAAAAGTAATTCAAGGATCCATACGACAACCGAAAGGCCTAGTAACCAATAAAAATAGTTATGCCAGGTTGGGTGAAGTATTTCGTTTGTCAAATAATTGAAATATCCGGAATAAGATTGTTGAATAATGTTGTAGATATCTTTCATCGTTCAGTTGTAAATCTTTTCTCCCCTATTCAGCCATATGCCCCAAGTTTTACTATATGCATGTACTTTTTCAGTTTCTTTTCCAATATTATCAACTACAGAGTAGCCAAGATTTTTCCATTCAAATATCCCACCGACCATATTTATAACATTAGTATACCCTGTTTTTATTAATTTTTCGGTAATTTTTTCACTCCGGTATCCTATGGAGCAATAAACTATTATCTTCATACCCACACCAAATAGAATTTTTAATGTGACTGACTTCATATTCCTTTTTTTCGCGGGCATCTAAAAAAATCGCAGTAGTATCCAGTTTAGCATTTTTGGCACTAATCTCTTGTACATCATGGGTTAGTAATGCATTAAGCATTACATTGTAAGACTTGTTTTGCACCATTTGGGTGCATCCAATAAATGGAATAACAAACAAAGCCCCAAAAAACACCTCTCTTTTCATCCTTTTACTTTAAATATTTTCTAACTCATTTGTAAGTTTATCTTTTACTGTTTGTATTAATCCTTGTAATTCTTTTTGTTTAGCTATCTCCGAAGCTGAGAGTATTTTTTCCATTTTAGTACCTTGTCTTAAATAAACTGCTGGATATATAGTTGTGACTCTGGGATACAATTTTTCAAAATCATTTTTGTAGAAAAATTTAAACGGAATACCAATAGAAGAAATAAAATCCGACCATTCTTTATGGACTGAAAAATTGCCATACGTTATTGAGCACAAGCTACAATTATAAGTTTGCGGAGATACTATCTTATGTGCGAAATCTGTAGCTTTGTTAAACAATCCGCTTTTCGCATTGTAAACAAATATGAGCTCTTTCATTCTGAATTTAATTTAGAATAATTAAAAAAAGTTGTTTAATATCATTTTATAAGGCAATAGTAATAAAATGAGGATGAAAATAGTGTCGTGAAGCCGACACTATTTGCTAAATGAAAACTAATCGTTAGGAGGATAAAAGTGCAATAAGTTGGATACTTCTATAAGAGCAGTTCATCGTATTCACGCTTATCCCAAAAACACAACAAAAAAAATATAACAATAAATTTATTTACTCTTACTTAAATCAAAATCCTTTGTTAGTGAAACAACAATGGCATACTTGCTTGCAAGCTGTGTTCCATTGTAATATTTATAAACAGGAATATCTGCAAGAAAGGAAATATTAAATTTTTGAGTAACACTGTAATTGATTTGCGGTGAAAAAAAGATTTCATACCCCCCTGAAATAGGTATTTTCTCATCATCACGAATGTCCTTTGCCCTATTTTCATTTCTTATCTGCACTATTCCTGTCCATTTGTAATTTATGCTTTTGGAAATATAAAAAGTAGTAGTATAACTGTTTCCTGTCCTATATGCAATGATATTTGTTCCGTTGATCTCAGTTCGATGAATCAGAAAGAATCTCAGCCCTTTTTCAAGGTATGACTTTTGCATAAAAACCTGAATTACTGCTCCGAATGCTCCAGTTGAGGGCTGTGCAGTTTGAGGTAACTGAACCCCATCAATTGTAAGTTGTTTCTGAGTGAAAGGAAATTTAAACCCTAATCCTCCGGTCAATTCGAATGTTCCCTTTTTTGTAAAAGCGTATTTTAGTGAAGCTACGCTGTTTGAAAACCCCCATCCTTTTTGAGTATAAATAGGATCTGTATTGAAAATTTCTGTCCGGTTTATATAATAGCCAAGCTGCATCTCTGCTGTTAATCGATTCGTAATTCCATAAGACAATATTGTTCCCGCAAAATTGTAATATGAATATTTCAAGAAATTAAGATTAGATTTTTCGCTACCGTTAAAATAGGTATCAGAATAAGAATAACGATAAAAAGAAATAGTGCGAAACGTGTTTTTTGTGAGAACTCCAATATTAACAGAGCCAGCCACCGGATTAGCTGTACAGCATTGAGAGAAACTTTTCAACGAAATAAGTACAAAAAATATGCACGAGAAAAATAATCTGCACATTTTTTAATTAACAGTAATTGTAATTTTAGTAACGACTGAATTATTATTTGCATCTTTTGCTGTACAAGTAACTTGATTAGGCCCAGTGCAAGATGGGCAAGAAGCATATAAATTAACCTTATAACCACTTCCGGTAATGGAAGAAGAAGTGTTTACTGACCAAGTGTAAGTAACATTTCCGCTTGCTCCGCTCGCGGTTGCAGTAATAACTGCTTGGCTACCCACATTGATGGAAGTTTTATCTGAAGAAAGGGCTAGGGTGAAAGCCCCTGATGAGGACGAATTGATTGGCTGTGTGTTTTCTTTTTTCTTGCAGGAAGTTACCATAATTACTACTGTAAGTAAAATAACCCGGATTAAATATTTTATTTTCATTGTTTTAGTTTTTAGATAATGTTACTTATTTTTTTGCACAACAACTTGATTTTCCATTTGTATAAGGGCAATCATCTGTTCCTTTTTTCGGGCAGTTCTGAACAATCGGACAATCGTCTTGTCCTTTCTTTGGGCAGTTTTGATATTCGGAACATTCTTTTGTTCCCGCTAATTGGCAATCACTTTTATTAGTGAAACCGTAAATAGTTCCACCAACTGCTATCGCAATTACTGTGATGATTAAAAGGATTTTCTTTTTCATTGTTTTACGTTTTATTATTTTAGCATTACTATAATTCAAAGGTAGATAATTAAGAAAGGGTGCTTGTTTTTTTAAGCCCTTTGTTTTATATCTTATCGCTTATAATTTGTTCATTGAAATTCTATTTTTTGCTTGTTTGGCTCTGAAATCAGTCATAGTATAGCTTACAATTTTTTTAAATTGCGCTGAAAGGTGTTGGGTGTTTGTATATCCAAGATTAAAGGCAATTTCTGAAAATGTTAATTCTCTATACTGAATTAATTCTTTGGCTTTCTCAATTTTAGCAAGAATAAGAAACTTTTCAATGCTTATTTTTTTATTTTGTGAAAAAACTTTACTTAGGTATTTGTAATTTCTGCCAATTTTGCTTTCAATTAATTCAGAGAAATGCATGCGTGAATCAATACCTTCTTCGTTGTTTACTATTTCAAGAATTATTAAACGAATATTTTCCGTTATTTCCTCCTCATAATTATTCACAAGGTCGAAACCATGTTTTTGTAATGCGCTGCGGAAAATAGTTTCGTTTATTATTTTATCGTCTGCGATTTTTACTTCACCTAATTTTACAAACGCTTTTCTAAATCCAAGAGCCTTTAATTCACTTTCCACCAGTTTCACACAACTGTTGCAAGTCATATTTCTTACGATGAATTTTTGCTCTTTCATGTTTTTTAGCACTTTATTTTTTTAACTCGCGCAGCAACTTAATTTTGAAACATCTTTACCGAATGTGATAGCAGCTAATTTTATGCCTTCCCCTAAAGTCAAATAAGGATAAAAACTCTCGGCTAATTCTTTTACGGTAATACCATATTTAATAGCCATGCTTAATTGCTGTATCAATTCACCGCCTTCAGGAGCGACAACCCTTGCTCCAATAAGTTTATCGGTTTCGGTATTGCGTATGAGTTTTATAAATCCTCTTGTATCGTTTGCAGCTATTGCTCTTGGGACATCTTTCAATTCTATTTTTGAAACTTCAAAAGGAATTTTTTGTGCTGCTGCTTGCACTTCGTCCAAACCAGCACCCGCCACTTGCGGATCGGTAAAAACTACCCACGGCAAAGAAGAGTAATCTGCTTTATTGTTTGCACTGGAAAAGGCATTTTCAACGGCAATTTTACCCTCAAATGCCGCTGTGTAAACAAACGCAGGGGTGTTGGTAGCATCGCCTACAGCATATATATTAGATAAATTGGTCTCCATTTTTTCGTTTACTAAAACATGTCCGGATTTGTCAAGGAGCAAGCCTATATTTTGTAGCCCTAATTTTTGTGTATTGGGTTTTGTTCCTGACGCTATTACCATTTTCCCTTTTTCTATTATTTTCGTGACAGAACCATCGGGACATTTACAATGAATAACAGTATCGTTTCCTTTTCTCTCAAATTTAATAGCACGGAAATTCGGGAGGATTTCAATGCCTTCTTTTTTCATTTGCGTTTCCAACGCATCGCTGATGTCGGGTGTTTGCGTTCTTAATACACGGTCTGTAAATTCAATAATGCGAACTTTTACACCCAAACGATTATATGCCATTGCTATTTCTAAGCCGATGTATCCGGCTCCCATAATAGTAATACTTTCAGGCTTTTCTTCTAATTCAAAAAGCGAAATGTTAGTGAGGTAACCTACTTCGTTAAGCCCTTCAATGTTTGGAATATTTGTTGTTGCACCTGTGGCTATAATAAATTTCAGAGCAGTGTATTTTTGTTTTCCGTCAACAATTATTGTTTTGTTATCAACGAATTCTGCCCAACCGCTCATCATTTTTAAGTGCTGAAAATCGCTTACCACATCCATGTATTTCATTTTTTGAAGCGTGGCAACCAATTGCTTTTTATCTTTGATGAGTTGTGCAAAATCAATATCTACGCCTTTTGGTTTGATGCTTTTAAAATTGGAATGTGTTGCATGATATGCGGTTTCTCCTGCTCTAATTAAATTTTTAGAAGGCACACAGCCAACATTTACGCAAGTGCCGCCAAAATCTAATCCGCCATTAACCATTAATGTAGAAATCCCTAAACTTTCGGCCTTGATTGCTGCCGAAAATGCAGCGGAGCCACCGCCAATAATTATTAGGTCGTAATGAGTATTAGCAGTGCTATTATCACCACTTCCTATAATACTTTTTACGCGATAATTTTTTGTCCCATTAATGGCGTTAACGATTCCGTTCGTGCTGATTTTTTCAGAATCAAAAGAGATTTCTCCATTGCCGCTTGGATAATGAACATCAACTTCGGCTACTCCTTCTAATGTTTTAACCAGTTTCTCAATTCTATTTGCACAATGGTCGCAGGTCATCCCTGTAATTTCAACTTTAATTGTTTCTTCTTTCATAATAAATTTAGTGTTCTAATTTTTCGCATTGTTATTGATAGATTATGAGGCACAAGTATCATTGATTCTGTTTTTTTACCTCATCTTGTTTTGTTACTTTATATCCTGTTTTATTAATTGCAGAAACCACCTGTTCTAATGAAGTCTTGGACTTGTCAAATTTTACAGTTGCATTTCCTGTTTCGTGGTTAACAGTTGCCTCAATAAATCCAGGTAGTTGAGAAACTTCATGTTTCACCTCTTCCTCGCAACCTTGACAGGTCATTCCTTCAATTTCAAAATTCGCCAATGCTATGTTCTTCGAATCCACTATTACCACTTTCGATTCAGTTTTTGGAAAAAAAATGTAAGAGTAATAAGGGAAGCTTATTGAAACTGCGGCAAAAACAGTAATGCCAATTAAAAAGCCTTTAGTTTGATAAAACTTAGGCTTTTCGATTTCACACCCACAATCATCGTCCTTTTTAGGTTTTAAATGATTGTACCACGCATAACCAATGGCAATTACTGCCAGTCCAATTAAATACGGACGAAGTGGTTCCATCCATGATAAACTTGCCGATGCACCACCTATTCCTGCAATAGCAGCAATGACTGGTGGTATGCAACATGATGATGCGGCAATTGCTGCAAAAACACCTGTTGCAACAGCTCCTTTTGATGATTTATCTGCACTCATAATGTTTCTTTTTTTAGATTTTGTTGATTAATGTATTTGAAAAACGGTTTCAGGATTTTGAGATGCTCTTCTTTTAATGAATAGAAAATCGTTTGTCCCGAGCGCCTTGCTTCAATAATATTTCCATCCTTCATTTTTCTCAAATGTTGTGAAATTGCAGGAATACTCATTCCCAAAATATCGCTGATGTCGCAAGGGCAGAGTTCTCCTTCTTCTTCAAGGAGGTAGAGTATTTTTAAACGAACTTCATTTCCTGCTAGCTCTAACACCTTTCCTAATTGAACCAATGAGGTAGAATTTGCTTTGACTTTTTCTCTGCATTCATTAATTTGTGTTTGGTCTGCAAAGACACGGATACAAGTATTTTTTTCCATAGTAGTTTTAAATTTACAGTACAAATTTAATAATAAATTTATTATTTAAGCAAATACTTAATAATAAAGTAAAAAAAATCACATTACATATCCTAATTTTCTTCTAGTGCTTTGACCGATGAAATGCTGTAATTGCTCATTATATGTTTTGATAATTAAATCATGAAGAAAATCAAAAAAGAGATAATAGGAATTTTTGTCACCATTTTTTATTTCAAATTCTTTTATTTCATTTCCATACTTAACGAAATATTTACCGTCCAAATCTTTTCGAAGCGAAATGTGAATCAGTATTAACTCCTGGGGAAGGGTTTCTGGAGCGATACAAACGGTTAATCCAATACCAAACTGCCAATTTGAGTCCTCCTTCAGTGAAAGAGCATTAATAAGTGCAGGGGGAACAATTTCAAATTCGTTGCCCTTATTTATTTTATAAAGAGAAAATTGACTTTCAGGTATTTGGAAATAAATTTTGAATTCATTTACTAGCTCAACTGAAATATGGTGGCAATTATTCCGGTAAGTTGCGAAATCATCCTGCGCTTTCCCAAATGCAATGCATAATTCATGAAATTTAGTTGACATTTTATTTTTTTTAATAAATTAGTTTATGCTTTTTTTATATCGCTGTAAACATCAATAGCTCTGCTTGATAAAATTTCAATATCAGAATCATCAAATGGTTCACTTGCATTTTGTTTAAAGTAACTTTTAATGAATTGATCTCTTTCATCAAATAGCTCAAATATTAAATCTTTATATCCAATAAAAATGTTTTCTATAAATTCAATAATCCTTTGATCCGGAAATAAATCATGGTTCATTTTGAATTGATTGAATAGCTCTTTTAATTCATTTGTTTCAACTTTAAAATCTCCGGTTACCCAATCATTTACTGTACTAATTGCTGTTGGGTTCCCTTTTTTGTCCATTGAAATCATAATAAGATGAACTAATTCTGCATTTTTATTATTGATGAAAGTGTGAAAATGTCCATATTCGTCATCCCTATGCGCATGGAAAAACACTTGACAATGGGTTTCAAGATCTTCTATTGAATCTTCGTTTGGATAATGAACTGAAGAATCCTTGACATACTTTTTATGATTAAGCGTTTTTCTTGTTATGCTTGAGCCTTCCTTTTTCAATCCGGTGATAATTTCAACAATTTTTTGAATAGCATCTTTATAAACAATAAATGTTGGTTGCAGAAAATTTGCAGAAAATACCTTGAATGGGACAATAAAAGATACACTGCCAATGGCAATAAGTTTTAAAAAGTTTCTTCGTATCATGTTCACAACAATGAAATTTATAAATTGGGTTCTCCTTAAGGAGAACCCAATCACCATTATCTTTCTGAACTAATTAATTTTCTTATTTAGGCTTACATTTGCCTTTCTTTTTTTCCATTTCACCCTTATTTTCTTTTGGGTTACACTTTGGATGGCACTTTGGATGACATTTCGGGTGACACTTTGGATTGCATTTTGGATTGCATTTTGGATGACATTTTGGATGACACTTCATTGTCTTTGATGTGTCTTGCTGTGCATGCAAATTCATAGTTAATCCAAATACAAGGACTACTAAGGTTAGAAAAAACTTTTTCATTGGTTTTATTTTTAAGTTTTGCTCAAATCCACGGCTTTGAGTTGGGTTATGATTGGAAATCCGTGTATTTCCTCAATCGTTTGTCTTTAAGTAATTGTCTTTTTTAATTCGTGAATACAAAATCACTTCCTGAGGCTTTCTTATGGCAATCTCCGCAAAAAGTAATTTTCCCTCTTGCATCATTGTCAACCTTCTGTGGTAACATTCCGTTTGGATGTACTTTGTAGTTAGTGTTTTTTTCGGGGGAAATTGAAATGTACTCCCAATCTCCTCCTGCGGGGTAATATCCTTTTTTCTGCTTTATCATAGCAAAGATCATTTCTAGATTTCCCTTAGAGCCATCACTTTTCCTGAGATATGCTCTTTTAGTAAAAATTGTTCCCGGTTTAATTTCTCCCTTTGGTAAACTCATGTTCGTATATGAATCTCTAAAGGATGAATCAGCACTTATGTCCCTGCCATCATGTGCTATACTCACATCTCCTAAGGGAGTGCCGGTTACAGAAAGTTTTACAGGAGTAGTGGACATATCAATATCTTTTTGAGTAGTTTGAATTCCATCTTTTTGAATTACAGTAAATCCTGATGCAAATACAAACACCACATAAGCTGATGCGATTATAAGAGTTATTATTGTTTTTTTCATTGTAATTGCTTTTATAGTTTCTCAATTAATCTTTTAAAATCTCGAAGCGGCTGACTTTATAACCAGTTCCACTCACAGCTTTTTCAAGAGCATCAATATTAGTTTTGCTTTTATCGTACTTTATTATGCTCATGCTTTCTGTGTAAGAGGTTTTGCTTTCAAGTACCCCCGGCACTTTGGAAAGAGCATCATTGATCGTTAAGGCACAAGCCTCGCAGTACATGCCTTCAAGCGATAGTTTTACTTTTTGAATATTGCTTTTGTCAATTATAATAACTTGCTTTTCTTGCCACTTCGGGAAAAAAATATATGCGTAATTTGGAAATGCTAAAATCAGAATCGTAAAAACAGTAACTATTCCTAAAAACTTTTTGGATTGCCAGAAGGAAGGTTTTTTATCCTCGCACGTTTCGCACTCCATTTCTTCTTTGGTTCGGGCTCTCAACTTTTGATACCATGCAAAGGCAAGAATGAGTAGGGTTAGTCCAATTAAATATGGTCTTATCTTACCAAGGGATGAAAAAGTTGAAGCAATTCCACTGATACCTGCAAGAAAAGCGAATACCGGAGTAATACAACATAATGAAGCGACAATAGAAGCTATAATAGCAGCTATCCAGGTTTTATGTGATGTTTTTTCCGTGCTCAAGGTTTATCGGTTATTTTATTTCTAACATTCATCTTCTGCATGGAGGCCTGTTTCCACTAATTTGAAACCCTCTCTCAACCAACCTGCTAAGCCGTCAGGATAGTGCGATACATTTTTGTACCCTAACTCTGTTAATATTTCAATTGCTTTGGTAGATTTCATACATGAGGAGTGTGCGCAATAGACAATTAAATTTTGATTTTTGTCCGGAAGGATAAATTCCGCAAGTTCTCTAATTTTATCGGTAGGAATATTTATTGAGCCTGGTATGCGCTTGGCACAAAAACTTTCTTTTGAAAGAGTATCAATCAAAACAACGTCCTCATTATTTTGAAGTTTCTGTTTAATATCCTTTGCTAAAAGGCTTTTTGTTGTAGTCTCCATTTTATTGTTTTATATTTTATTGTTACTCTTTAGTTGAGTCACTTTCATGATAATTATTTGATTTTTAATTAATGCCTTAAATGAGTTTGATAAATTGCCGACAGTATTGATCTGTCGGCAATTAAAAGAATTAATTACAGTGTTGGAGTTTTAATTCTGTTTTCAATCTGCATGATGATTTTGTCATTTGCATCTTTCAATTGTAATTGTGTATCCTTTTGTTCAATGCAGCATAGGAGTTTTTGTCCGGTTGCATCATTAATGTTGAGCTTGTTTTCCTGAACTTCGGCAGTAAACAAAACTTGTCCTTCGTGGTTTCTGATTTCGTTTTTCATTGTTTTTTATTTTTATTTATGATTTTAAAAGCATGCCATGTATATTTCCTAACGAAAACTATGAAGTCGCTGAACTTTCTCCCCCAAATGGGGTAATCACTCAGTTTAGTATTTATTTGTTCACAAAGAACGGATCAGAATAGAAAGTTAGCAATGCTCATTATCACAGGTGGTGGTGATTATGATTATTAATAATTCTCATTAGTGTCCCAGTAAAATTAAATAAAGTTCATTGAAATGCTGAATTAGCAAGGGTTTGAAAGGTTTTTAACTTGTCCTACTTTTGAATTTGAACTTTGGAGAAATTTCTCCAAATGAACCAGGGCAAGTATGTTTTCTCTCAGGTAACCAGCCTTTTACCAAAAAAGGCCTTTGACAGGTTAGTTTCAAAATACGAAGGCGATAAATACACCAAACACTTTTCGTGCTGGAACCAATTAATGTGCATGATGTACGGGCAACTTGGTAATCGGGATAGTTTAAGAGACTTGGTTACATGCATAGCAGCTCACCGGTTAAAATTCCATCATCTTGGTTTCGGGAAAGGAGTGAGCAAAAATAATTTGAGCAACGCTAACAAGAATCGCGACTTCATGATCTTTCAGGATTACGCTTATCATCTTGTTGCCATCGCGCAAAGAACATTTGTCGGAGAGGAAGACCCAATCGATAAAATAAACGCCCCTGTTTATGGCATTGACTCAACTGTGATTGATCTTTGCCTGAATGTTTTTTGGTGGGCTCACTTCCGCAGGGCAAAAGGAGGGATTAAGCTGCACACTGTTTTCGACATAAAGACAAATATTCCTGTTTATGTTTTCGTGTCTAAAGCGCTTCTGCACGATGTGAATTTTCTCGACCAGATTCATTTTGAAATGGGTTCCTATTATGTTTTTGACAAGGGATATATCGACTTTTCTCGTCTCTATAAGATGAATTTATCGGGTTCCTTTTTTGTAACAAGAGCAAAGAGAAACTTACAATACGATGTTGTTCTCCGATCAAAAGTGAAAAAGAAAAAAGGAATACGCTGTGATCAAAATATTCTGCTCAAAAATTATTATGCTCTGCAGGAGTACCCGGAAAAATTGAGACGCATTCGTTTCTTTGACGAAGAAAAAAAGAAGAAGCTTGTTTTTCTGTCCAACAATTTTGATCTGAAGGCTGAAGAGGTGGCCATGCTTTACAAGTACAGATGGCGAATCGAATTATTCTTCAAGTGGATAAAACAACACTTAAAAATTCAATCCTTTTGGGGAGAAACAGAAAATGCCGTAAAGGTCCAAATTTACATCGCGATAATAACCTATGTACATATTGCCATTGTAAAAAGAAAAATGAATACGCCATACACCAATTACGAAGTTTTGCAGATCATTGGATCATCGCTACTGGATAAAACCGATCTGAGATACCTTCTAAATAAAACCGCTAATCAGAATTTCAAAGAACAAAATGATAACCAATTGAAAATGAACCTAAATTAATGGGACACTAATGAATAATTCTATTAATTAATGAAGTAAATATAAAGTAGATGAAATCCTATTTCCGAAGTAATAGTTGAAAGAGGCTTAATGATGGCTGTTCGGTAGTTTTGAATAGCTGAGTTTTGGAATTTATTTGGGGAATTTCCTTTTCGATTTTTATATTGTTTAGATTTCAGAGTGTGGATTTTCTTTAGACAACACTCTATTTGAATATTATTTTAATGAGTGATTGTTAATATTTATAGCCTATTCCGTTATCTTTTTCGAGTTCGACTCCTAAACCCAATACGATACGGTTTACAAAGTTAAAATAAGCGATAACCAATGTGGAATCTAAAATTGCTCTGTCGTCCAATCCTTTTGTTTTTAAATTAATTATAAGCGGCTCTGTTGAAATGTTTGGAGTGGTTGTCAACTGCCATGCTAGTTTGCATAAATTATTATCTATTTCACTTAGGCCAACCTTACTAAAATCTCGAATTAGCAAACTTAATTTTTTTTCATCTTTCCAATAATGATTTAGTGCCGCAGCATGGTGCTGTCGGCAATACACACAGCCATTCGCCATGCTAACAATGACGGCCATCATTTCTCTTTGGGCTCTACTAAGGGGAGATTTGCCAAACATAATCGAAAGGTACAAATCCATATGTTTAACAATAGTTTCAGGATTTAGGCTTTGTATTTTGTGAACCTCCGCTATTTTCCCTCTTTTTTCAAATAAAGAGTCATAAATTTCTTTCAGATGACCTTCGGCCTCTAAGTGTTCTATAATTTGAATAAAAGCCATTACTTAGCAATTATAAGATTCTCAGTAATGTTTTTATCATTTCCATTGTCCAACGTAAAAATGTATTGTCCATTTTGAAAAGGGGTAACATCCAAAGCAATTGACGAGTCTTTTATATTGTCAATGAAATAAATTAAAGCACCGATAGAATTATACATTCTGAACTTAAACATGTCATTTTTACTGTTATCAAATTCAATGATTACCTTATTCATCGAGGGGTTTGGTTTTACCAGTACGTCTTTTTCCCCATTATTTTTAATAAGAATTGTTTTAATCTCAGATAATTGACTATAACCAAATCTTAATCTGTAATAAATTGTTTGATTAAATAAAGGCGTTGTATCAACAAAATTATATCCTACAGGAGCAGAGGAACTGCCACAAATTCCGGCAATATCTCCGATCTCCACAAAATTGATAGTGTCCAAAGACCTAAATATTTTCATTCCGTTACAAGTTGACCCTCCGGCAAGTGTCCAATCGATAAACACTTTTTTATTATCCGTGTTAATATTAAATCCGGCTAAATATACATGCTGAGAAAATAGCCTGAACGTAGAAAACAAAAATATTAGTAAAATTATCTTTTTCATGAATGCAGTTTTAATAAATTAAATAATACGCGAAACAAAATTTATTATTTAGCAAATAAAATTGTTCAGAAACACAACTAAATTTTATTTCTTAAAGCTTTGTAAGAAGAAAATAAGGAAACAAAAAAGGGTACAGAATAAGTAAAGAGAATTTTCAGAACTAATTTTGCACTCCAATTATTTTGAAATATTAGATCGTAACTATTTATTAAATTCAAAATTGTTCCAACAAAAAGAGCAATTTTTATGGCGGTAAAATAATTTTTCTTTTGCATAATTCTATTAGTGTTATTTATTCATTTATAATAGTCTTCTTTTTATTTCTTTCACACCTAGTAAAATTTAATAATGTCAAAATTTTTAATTGAATTAATCATTTCGATTCGGCTAAGTAACCCTTTTTCATTGTAGTAATATACCTGTTTGATTTTTGGTATACTAAACTCCATTTGATTACTTTTTTCTTCCATTAGTTGTCCAAGCCTACCATATGTTTCGGCATATACTTCCGCTCCAACTGCGGGTTTATCAAAATAC
>JACQAK010000151.1 GCA_016194985.1 Bacteroidota bacterium
AACATTGATTTTATGATTGTAATAATCTGTAAAGTCAAGAATATCGATACCCGTGTTCAATCCAATGATCAAACGGTTTTTATTGTCTGTTTGCAGGAAATTAATGGAGTTTGATGACAAACCGTTTTTTTGAGAAATTTTAGTGAACGTTTGATAGTCGTAGTGGTAAATGCCTTCTTCGGTACCAAACCATAGATTTTTTTGAGAGTCGATCACACTCGATAGAATTCGTTTGGTTACAAAATTGTTTTTTTCATTAAATAATGTTACGCTTTTTTCATCGTATTTCACTGCTCCGTTTTCGGTGCCTACCCAGATACTTCCATTTTTATCTTCAATGATGGATAAGATCAGAAATTCAAGCCCGGATTGTCTCAGGTCGTTAACAGGTTTGGCTTCGGTAATGACGCCGTTTTGGTATTTATACAATCCTACGGTTGTGCCTATCCAGATGTTTTTTTTACTATCCTGATAAAGGGTTAAAATGTATTTTTTTCTGAAATCAAAATCACTCACGGTTTTAAATGTACCGTTGTCATATATACATAATCCATCTCTTGTTCCAAAGAAGATTCTTCCATCCTGTAGAGGCAGGATAGCGGTGATATCATCATCGGGAATCGCATTATAATTCTTTTTATCGAATCGGTAGCTGGTAATATGGTTTCCTTCTATTTTCGAAATTCCGTTATTTCTCAACGCAACCCAATAGGCGCCTTTGTTGTCCTGAGCTACAGCATTTACATAACTTTCTGTTAAGCCATTTTGCTTGGTATACGAAGTAAATTGATCACCCAGATATTTATAAACGCCGGATCCATCAGTCCCCATCCATAAATTACCTTCTCTATCCGAATAGAGACACATAATAGAATTAAACGTCAGCCCATTGGTTAAATTAAAATTAATAACAGATTTGTTGTGATACTTAAATAAGCCATCTGATGCTGTTCCAAACCATTGCTCATGTTTTAGCGTAGTCAATAAACTTCGGAACCCTATATACATCTGACGTGGAATGTAATCACAGCTTCGGATTTGTTCTTTATCATTCACAAGATAAATTCCTTCTACGGTGCCAATTAATATCTCATGATCGGGCGTTTCCTCGAATGAAAAAACAAAATTTTGCGCCAATCCATTTGTAGAATTATAATGTGTAAAAGAATTGTTAGCGCTGTTATAGCAAATGGCTCCGTTATTAATGGTGGCAAACCAGATTCTTTTTTGAGAATCAATAAAAATTGAAAAAACAGAGGCTTTGTCAAGTATTTTATCAAAAGCAAAACGTCTTATTTTTTCGTTTTGCATAATGTAAACACCTTCCTGAGTCCCAATCCAAACTTTATCCCCGTCTCTTAGCAGTTTAAATACCCAGCTATTATCCAGCCCGTTTTTTTCATTATAGTTTTTGTAATTAAACCCATTATAAACACTTAATCCTTTACTTGTTCCAAAAAGTAGTTCATTCTTATGATTTTCGGTAATGGAAAAAACAACGTTATTGATTAGTCCATCATTTTCTGATACCGTAGTAAATTTGGAACCATCATATTTTCCAACGCCTCCGGCATTGGTGCCAAACCACATACAGCCTTTGTGGTCCTGAAAAATACATAATACCTGAGATTGGGGCAATCCTTGCTCTGTATTATAATTCTTAAAATTATAGGTTTGGGCAGAACAAAAGGATCCTATAAAAAGAAGGAGTATATATAAGAAATTATTTTTCTGATTAAAAAACATGTTTTGCATTTCAAATATAATAAAAAAGCCATCCGCTAACTAACGGATGGCTTTTTATGGACAAAATATTATAAATTAGTTACTGACCGATAGCTTTATTGTACTTTCTGAGCCATTAATATTTATTTTAATAAAGTATAAGCCTGCTTTTAAATCATCCAATTGCCAGGACGATTTGTAGGTGTCGATACTTTGCGGTGTGGCCGGCAATAACATCCTAACTGATTTACCCAATATATCAAACAATTCTATTTGCACTAAAGCGCTATTTTGCAGATCATACTGAATGGTGACATAATTTGTAGCAGGGTTAGGGTATACTCTGATTTTATGCTCTTTGGCACTTAGATCATGCACACTCACATTTGGGTTAAATAGTGGATTAATCTGAATAGAATCAACTGTAAAGTCTAAATTCCTGAATACGGTATCGCCCGGAGCAATTTTTACGTGATAGGTATTATTCGTATCTAATCCAGGAATATCTACCAATACAAAGTAATCGCCATAAGGTAAGCCGGATAGTGTATAAGTCCCCAAACCAGGATTAGAATTTGATGTGGTTGTTTGAACCATCATTTGACCTCCCGGATTTTTACCACCTTTTACAACGATACCTCCAATAGGTGTTCCCGGAACTAATGGCTTGAAGGCATTGTTATCATTATTATAACTGGCAAATGATCTGTGGTGAGAATTATAACCTACTGTTTGAGTAATAATACCGCTTAATGATCCAGGACCCGGAGTAAAGGTAGGGAGTGCTTTTACATTAATATTCTGAATATCAGTTACAGCACATCCATGTATAATCTCTTTAGCAGTTTTCCAGTTCACAGCAGTATCTCCATAAGCTATTTGTAAATTGTTAGCAGATGGAACTGCTTTTACAATATATCTTCCGGATGTGAATGATACGAAATTATAATCTCCGGAAGCGCCCAAAGGTTGGCTGGCAACAGAGTCAAATTTTGTAAAGTACGGAAGGTATTTATACAATATTACCAAACCGGCAACAGGAGCAGGGGCAATAGAACCCGTTGTTACAGTACCTGAAATATTACTGGATGGATTTACCTGATTTGTAAACGTATTGCTGCTTACCACACAGTTGTTGGAGTTATCAACAACTCCTAAGTTATACGTATAACTTCCAATACTGGATGTATAAGTAAAATTAGCTGTATTTGCTGTGGCGTTGGTAGGTTGTTGTATCCATGAATAAGAGAAAGATCCTGAACCTCCTGTTATGGTTGATACGATAGAATCTTTTAATTGTTCGCAAATAGAATTGTTAGCCGAAATAGTTACAGAAAAATTATCAGCCTGAGAAATGTTTACGGTTTGAGTTGTGGTGCAGGTATTCGCATCAGAAACCGTACAGGTTTGAACGCCAATAGGTAAACCTGATCCGGTTGAGGTAGAGCCTCCCGAACTCCACGTATAGGAATAGGAAGGTGTTCCTCCTGAAGCCAGAGCCGAAGCTTGTCCGGTTGCACCACCTAAACATGATCCTGCTATAGGAGATATATTAAGACTTAACTGAGTTGGTTGAGTTATAGTAAAGCTGGTAGTTTTATTACAGTTATTGCCATCAACAATCATTACTGAATAACTGCCGGCTATTAATCCGGAAGCTGAGGAACCATTACCTCCCGAAGGAGACCAGGAATAAGTGTATGGAGTTGTGCCTCCTGTTACGCTTACAGATGCAGTTCCATCAGATAATCCGTAACAACTAACATTGGATTGAGATGGATTGGGTGTTATTGCCGTAGGTTCAACAATTGTAAATGTTTCTGTAACCAAACATCCTGTGGAATTAACAACATTTACCGAATAAGATCCTGCGCAAAGTCCCACTGCCATATCAGAGCTTGCAATAGCAGGTGTCCATGAATAAGTTAATGTTGAGCCAGAAGAACTGGCATTAACTGTGGCACTACCATCACATATTCCATTACAGGTTACACTTGTGCTAACAGGAGCGGTCGTAATGCTGTTTATTTTTATTAAAACCGTATCTGTGTTTTTTACAGGATTAGTATGACATTGTATTTCGCAATAATAAAGTGTGTTCGACGATGGAGAAGTCGTGAATAATGAAGAGGCTGATGGAGAACCTGCATCTACATAGGTGGTACCGTTAAACGACCTCCATTGATAAGTTGTACCTATGGCTGTTGGAATAGTTGGACTTATATCCAGACTTGTAGTTTGACCTGGACAAATGGCTAATGTTCCGGTAACGCTATATGGCGTGGTATAAGTTAAAGAACTGCAATCAGGAGGTAAAAGTGTAATTAAATAATCTTCCGTTTCACCGGCAGAAAATCCGGGACCCATGGGAGACGCAAGTCTATCGCCACCACTTGTAGGGCTATAACAAGCATCATTAGCCCCTAAGGTATTATTTAAAAAATTACGAACACGCATTCTGGTTACACCCGGTGTTACTATAACAGGAACATTAATACTACCTGATACTACATTTGAACTATTAATCGTACTTCCAAGGAATGTATATTCCGACGCATCAAATGAACCGTTTTGATCGTAATCAATCCACACACTTACATTTTCGTAAAACATATTTCCTATTGTAACATTCATCGTGTACGTTTGTGCAGCCTGAATAGTAGCAGTAATGGCAGAAGCGGTATAATCACTGTAACCATCTGTTCCATCGCAACCTGATGAATTGTTAATGGTTTCAAAAGTCACATTTTGTATTTCATCACCCTGGCCACAATTAGTTATGTCAGGAATGCAATAACAAGCCGTATACGAATTTACAGAGATCATGGTTGATGTTGAGGTAGCAGATAAGCTGGATGATAAACAAGTCACCAAACATCTGTAGTAAGTAGCTACACTTTGGCTGCTAACACTAAAAGGTACATAGCTTTGTGCAGCCCCTAAATTTGTCCATGTGGAACCATCAGGTGATGATTGCCATTGATATGAAGCTCCACTAATAATATCATTATTCACTAAATCTATTGTAAACGAATTACCTGAACATACACTTGCAGGAGCACTAATAGTTCCTGCATTTGGAGTCCCAGCACAAGGAGTTACAGGAGTTATATTCAATAAATAATCTATTGTTTGGCCATAATTTTGGCCTATCATAATACAAGGATCAAGTTGGCTAAACGAATAGGTTCCCTGCACTTTAAGACGCATTCTGGTATTGCCGCCAATAGCAGTGAAAGGGATATTTAAAGTTCCGGTTAGGGTTCCTGAATAAGTATTGCCAATATCTGAATATTCATTAGAGTCAAATGTACCGCTATGGTCATAATCTACCCACACCCCGGCATACGTTGGATACCCCTGAGAGCCTACCGTTGTAGATATTGTGTATGACTGATTCGCCGAAACACTAGCCGAAGGAACAGACCCTGTATTATCCAGGTATCCGTTAACGCCTGAATTACAATTTGGATTATCATTTAATGTTTCGATAATAACATTAGATATGTATGCGGTAGAGCAGTTTGACATGGCCGGTATGCAGTAGCAAGCAGTGGCTATATTTTGGTTAACAACTACCGGATTAGAAGCTCCTGTTGCGCCACCGTTTATACATGTTGCGGCACAACGATAATAAGTTGCTGCTGTTTGAGAACTTACGGAATAAGGTATAATGTTTTGAGGAGATCCTAAATTGGCCCAGGATGATCCATCAGCAGAGGATTGCCATTGATACGTTAGGCCGCTTACCTGGTCATTACCGGTCAGGTCAAGCGTATAAGTATTGAAAGAACAAACAGATCCTAAAGAAGATATCGCATTTCCTACATTAGGTGTACCCGAACATGGAGGAGCTGCAGTAATATTAACTTTATAGTCTAAGATTTGTCCTAAACTACCAGCATTACTTGCACATGGGTTTAAATATTTTCCGGTATAACCATAATAAGCATCCAGCATTATTCGCATTCTAACAACCCCGCTATTAACAGTTATCGGTAAAGAAATGCTTGTAGAGTAAGTTCCGCTTTGGCCAACACCAACAGCAGTATATTCATTCGAATCAAAAACAGAGTTCTGATCCAAATCGATCCAGGCACCAACAATTCCATCACCGTTCGATCCACTGATAGATGTATTCACCAATAATGTATAGGTGTTTCCGGCACTTAAATTAATACTGGTGTAATTACTGGCTGTTGAATCAGAAAAACCATAGGCATCGCAATTAGTTGGTTGAGATACGACATTAGCTATAGAGAAATCAACAATTTTATCCTGAGTACAATCTACCATAAAACTTGGATAATTAGGCGTGCAATAGCAATCCAAAAGTTTATGACCTACTACTACAGAATTTGAAGTAGCTGAAGCTCCACCATTGGTACAAGTAGAAATGCAACGGTAATAGGTTACAGCCGTTTGGGTATTAACTGTATAAGCTGCTGTATTTTGAGATGACCCTAAATTAGACCAGGCTATACCATTGGAAGAGGATTGCCATTGATAGGTTAAGCCGGTTGCTATAGTACCACCGTTTAAATTAAGATCGAATGCGGCAGTATTACAAACTGCAGATGCTGTGGATACTGCATTTCCTGCATTAGGTGTTCCGGAACAAGGAGATGCAGCGGCGATATTAACTTTATAATCCAGGATTTGACCATTACTACTATAGTTGTTGTTATAACAATCCGATAGAGAAGTTCCTGAGGTGGCATAATTCGCATCTAATTTTAATCTCATACGAACGCTGCCTGCCTGCGACATTAAAGGAACGGTTAATGTATTACTATATGTTCCGGCAGCTCCAAAACCTAAATAAGTAAATTCATCGCCATCAAAAACCGTATTTTGGTTATAATCAATCCAGGCTCCCATAACTGCATTTCCATAAGACCCACTGTTAAGTGTATTTACTAAAAGTGTGTATGTATTACCTGCATTTAGATTAATACTTGTATAATTACTGGCTGTGGAATCTGAAAAACCGTTAGCATCACAATTACTGCCCTGGGCAACAACATTGGCTAATGAAAAATCCTGAAATCTATCACCGCTGCAATTCCATGAATACGAAGGCATACAGTAACAATTCATTAAAGCGTTTGGAATTACGGTTACAGGTGTTGAAATAACTGACTGTGAAGAGTTTGTACAAGTCACTACGCAATGATAATAGGTTGTAGCTGTAATAGAGTTTATAGTTACAGGAGATGTAAGACTGTGTTGAACCTGACCTAAGTCCGACCATGATACACCATCCGCTGACGATTGCCATTGATAATCAAGCCCTAAAGTTTCAGTGTTATTAATTAAGGATAAATCAAAAGAAGTATTGGCACAAACAGCTGTTGACGTAGACGTTGCATTGCCTGCATTTGGTGTTCCGGAACAAGGTGTAAATACGGCTAAGTTCACAAGATAATCTTCTGCTTCTCCGAATGTATATGAAACACAAGGATCCATGCCTGCTCCATCACCCTGATACACTAATCTGGCTCTTAAGCGGTGAGTACCTGCTGTTGCTGTTGCCGAAATAGCTATATTAATGGCTTGAGATGAATTACCTCCGATTAAAGAGGTTGTATAACCAACTTTTTCGGACGGATCAAAACTAAAATCATCATTATAATCGATC
>JACQAK010000152.1 GCA_016194985.1 Bacteroidota bacterium
ATTAAAAACAGAATTGGAAACTTTAGAAGAAGTTATTGCCGTAGAAACAAGTTTTATCATATTCCCATCTGACTATACTGATTTTAAATCTTATTTAAGCCTGGTAAAAAAGGCAGAAACTCTTTTAAAAAAAGAAGGTTATGACGGCATTTATCAAATAGCCAGCTTTCATCCCGACTATTGTTTTGCCGACGCGGACGAAGAGGATCCTGCCAATTACACCAACCGTTCCATCTATCCGATGTTACATATTCTCAGAGAAGAAAGCCTTACCAAAGCGCTGAGTTTGTTTCCGGATCCTGAAAAAATTCCACACCGTAATATTGACTTTGCAAGACAAAAAGGCTTACAATACATGCAATTATTAAGAGCCGCCTGCTTGTAAACAGAGCCGCAGTTTTTTGAAAAGCTTAACGATATTTTAGTTTTATTTCCCAAATGGCTTTTGTACCTTTATAATAACCATGCGTCTCTTTAAATTACAAACAACTCTATTTATCAGCGGCCTTTTTTTGATATTCCTGCTGTTATATGCCTGTACTAAAGATTCTGCTTCGCCGACCTTTGGCGATTACCCTACGGATGTCGGTAAAATATTTGTTTACAAATGTGCCACTTCAGGATGCCATAACACCGCCAGTGCTCAGGGCGCTGCCGGGCTGGATTTATCATCGCTGGCTACTTTATTTCAAGGCTCCAGTAATGGCTCTCCTGTTATTCCTTATCGCAGTGATTTTTCTTCCCTGTGTTATTTTATAAACACCTATAGCGAATATGGCCTCACCAATGCTCCTACGATGCCTCTTTATACGAATGTTTTAAGCAAAAACGAAGTAAAAACAATTAAAGACTGGATCGACAATGGCGCTCCTGACATTAATGGAAATATTATGTGGAGTGATAATCCCAACCGAAAAAAATATTATGTCCTGAACCAAGGTTGCGATGTAGTAACCGTATTTGATGCGAATACACAGTTACCAATACGCTATATTACTGTTGGTAATATGCCAAATACCGCCGAAAGCCCTCATAAAATTATTGTTTCGCCGGATGGACAGTATTGGTATGTTGTATTTGTGGCAAATAACATTTTGCAGAAATACAGAACATCTGACGATAGTTTTGTGGGAGAGGTGAGTTTGGGCGCATATCAGAACTGGAATACCATCACCATCAGCGACGACAGCAAAAAAGCCTATTGTGTATCATGGCAGGCCAGTAGCAGAATTGCAGTGGTTGATATTGAACACATGGTATTATTGCATAATATTGGAGGAGGTATTTTTAATGATGCGCACGGGGTAGCGCTAAACAAAACCAATGATACACTTTATATTACCCGCCAAACCGGTAATTATATTTATAAAGTAGATACTGCGTTAAATAATTTCTTCACAGTACCTTTGGATGTTTCGGGAACATTGCCAAATCAAACATCATCGTTTGATCCTCACGAAATAATATTCTCGACCGATGGGTCTCATTATTTTGTTACCTGCCAAAAATCAAATGAAGTAAGAGTGATGAGTACCGCAGGTGATGTATACGTTACAAGTGTTCCTACGGGTACTTTCCCTCAGGAAATAGCTAAAAGTGATAATCGTGGAAAGATCTATGTTTCCTGCACCGAAGATCTGAGCGGAGGGGGAAATACCAGAGGCTCAGTAACAGTGATTGACATGAATAACTATGCCAATGCCAATTATCCTGTAGGCTATCAGCTACATGGAATAAATATTGATGAAACTAACGGCTATCTTATTGTAGCCAGCCGTAATTTACTTGGCACCGGCCCTACTCCACACCATACGGGTGTTTGTGGAAGAAACGGCTTCGTGAGTTATTTTAAAATTGGCACAATGGAATTACTCAGTAAAAAAACAGAAGTGGCTGCAGACCCTTACGCTATTGCTATCAGACCCTGATGAATGATATTTTAAACCATAAATCCATTTTACTGTTTGACGGATATTGCAATTTATGCCATTCGTCTGTGCAATTCGTTATGAAGCATGAAAAGAATCAGGAACTCTACTTTACCTCCTTACAATCAGATACCGGAATCGAAATTTTAAATCATTTTAATATCGATCCCGTTAAAGTTGACAGCCTTGTATTAATAGAGAACAACAAAGCATATATTAAATCTTCGGCTGCCTTAAGATTAGGAAAATATTTAAATGGCCTCTATGTTTTGGGATATGGATTCTTGATCATTCCACCATTTATTCGCAATATGGTATATGACTATATTGCCAAAAACCGTTATAAATGGTATGGCAAAAAAGAAAGTTGTCTGATTCCTGAAAAAGATGTATCGAACCGCTTTTTGTAATACAATAAACCACATAAAGACCTAGAATTGTGGAAAATTATGTATAAGGGATTGTGTGGAATAATGTTGGCTTATTTTAATCATTAGGGCGTTTGCGCTGGCTGTCGAATCGCTCGCATCCCTGACGCAGACAAGCATAATAATGAAGTCTAATTGCATAAGGGATAGAGGCAGTGTTTGAGCTCTTTTTATTTTGCTCTTAGGAGCAAAATAAAAAAGCGAGTGCCGAAAGCCCGACCCGCCAGCCGGCGGGATATGCCCTGAAAATTTTAATAAAATTAATTAAAATAAACCTACACTATTTTAATACATCTGAATTTATAATTGAAAATTATCTATATAACTATGTATCTATGTGATTAAAAAACAACTAAAGTCATATAGTGTTATAAGTATAAATTGTACTTTTGTCGTATGACAAAGCTTTCGGTTAATATTAATAAAATAGCCACCATTCGTAATTCCAGAGGAGGCAATACCCCAAACTTATTACAAGTTGCACAGGATGCTGAGCGTTTTGGCGCACAAGGTATAACAGTGCACCCACGTCCGGACGAAAGACATATTCGTTATCAGGATGTGTATGATTTAAAACCCTTGCTAAAAACCGAATTTAATATTGAAGGGAATCCGAAAATTAAAAAATTTGTGGATCTGGTTCTGGAAGTAAAACCTGAACAGGTAACACTAGTACCTGATGGCGATAATCAATTAACATCGGATCATGGTTGGGATACTATTGCTAATAAAGATTACTTAACAGATATTATTGCAACATTTAAGAAGGCAGGGATACGCACCTCTATTTTTGTGGATGCAGACTTAAAGATGGTAGAAGGAGCGAAAGCCACAGGTACCGATCGAATTGAATTATATACTGAGGAATATGCCCGATTATATGCAAACAGCAGAGAAGCTGTCATTAAGCCGTTTACTCAATCCTCTCAACTAGCTAATTCATTGGGTTTAGGTGTTAATGCGGGACATGATTTAAATTTGGAAAATCTGGCCTATTTTAAAAACAATACCGAAAATTTATTAGAAGTTTCAATAGGCCATGCCTTAATCAGTGACTCTATTTATTACGGATTAGAAAACACTATTCAGCTATATTTAAGGCAATTAAAATAATTGTCAACTCTAAAGAAAAAGCCCTTACCAAAAAATCAGTAAGGGCTTTTTTTATGATACTTATATCAATGTTATTGCAAGACGATTCGTTTAACCTTGGATCCTGATTTGGATTTGATGCTTACAAAATAAACACCCACATTTTTATCCGACAAATCAATTTTAATTTTTCCACCGTTAGATTGTACCTGCTTCACTTCTTTTACAGTTTGTCCTAATGTATTTACGACAGAAATTGTAAAATCCTGAGTATCCAATAAATTTACATCTACAAACAATTCACCGTTTGTAGGGTTAGGATATACGGTCATCTCGATATTGGAAACATTTTCTTCAACACCGGCCGTTGAACAAACTGTACTTGTTGTCAAAGAAGTTCTTCTAACACAATTAGCCATTACAGCCTGTATGCGTGCTTTTTGACCAGCCGTGAACATCGACATACATCTGTCATCTGAATAATCCATATAATTTTGGTACATTTTTCCCGGAGGATTTGGACTAACAGTTCCACAACCTGCAGCAGACGTACCTCCTGTTGTAGAAGGACAACCACCAGTTAACGAGCTTTGAGCAGGAGTATCAGAACAATAATCGTTTCCACAGCTGGTATCTCCATTAATATGCCACAACCCTAACCAGTGTCCAATTTCATGAGTTGCTGTTCTACCAAGATTATATGGTGATGTAGCTGTACCGGTAGTGCCTACATATTGGTAATCAAACACAACACCATCTGTATTAGCTGCTCCGCCCTGACCTACCATGTCGGTAACAGGAGCGGTTCCGGAAGGAATCGTTGGAAATTGAGCATAGCCTAATGTTCCTATGTCAGCGCCTCCAAATTCCAATATCCAAATATTTAAATATTTGGTAGGATCCCATGAAGAGCCTGGTTTAACGGTTGATTCAATGTAAGACATCGTGTAGGGTAAAGCCGACCAGCCTTTTGTAGACACATTAATTCGGTCAATTCCGGGCTCTGCCAAAACAGCACCTGTAGGGCTTACCTTTGCCGCACAAAAATTGATCTCGCAGTCTGCTGCGGCATTAACAAATGCCGATTGAGTAACTGTTGTGGCAAAGTTGGTATTGGTTTTTCTAAAATCCTGATTTAAAACAGTAATTTGAGAATTAACCTGAGCCTGGCTAATATTTCGGCCTGTTGTGGCAGTATTACTATTAACCGGTACGCCCGAATGAAGAATATGAAAAATAACAGGAATATTGTACACAACCGAAGCCGTTCTTCCATTAGCAAATCGCTCATGTTTGGCCAACATTTCCTGAAATGCTGCTTCATAAGCATGATTAACTTTAGGAGAGCCGCATCTGTTAATTGGAGGGTCCTGAACATTCGAATTTTGAGCAATAGTTCCAAAGAAACCTAAAGCAGATAATGATAGAGTTGTAAATATTTTATTCATAGTACAAATTTAGTTATACATAGTTACGAAATATATTTTCAAAAGTCAAGGCTAAATGCGACTTTTGAGGTCAATTAATCGTTTTCAAAGACCATGGGATTTAAAATATTAATCGTGGAAGATGAACAATCATTACAGCAAACCTTAAAGTTAAACTTAGAGCTGGAAGGATACCTTGTAGAAGTGTGTAGTTCAGGCAAAGACGCTATTACTCATGTGCGAAAATTTATACCGGATTTAATTTTACTGGACATTATGCTACCTGTTTTGAGTGGTGTGGAAATTTACAAACAGCTTAAAGATTTAACGATTTCTATTCCGGTCATTTTTTTAACAGCTAAAAATAATGTACAGGATAAAATAGAAGGCTTGAAGCTGGGCGCAGACGATTATATTACCAAACCTTTTGATCTGGAAGAGTTACTATTACGTATCCACAACGTTTTAAAAAGGAACAATCCTCCTAAAAATGATATGACCGTATTTAAATTCGGACCATGTGAAATCAATTTTTTGACCTTTCAGGTTATTGGTATTGAAGGAAAAACGGAAGATATATCTAAGCGGGAAATGGCGCTTCTAAAGCTTCTGATCGATAATTTAAATCATGTGGTATCAAGAGATGAGATCCTTGATAAGCTTTGGACTAAAGATGAAACTCCCTCTTCAAGAACTATCGACAACTATATACTGAATTTCAGAAAACTGTTTGAGGTTAACCAAAAAGAACCTGTGCATTTTCTTTCGATCAGAGGTGTTGGCTATAAATTTAAAGTTTAGTAAAACGCTTTACTTTTGTTCCATTCAGGATCACTGATTCGGTAAACATGGATTCGGGCCTTACCCACAAATTCTCTCCTTCGGGCTGGTAAGTTGCTTTATAAACTACCATTTTTTCAAGTGTTTCACTATGTTGAGCAACACCTATTACTTCATAAATATTGCCTTTATAATGTTTATATAATCCTGTTTCCATCTTAACTGGTATGATCTGCTACAATAACCCATTGATTATTTATCTTCTTCCAAAGTAAAGTAAAATAACCTCCCGAAGGCTTCTCTTTTTTCAGATCCCATTGACCTATAATATAAATACTTGACTTGGATAATTGGGTAGCTTCTTTTATAGTGAATGTTAATATACCCATAGCTTCTTTGGTTGGATAGCCTTTCATATAATTATCCAACGTTTTTTGCCAGCCATATGTAATCCCTTTACTCCCTATAAATTTTAAACTATCACTGTGCCAATAGTAATCCATAAATCCTTTTACATCGCCCTTATTCCAGGACTCCTCCTGAGTTTTCATATGACTTAATACCATAGCCACATCTTTACTTTGTTTTTGGGCTACAAGGTTCCATCCGTAAAATAAACAGAGCAAAAGCAGTAGTTTTTTCATTTTATACGAGTTCCAAATGTTAATAATTAGAGACTGACAATATCCTATAAATTTACATAAATAGTTATATCTTTGTCACTCGTTCTTTAACACACTTATTAAGAAAAGCGGAGGGATACGCCCAATGAAGCTTTACCAACCCTTATTAGTGTTTCATGTTTGATTGTTTCATGTTTATTGTATCGAACTTTAAACAATTAAACCTCAAACATCAAACATTTACAAAGAAGGTGGGAATTCGTCACGCTACAAGCGTGGAAAATAAGTCGGAAACAATTAGTAAAAAAAATACATGATAAAAACACTAATCCCTTCTGACTATAAAACAGAAGGGATTTTTTATTGAATATATGAGCACAATACAACAGGAATTAGAAAAAAGAGTATTAGTTATTGATGGGGCTATGGGCTCCATGATTCAGCAATATAAACTTACTGAAAAAGATTTCAGAGGAAAACGCTTTGCGGATTGGCATAAAGACTTACAGGGCAATAACGATTTATTGTCTATTACTCAGCCACACATTATTAAAACGATTCATAAAGAATATTTAAAAGCAGGTGCTGATATTATTGAGACCAATACCTTCAGTGATACTAAAATTGCGATGGCTGACTACGATATGCAGGAACTAGTATATGAATTAAATTACGAATCCGCCAAAATAGCCAAAGAAGCGATTGCTGAATTTAAGACGGAATTTCCTGAATTCGCAACTATTCCAAAATTTGTAGCCGGAGCAATTGGACCAACCAATCGTACCTTATCTTTATCCCCAAATGTAAACGACCCTGGTTACAGAGCCATTACTTTTGACGAATTAGTAGAGGCTTATACAGAACAAGTAAAAGGCTTAATTGATGGTGGTGCAGATCTGTTGTTAATTGAAACCATTTTTGATACATTGAATGCTAAAGCTGCATTATTTGCCATTCAAAACTATTGCGAGAAAATAAATAAGAAAATGCCTGTGATGGTATCGGGAACAATTACTGATGCCAGTGGAAGAACCTTATCCGGACAAACCACTGAAGCCTTTTTAAATTCTGTTTCTCACGTTGATTTATTAAGTGTTGGATTAAACTGTGCCTTAGGCGCAAAAGACATGCGTCCATATTTAGAAGAGCTTTCTAATAAAGCTCCTTTTTATGTGAGCGCTTATCCAAATGCTGGATTACCAAATCAATTTGGAGAGTACGACCAAGATGCCCATGAAATGGGACATCAAATTGAAGATTTCTTAAAGGCAGGTTTTTTAAATATCGTCGGGGGGTGTTGTGGAACAACACCTGCACATATTAAACGCATTGCAGAAATTGCCAAAGATGCAAGGCCTCGTAAAAAACCACAACCTGATACGTTGATGCATTTAAGCGGATTAGAGCCTTATACTCTAACTCCAGAAAGTAATTTTTTAAATGTTGGCGAACGAACAAACGTTACCGGTTCTAAAAAATTCTTACGATTAATTAAAGAAGGAAATTACGAAGAAGCGTTATCTATTGCCCGCGAACAAGTTGAAGGTGGTGCTCAAGTGATTGATGTAAATATGGATGAAGGCATGTTGGATAGCGAACAAGCAATGACAACTTTCTTAAATTTAATTGCTTCTGAACCAGATATTTCACGAGTGCCCATTATGATTGATTCCAGTAAGTGGAGTGTTATAGAGGCCGGATTAAAATGTGTGCAAGGTAAAGCAATCGTCAATTCTATTTCTTTAAAAGAAGGCGAAGAAAAATTTATTGAGCAAGCTCATAAAATCAAACAATACGGTGCTGCTGTGATTGTAATGGCTTTTGATGAAGTTGGACAAGCCGATACATTAGAACGTCGTAAAGAAATTTGCAAACGTGCCTATGATATTTTAGTAGATAAAGTTCATTTTCCTGCTCAGGATATTATTTTTGATCCCAACATTTTCCCTGTAGCAACAGGCATGGAAGAACATCGCTTAAATGCTCTAGACTTCTTCAACTCTACAAAATGGATCAAGGAAAATTTACCACATGCCAAAGTAAGCGGAGGTGTGAGTAATGTATCTTTCTCTTTCAGAGGAAATGACCACGTACGTGAAGCAATCCACTCAGCCTTTTTATTCCATGCTGTGAAAAACGGAATGGATATGGGTATTGTTAATCCAGCCCAATTAGTAGTGTATGACGATATTGATAAAACACTATTAGAATTAGTAGAAGATGTTTTGTTAAACAGACGCGATGATGCTACTGAACGTTTAGTAGAACATGCTGAATCTTTAAAAGGCATCACTAAAGAAAAAACAGAAAAAGACGAAGCCTGGAGAAAAGGAACGGTTGAAGAACGTTTAAGTCATGCATTAGTAAAAGGGATTGTAGAATATATCGATGCGGATACAGAAGAAGCTCGCCAAAAACTAGGAAGACCATTACATGTGATCGAAGGTCCGTTAATGGATGGAATGAACGTGGTTGGTGATTTATTTGGAAGTGGAAAAATGTTTTTACCTCAGGTTGTAAAAAGCGCCCGTGTGATGAAAAAAGCGGTTGCCTATTTAGAACCATATCTTTTAAAAGAAAAAGAAGACAATGCTAAAGCTGGCATTGTTGGTGATGGCAGAACGAATGCCGGTAAAATTTTAATGGCAACTGTTAAAGGCGACGTGCATGATATTGGAAAAAACATTGTGGGCGTTGTATTAGCTTGTAATAACTACGAAATCATCGACTTAGGTGTTATGGTTTCTTGCGATAAAATTTTAGAAGAAGCAAAAAAACATAACGTTGATATTATAGGATTAAGTGGATTAATTACGCCATCGTTAGATGAAATGGTTCATGTAGCCAAAGAAATGGAACGTTTAAACTTTAAACTACCATTACTGATTGGAGGCGCTACCACTTCTAAAGTACACACTGCCGTTAAGATTGCACAAAATTATTCTGGTCCGGTTATTCATGTGAATGACGCCAGTAAATCTGTACCTGTAGCCAGTAGTTTAATTTCAAATGAACTACGTGAGGCATTTATGGCCGACATCAATAAAGATTATGAGCGGGTAAGGGAACAAAATAAAAATGCGCAGTCTCAAAATAAATTGATTTCGATGGCAGAAGCCAGAGAGAATAAATTCCCAATTGATTGGAGTAACACAGAAATTACTAAACCAAATTTTATTGGAACTAAAGTATTTGATAATTACGATTTAAAAGAAATTGCTGAATACATCGACTGGACACCATTCTTCCATAGCTGGGAATTAAAAGGTTCGTATCCTAAAATTTTAAAGGATGCCACTCGCGGTGCAGAAGCCACCAAACTATTTAATGATGCGCAAGTAATGCTTACTAAAATCATTTCTGAGAAATGGTTACAAGCAAATGCCGTAATTGGTATTTATCCTGCGAATACTGTAAATGATGATGATACGGAAGTATATGATGAAAAAGGAAATGTCATAGCAACATTCCATTCTTTACGTCAACAAAGTAAAAAACCAGCTGGACAATATAATGTTGCATTATCTGATTTTATTAAACCAAAGGACCTCACCCCTAGCCCCTCTCCAATAGAGAGGGGGACAGCACCCTCCTATTTTACTACCGATTCTAAAACATGGAATAAGCTTTTACCATTTGCCAAAGAGATGAGACATCAGCCAACGCCTGCTGAAGACAAGCTATGGCAAGAGTTACGAAATAGAAAATTAGATTTTAAGTTCAGAAGACAACACCCCATTAATCAATTCATTGCGGACTTTGTTTGCCTTGAAAAAAAATTAATCATAGAAGTTGATGGAGAAATCCACAATTACCAAAAAGATTATGATGAAGGACGTACCTATATTCTTGAAGATTTGGGATACAAAGTCATTCGCTTCAGTAATAATTCTGTTTTAAATAACACAGATGATGTCTTAAATACAATAACTAATGAATTAAACACGCCCCTCTCCTTTGGAGAGGGGTTGGGGGTGAGGTCAACTGACTACATAGGTTCATTTGCTTTAACAACAGGTATTGGAATTGATGCACATGTAGCAAGATTCGAAAAAGATCATGATGATTATAGTGCGATTATGTTAAAAGCTTTAGCCGATAGATTGGCTGAAGCTTTTGCAGAATTAATGCATAAAAAAGTTCGTACTGACATTTGGGGCTATGCAAAAAATGAAAATCTTAAAAATGAAGATTTAATTAAGGAAGAATACGCTGGTATTCGCCCAGCACCAGGCTACCCTGCGCAACCGGACCATACGGAAAAAAACACGATCTGGAAATTACTGGATGTAGAAAAGAATACCGGTATTGTTTTAACGGAAAGTTTAGCAATGGTTCCAACAGCTGCCGTGAGCGGACTGTATTTTGCTCATCCGCAATCTCACTATTTTGGTATTGGTAAATTAAATAAAGAACAAATAGAAGATTATGCCAAACGTAAAAATATGAAAGTAGAAGATGTTGAACGTTGGTTAGGAAGTGTTTTAGCCTATTAAGCAATGACAGTTGATACATTAGTTAAAGAGCTGGAATTACTTCCTCATCCTGAAGGTGGATACTATAAAGAAACCTATCGTTCAGAAAGTAAAATTACTCAATCATGTTTATCACCTAATTTTAAGGGTGATAGAAATATGGCAACAGGAATTTATTTTTTAATTGAGAAAGGAAACTTTTCGGCATTACACAAGATTAAGAGTGACGAAACTTGGCATTTTTATTTTGGAGATGCATTAGAAGTCATTGAAATTAATGAACAGGGAAATTTAACGATCACACAAATTGGCAGTAATCTTCAAAATGGAGAAACATTCCAATATACGGTAAAAGCTAATACATGGTTCGGGTCAAGAGTTAGTAGTAACGGACATTTTTCATTAGTTGGCTGTACGGTTTATCCGGGATTCGACTTTCAGGATTTCGAGTTAGCTCAACAACAGGATTTAATTCAATTGTTTCCACAACATCAGGCTATTATTAAGGAATTAACAAGGCAATAATATTTTTTATTATTAATAGCGCTATTGTAGAATAACTCAGATTTATTTTATGATTAGGGCGTTTCCGACTGACGGATGATCGGGCTGAGCTACGCTCGGTGCCTTCGTCAAAAGCTACGCTTTATCCTCGCCAATATTCCAATCTTTTACTCCATTTTATTCCGTAAAAGGATTTTCACTGCAATACCCTAACGCAGGTATCGCATACTTACGAAGTTATATTGCGTAAGGGATTGAGGCTTTGTTTGAGCTCTTTTTATTTGTTCCGAAGGACAAATAAAAAAGCGAGTGCCGAAAGCCCGATCCGCCCACTGGCGGAAACGCCCTAATCATAAAATAAACGAACAATATTCTAATAGAACAAGTTATTAATTAGAATTCTATCTCTATTTTTGTAAATTTACACAGACTAACTGGCCATGAAGACTTTTGAAACAGATGCATTTTTAATGACAATCCATGACGATTTGTTGATTGAATTTAAAGTAAAAAAAAATCACAATCTGCAAGCCAGTGAAGTATGGGAATCCAGAGATCTATCAGTGAATTACTTACCCGGTAAAAAATTTTATGTGCTATTTGAAGGCGATGAAGACGCCGCTGTTTCCGGTGATGCCAGACGAGCAGGCGCTTCAAAAGAATACACCATGCACGTCGCAGCTTTAGCCTTATATAGTAATAAAGCCTATGAAAGGATTATTGGCAGCTTATTCTTAAAAATCAATAAGCCTGTGGTTCCTACCGAATTTTTCGACGATCGCGAAAAGGCTATTGCATGGCTTAAAATCAAACAAAAATCAGCATCCTGAATGTTGTTATTTATTAGCATTTTTTAGTATCTATTTTTATAATATATCGTTATATTTATAGTACTTATAACATCTTAATTTATGCAACGATTCTTACTTATTCTTTTTGTTCTCATTAATTATTTAGTTTACGCTCAGGGAAGTATGCCTCCCGGAACCTACACCAGCACTAATAAAAAAGCGATTAAGTATTTTGAGGATAGTAGAAAAATGTTTCAGGTCAGAAAAGATGCAGATGCTGAAAAATTAATCAAAAAAGCCATAGAAGAAGATCCTCAATTTATTGAAGCACACTCTGCGTATGCCGATTTTTTAATGGGGAATGGCAGAATCAAAGAAGCTATCCCCCTGTATGAAAAAGCCATTCAATTAAATCCTAAACTATTTATTGATAATAATTTTTATTTAGGTGGTGCATACCTTCATGAAGCTCAATATGATAAAGCAATTCCTTGTTTTGAGATTATTCTGAAAACAGAACGAATGAACCCTAATTTAAAAGATGAAGCTGCACATTATTTAAAAAATGCAAAATTCGGTTCTGTTGCCATTAAAAACCCTCTCCCCTACAAATTAGAAAATGTGGGCCCGGGTATAAATACCTCCGGATATGAGTACTTTCCTGCATTAACTGCTGATGGCAACACATTTATGTTTACAAGAGATTCCCGAAATCAGGCAAATAAAGATCCTATGTTAAGTGAAGATTTTTATGTGAGTAAAAAAGTAAATGGTGTTTGGCAAAATGCCTTACCCATTACCTCTGTTAATACTCCCGGGAACGAAGGTGCCCCTTCCTTAAGTGCTGATGGAGAAATTATGTTCTTTGCATCTTGTATGGAAATGACAGGTGATTATGGTTCATCAGACCGAAAAGGTTATGGAAGTTGCGATATTTTCTATGCTCAGAAAATAAATGGAAAATGGACAAAGCCCAGAAATGCCGGATCTCAAATAAATACAGCTAACTGGGAAACACAACCAAGTTTTAGCAGCGATGGCAAAACACTTTATTTTATAAGAGGCATGGTCTCAAGAGGCGATATTAAAAGTCAGGATATTTATTATTCAGTCATAGGAGAAGATGGGAAATTCGGTGAACCTGTAAAATTATCCGACAATGTTAATACACCATATAAAGAAGAAAGTGTCTTTATTCATCCCGACAATCAAACCTTGTACTTTAGCAGTGAAGGGCATCCGGGCATGGGAGGAGTTGACCTATTTATGAGCAAACGTCAGGCAGACGGAAGTTGGGGAAAAGCCATTAATCTGGGGTATCCTATAAATACAGCTGCCGACGAAAACAGCTTATTGGTAGATGCTAATGGAAAATTAGCTTATTTTGCCAGCGAACGCGAAGGTGGTTTTGGGGGACTGGATATATATCAATTTGAATTACCGGAATCTATTCGCCCGGAAAAGATCACTTATGTGAAAGGCTTAACCTATAACGCAAAAACAAAAGTTCCTGTTGAAGCCTCTTTCGAATTAATTGATTTGGAAACCCAGCAATCTGTTACAAGTGCTTACAGTAACAGTGCCGGAGAGTTTTTAGTTACATTAACCTCCAACCATAATTATCTGGTAAATGTGAGTAAACCCGGGTTTCTATTTTATAGTGACAATTTTTCCTTAAAAGATAAAGTAGCAGATTATAATAAACCTTATCAATTACAAATTCCTTTACAGCCTATTGATACAGGTATTATTGAATTGAGAAATATTTTCTTTGATGTAAACAAATGGGATTTAAAAGCAGAATCAAAAGCCGAGTTACAAAAGATTATTTCATTTTTAAAAGCCAATCCTACTCTTAAAGTTGAATTTAGCGGACACACAGATAATAGTGGCGATAAAGCATTTAATAAAACGCTTTCTAACAACAGAGCTAAAGCTATTTATGATTACGTGATTGAAAAAGGTGCTATTCCTGCTAACAATTTATCGTATAAAGGTTATGGAGACACAAAACCCAAAGCGCCAAATGATACACCGGAAAATAAAGCAAAAAACCGAAGGACTGAGCTGAAAATATTAAGTAAATAAACTAATTACGAATGAATTCGTAATCACTAAAATGATCATAGGTAAAAACATAAAAAAACAATACGGCTCACTTGAAGTTTTAAAAGGTGTGGATTTGCATATTAAAGAATCCGAAGTGGTTTCGATAGTAGGTTCTTCAGGCGCCGGAAAAACAACCTTGCTAACCATTCTTGGAACTTTGGATAAAGTAACATCCGGAGAAATACTATTTAACGGAATAAACATCACCTCTTTAAACGAAAAAAAACTTGCTGCCTTTAGAAATCAACATATAGGCTTTGTATTTCAGTTCCATCATTTATTACCAGAGTTTACTGCTATCGAAAACATCTGCATACCGGCATTTATTAATAAAACTCCAAAAAAAGAAGCCGAATTAAAAGCTAATGAATTACTCGATCTGTTAGGTCTTAAACACCGAGCTAATCATAAACCATCCGAATTATCAGGAGGAGAACAACAACGTGTAGCTGTTGCCAGAGCGCTTATTAATAATCCGAAAGTAATTTTTGCCGATGAACCAAGCGGTAATCTGGATAGTGAAAATGCCCACAATCTACACCAACTTTTTTTTAAGTTAAGAGATGAACTAAAACAAACTATCGTTGTGGTAACTCATAACGATTTACTGGCCGATATGGCAGACAGGAAATTAATTATGAAAGATGGTTCCATACACTAAAACATATAGGTCATTAGTTTTTTATCCAACATATCTATTCCAGAATTAAGAGCCATTATCCATCGAAGAAATGCTCAAAAGCTATCCAAGCTTAATAGAATATTATTATGGATTAACTATGTATTTATCGTTAGCTTAATAAGTTCTGTTGCTTCAAAATACATTTCACCAAATCACTTTTGGATCCTGGCATTTTTTGGATTAGCCTTCCCGCTAATCCTACTAACCAACATTGCTTTTGTGGTATATTGGATTGCCCAGTTCAGAATCCATGCTATATTTTCTCTGATAGCCATTTTATTGAGTGCCAAAACATGCCTTGGTTTTATCCAATTTGATGTTGCATCTGATACAACTTCCAATAAAGATATTAAAATCATGAGCTATAACTCCATGTTATTTGATTTATATAACTGGACAAAAAATAAACAAAGCCGGAATATTATCTTAACATCTCTAGCCGAAGAAAACCCAGATATATTATGTTTACAGGAGTTTTATACATCTGAAGAAAAAGGAGATTTTAATAATATAGATACCGTAACCGCTCTGTTAAATGCTAAAAACAGTCACATTGAATATACTACAACATTAAGAGGAAATGATCACTGGGGAATTGCCACTTTTACAAAATACCCGATTCTTAAAAAAGGAAAAATTGAATTCAATACAAGTGCTAATAATATGTGTATCTATACAGACATTCTTGTGAAAAAGGATACGTTTAGAATTTACAATATGCATTTGCAATCTATTCGCTTCAGTAAAGCGGATTATAAATTTCTGGATGAAGTAAACAATGATACTACTGACACAAAAGACGAAATAGAAAAAAGTAAAAATATTTTAAGACGCTTAAAAAGAGCCTTTGTAAAAAGAGCAACCCAGGCAGATGGCATTGCGGCGCATATTGCCCGCTGCCGTTATAAAGTTATTGTTTGCGGTGATTTTAACGATACTCCCGCATCCTATGTTTACAATACCATCAGAGGTGATTTAAAAGATGCATTTATCGAATCAGGTTCCGGATTCGAACAAACCTATGCCGGTAAATTTCCCAGATTCAGAATTGATTACATCCTCCATAGCAAAGAATTTAAAAGCAAAAACTACCATCACTTGTCGGAATCCGTTACCGACCACTACCCTATTGTGAGTTATATTTCTTATTAAAAACCTCATACAATTTTGTATTCATATTCTTTGTAACTTTGTAAAAGCAATATGTATATATCCAATACCATACTTCTATCAGGCTTATCCTTCATCTTAGCAGGATATATCATTTATCTGTTATTAAAAATAAACCGGATGAATGCCCATGCAAAGAAATTGCAAACTGATTATAAAGCACTGGAAACAAAAATCAATTCAGTAGAACTGGAAGATTTAAAATATAAAATCAATCCTCATTTATTTAAAAATATTTTGAATTCCATTCAATCACATGCCTATCAAACCTATTTTTCGTTGGATAAGCTGAGTAATGTTCTGGATTATATATTGTATGAAACCGATAAACGCTTTGTAAGTGTTAAAGAAGAACTTGGATTTGCGCTAAATTTAATAGAGATCAATAAACTAAAACTAAGTCCTTTATTTGATATTAAAGTAAAAAATAAGATCAATGAAAATCATCCATTATATGATCAGGATCTTTTAGCTCCGATGATTTCTGTCGATCTGATCGAAAATGCATTTAAACATGCGGATTTACAAAGTGCCGACTCATTTATTTCTATCACTTTCGAATTAAAGGATGATTACTTTGCCTTAACAGTAGCCAATAAAGTAAGTGCAAAACCTGCCCTCAAAAAAACAAACAGCGGCGTAGGAAAAGAAAGCACAAAAAAACGCCTCGATATTATTTACAAAGAATGCTATGCCTTAGAGCAATTTGTAGAAAATGACGTATTTATCTCTCACTTAAAACTTAATTTACTTGACTACAAAGCTAAAGTGTTTGCTGCTGGATGATGAGCTTCCGGCATTAAGCTATATAAAAGTGTTGTGTGAAGAAATTCCCGAAGTGGAAGTGATTAAAGCATTTAATGACCCTGCCAGATTTTTAGAAGCCATACCTCATCTGGATTTTAATTTATGTATTCTGGATATACAAATGCCCGGTGTTACCGGTTTGGAAGTAGCACAGTATTTAACAGATAAATTGATCATTTTCACTACAGCGTATAAAGAATTTGCTGCCGAAGCCTTTGATTTAAATGCTGTTGATTATATCAGAAAACCTTTGCAAAAAGATCGTTTCGAAAAAGCAATTGATAAAGCCAAAAAGGCATTAGCCAATAAGGTTTCGAGTGGAAAAAAGCAAGCGTTATGGAACACGGATAAAGGCAAAACACTTTTGGCTTTTAACGACATTCTATATATAACAGCCTCAGAAACCGATAGTAGGGATAAAATCGTTTATTTAGAAGATGGCGGCAAAACTACCATTAAGAATACCAGTTTTGAACAGATTTTGAATACTCTACCCTCACAACTTTTTTGCCGGGTCAATAAAAAAGAAATCATTGCCTTAAAAACCATATTACATTTCACGGCCGATGAAATCAAAACAAGCGTCCGTTTAAAAAATGGCAATACCATCAATGCCTCATTAAGTGAAGTCTATCGAGATGACTTCAAGTCTAAAATAAAAGTTTGAACATCTTGTTACATTATTTAATGGTTTTGTTACATATATAAATCAGTCGCCATATTTGGGCTGTTTTAGTCACTAACTTTACCCTCATAATACCATTATGAGAGTCATTTATAGCATCTTTTTTTTATGCGGATTAATTTTGGGAACCGAGGCTCAAACAACCGTAGGGATTGGCTTATACCCAACCGGTAGTGAAGCCGGTCTTGGATTCCGGCTAAATAAGGATAAACGCATTACTCTTGACGCTCGTTTAGCGAAAGCTAATATTTACAGCTCATCAGCAACCCCATCCACATTTGTAACAGAACTAAATTTTATATACAGGGCCATATTGCTTGAAAAAGTACGGTTTCATACCGGTATCGGTTTTAGAAGTGATTGGAACCTGACACAAACGCACAAACATGGAGCAATAGTACCTATTGGTGTTGAGGGATTTCCATTCTCCTTTCAAAACGCCGGAGTATTTTTTGAGGTAGCACCCTTTTTTGAAACAGATAACAAAAGTAACTGGCAGGCAGGCATGAGAACCGTTGCCGGGTTTGTATTTTATTTTCCAAAAAAAACAAAAAAAGACACACATGAAAAATCTTAAAGATGCCCTATTCTATATTCTAACGATTGGTATTTTTGCCTGTCTGATGTATTTTATTGTCAAAAAAGGCGAACCTTTAGAGATAAACAAAGTCATAAAAACAGAGCAGATTGTTGACTCCAATAGCTGGACACAAATAAAAGATACGATGCATCACAATGTGACACATCCTCTGGCGTTTTCAAAAAAATAGGTCAACCAACCGTTATAGGAGAAATCATTGCTGGTATCTTTCTCGGACCATCCTTTATCGGACTGTTCTTTCCTGAATTTTCATTATTCCTGTTTCCTAAAACATCTCTCCCAAATCTTCAATTCATTAGCCAGATAGGATTGATCCTGTTTATGTTTATTGTAGGAATGGAACTCGATTTAAAAACTTTACAAAAAAAGGCACACGAAGCGGTTATCATTAGTCACGCCAGTATCATTTTTCCTTTTACACTTGGGATGGGATTAGCGTATATCATTTATCAAACCTATGCCCCTGACAATATCAATTTTTTATCGTTCTCTTTATTTATAGGGATCTCTATGAGTATTACAGCCTTTCCTGTTTTAGCCCGTATTGTTCAGGAACGACAATTGACCAAAACACGCATAGGAGCCATTGTTATTACCTGTGCTGCGGCCGATGACATTTCGGCCTGGTGTATATTGGCTGCCGTTATTGCTATTGTTAAAGCCGGTTCTGTAGTGAGTGCTCTGTATATTATTTTAATGGCCGTTGGTTATGTTGTTTTGATGATGAAAGTGATTCGCCCATTTTTAAAACGATTAGGCGATATTTACTCTCACCAGGACACATTAAGCAAACCTGTAGTTGCTATCTTTTTTGTAACGTTATTGATTTCATCCTATTTAACTGAGATCATTGGTATACATGCCTTATTTGGCGCATTCTTAGCGGGTGTTATTATGCCCCAAAATTTACATTTCAGAAATGTATTCATCGAAAAGGTGGAAGACGTTTCTCTGGTACTGCTACTTCCTTTATTCTTTGTGTTTACAGGATTGAGAACGCAAATAGGGTTATTGAATGATATTCACTTATGGGAAATATGCGCACTTATTATCGCTGTTGCCGTTGCCGGAAAATTTTTTGGCAGCGCTATTGCTGCCAAATTTGTAGGCCAGTCGTGGAAAGATAGCTTAATGATTGGAGCCTTAATGAATACAAGAGGTTTGATGGAGCTGATTGTACTCAATATCGGATTTGATTTGGGAATTTTACCTCCAGCTATTTTTACCATGTTAGTGATCATGGCTCTGGTAACCACCTTTATGACCGGCCCTGCTTTGGATTTCATTAACTACATTTTTCCTGATAAAAAATCAAATGAAAAAACAGATAGCATTCAGGAACAAGGCAAATACAAAATATTATTTTCCTTCGGGGATTCCGAACGCGGAAAAAGCATGGTACGTTTGGTTAACAGCCTGGTTGGAAAAACAGGAAACAATGCCGTCGTATCAGCCCTGCATTTAGAACCCAGTAACGAGCTACACCAATATAATATCAGAGAAGTAGAAAAAGAAAGTTTCAAACCTATTAAACGCGAGGCCAACAAATTCAATTTAGTGCTTCAAACTTTTTTTAAACCAACCCTTGATTTCGAAAAAGAAATCATCGAAACCGCAAATACCGGAGACTATGACCTACTCATTGTAGGTATGGGACAATCCATGTATGAAGGTAGCTTTTTAGGCAAGGTACTAGGAATAACCACAAAAATCATTAACCCTGAAAAATTATACCATACATTAACCGGTGCCGAAAAAATTGCAGGCAATGGTTTCGACGATAGAACCAATGCCATTGTTCGTTCGGCGAAAATGGAGCTTGGTATATTTGCCGATAAAGGTTTGAAAAAAGTGGACGATGTGGTTATAGTGGTTCTGTCAAACGACGATGAGTTTCTGATATCTTATGCTCAAAAAATGATTCATAATAACGAGTCGAGAATTGTTGTGATCGATTATAATGATAACATAAAGAATAATGCTGCCTTTAAAGAAACTATACGAGCTATCGAGCAACAGGCGCCAAATCATATTGCTTTGTATTCACAGGATAAACTCAACGAAACATTCCTTCAATCCATGGATCTGTTTATTATCAGTATTGATGCCTGGAGATATATGATAGAACATGAACCGGTCTGGTTATCGCAGGTTCCTTCTGTATTGATTCTTAAGAAATAAAGTAATACGTATTATAGATAAAAAAAATTTAAAGAAACTCATCACAAAAAAAACATTCAAAATAAAAAATGTTTGTTCAACCCCTAAAGGGTTGTACATTAATAGAAATTTATGATTCGTTATTAATATTCGACCCCTTCAGGGTCGAATGCTATTTAATTACAATAAAATTTATTTAATGGAATCTTATTAATCAAAAAACAACCAGTTAAGCCCAAATTTAAAGGCTCTGTCGTTTTGCAAATAACCGGGAGTTAATGAATAATTATTTCCGGTAAGACCTTGATTAATATGATCGATCTTCACAAAAATTCTCACTGGCTTAATACGGGCATTTAAAAAGAAATCCACAAAAGGATAATTACCAACCGCTTTCGTTGTTTGCACATAATACTGATTGATAGCAGGTGAATATGCATACCCGTAAAATTCGCTATAATACTGCGCGTTGAATCCTATTTGAATCTGCAAAGCTCTTTTAAATAAATTTCCCTGATAATATAATGCACCATTAGCAATGTGATTAGGCACGCTCACAATAGATTGATACGAAGAACTTTGGTAATTGTATTTTGCACTAATCCCCAAATGTTTGAACAATAAAATGTCTTTATGGATAAACGCAGAGATATTTTGAATGGTAATAGGTGTTTGTTCGGGCACCGACATCTCATTAAAGTAAATTAAATTCTTAACCGTCTGATAAACGATTCCCATATCAAAGCGATTATCCGTGGTAGAAATACTAAATACGGATTGAAGTTTATCTGTTGGAGAAAAATGGTTACTCCAGGCATAATGATTCGTTAACCATGTATTATAAATAAAATCCGGATGCCGCTTCTCCGCGTTGATATTGAAATTAACCGCAAACGGAATTTTGGCAATTTTAGCGTAATAGCGATTATTGATCTCCATCGAATAATCATTGGCATTAGGTCCACTCACCATATAACTCACTTTTGCAAAACCGCTGTAGTTGTTTTTTGATACATAAAAGCCTGCATTTACACTATTATTCAGAAATACAGAATCTGTATGCTGATGAACCAAATTATATTCACTTTTAGCACCGACTTTTAATTTTGCATTGATCGGATTTAATTTCAATGTATAGTTCAATGCATTACTAATGCCACGCCAATGGGTTGAGTCTTTGGTAGATAACGTATCTATATAAAATGCAGGATAATAATTCTCATAACCACTATTAGGATCGGTATATTTGGTATAGTTACCTGAATAGTTAAACTGATAATCTATAAAATGAGAAAATACGGTTGAACTATCTTCATTTTTATTTAACCTAAACCATGGGTTAAAATCAAAGGTTGTATTTCGTAATTCCCGCTTAGCATTACTTAAATAGACTGGCAATAAAAATTTATTTACGGATACATTCTCCAGAAACATGGTATCGTTAGATATCCCTCCATTCTCCTGATGCTTAACTTTGTTGTATAATAAATACGTGTAATACCCCACTCTATTATTTTTAGAAGAGTAATTTGAAGTCGTATAAAAATTATTCGTGAAGCTTTGTTGATGATTATAAAATCCAATACCACTATAGCGGTTAAATGCTAACGTGATATTTAATTTATTTTTGAAAGTATTCGAAAACAATAGTTTAAAAGCTTGCTCCTGCTTGCTGCCGGCAATACCGGTTAAACTGGCATAAGGTCCTTTTGTTTGATAATATTTCACATCATCAGCGCTGATCATATCATTTTGATAAGGAGCTGTCAGCATATTAAAGCCAATTGACTTTGCCTGATAATTAATATACAAAGGAGCCGAAGGCATTCCTAAATGCCCGTTGGTATTACGCGGAAAATAGTTTTGAAAATCAGTGATCGTTGTATCTATTTTCGAGAAACGGAACTTTTGTAAATTATTTTTATCGGCATTAGATAAGATATTCAGGAAGCTGCTATCAGAAGGATAATTTACCTGAGCCTTCAATCCTAAAGATAAAAATACAATGCATAGCAGAATCCCACCACAAAAAGTATGTTTATGTTTAATCATTAAAAGCAGAAAATAAAAACTTAAAATTTATCGAAGAAATGCTCTTCAACATCAAAGGTAGACTTTATTCCGACTTGTTTAAAATCTGTTTCCAACCATTTTGCTGCCGTTTGTCTTCCACGCTCTTTTAAACTTAACAAAAAGTCCCAGGACGTATTCATTTTACTGCTATAGCTTAACTGGCTCAAGGCATCGTAACCGGAAATAGTATGTACAAAGATTTCACGATTAACCTTCTCATCCGATTTTAAAATGCCGTTTCTTAATAATTCATTACGGTAATGAATTAATTTCATTTCGTTGATCAAACTACTATTAAAAGAAATTTCATTCACTCTGTCTGCTATATCTCTGGCTGTTGTTGGAACCGAACTAATATTAACCGAGTTAATCTTGATTAACACAATATCATGTAAATTAGTATTGGTAATCAACGGGAAAATAGGAGGATTCCCCATATAACCACCATCCCAGTAATACTCGCCATCAATTTGTACTGCCTGAAACAAAAAAGGCAAACATGCAGAAGCTAAAACTGCATCTACTGTAATTTCTTTGTTACTGAATATCTTGGCTCTATTGGTTTTGACATTAGTAGCGCAAATAAATAATTTCTTTTTATTATAAAGCTGTAATTCTTTAAAATCAATCAGATCCGTTAAAATATCTCTTAAAGGATTATAGTTTAAAGGATTAAAATTGTAAGGCGACATATATTGGGTCATGTTATTAAATAACAAATACCCCGGCGAGTTATGAATATCTCCATTACTAAATAATCTGTCGAAACTGCTTGGTTGAAAGAAACTTCCCGCCTGAGCTACTTTTCGCCACAATTGCTCCAATAATTCTTTGGCTTTTTTAGGTCCGCCAACATGCAAACCATAAGCACAGGCTACTGCGTTAACCGCACCCGCACTGGTACCACACATGGCATCCGCTACTAAATGATCTACTTCTAATAATTTATCTAAAACACCCCAGGTAAAAGCGCCATGAGCACCACCACCTTGTAAGGCTATTCCAACTTTTTTAATTTCAGGACTACTCATTGAATACGATACTATTTATAAATGTTAAACCAATTTAGCATATCAATAGACTACCAAATATAGCTAAATAATTGAACTAACAAAATAAATTAAGACGAGCGTTCAATATAGGCAGATTAACCAAAAATATGGCCTTACTACAGGTTTTCCTTCACAAATTTCAACATCTTGTTATATAGATGTGTTCTGGTGTAGCCCCCATAAATACCGTGATTTTTATTAGGATAAACCATTAAATCAAACGGGATATTGTTTTTAACCAATGAATTGGCTAATTCCATAGTGTTTTGAAAATGCACATTATCATCACCGCTTCCGTGAACCAATAAGAATTTACCTTTTATTTGCTTGGTAAAGTTTACCGGAGAATTATCTTCATATCCACTTTTATTATCCTGTGGTTTACGTAAAAAACGTTCCGTATAAATATTATCGTAAAACTTCCAGTTAGTAACAGGTGCCACGGCAATAGTTGATTTAAAATAATCTGCTCCCTTTGTAATCAATAAAGACGCCATGTAGCCTCCATAACTCCAGCCCTGGAAGCCTATACGGCTTTTATCTACATAAGGCAAAGTTCCTAAATGTTTAGCAACATCTATCTGATCTAATGTTTCCAATTTACCTAATTGTAAATAGGTACAATGTTTAAATTCGCGACCACGACCCAATGTTCCTCTGCCATCTACACACACGACCATATAACCTTCCTGATTCAACAAAGAATGCCACCAGAAATCAAAGGTTTCCCAGGCATTATTACACTCATTGGATCCGGGCCCATTATAGGCAAACATATACACCGGATATTTTTTATTAGGGTCAAAATTCTGCGGTTTCATCATCCAGCCATTTAACTCAATACCGTCTCTGTTTTTAAAAGTAAAGAATTCTTTGGTAGATAATTTATACTCTTTCATTTTAGTTTTCAGTTCAGCATTATCTTCCAATACCTTCACTAATTTACCATCTGCACTATGTAATTCATAAACCGGTGGTGTGTTAGCATTTGAATACGAGCTCACATAATATTTTAATCCTGTACTAAAATCCGCACTGGATGTACCTTGTAAGGCCGACAAGCGTTTTTTACTGGAACCATCCAGTTTAACACTATATACATCACGATTTATCTGACCTTGCTCGGTTGATACATAATACAATGTGTTCAATTTTTCATCATACCCATTGAATGAGATCACATCCCAATTTCCTTTAGTAATCTGATTAACCAATTTACCTGTATTGTCATAATAGTATAAATGATTAAAATTATCCGCTTCACTACTCCAGATAAATCCTTTGTTATTTGGTAAAAAGGTTAAATCATCTGTAATATCAATATAGGTTTTTGCTTCTTCAGTTAGCACCGTTTTAGTAGAACCATCACTGGCATTAGCATACATCAACTCCAATTTATTTTGCAAACGATTCATACGTTGCAACGACAAGGTATTTTTATCAGTTGTCCATTGAATACGCGGAATATAAATATCTGTTTCTTTACCAATATCTACCAACGTTGTTTTAGCAGATGCCAAATCATAAATATGAACAGATAATACCGAATTATCTTCTCCTGCTTTTGGATATTTAAAAGTTACTTTATCAGGATATAAGTTATTATTATACGTATCAAATGTATACTCTTTCACTTTACTTTCATCAAAACGCACAAAAGCCAATTTACTTCCATCGGCATTCCACTCAAAATAATTAGCTTTACTGAATTCTTCTTCATATACCCAGTCTGCCCAACCATTTTTAATTTCATTATTTTTTCCATCAGTAGTTACCTGAGTTTCTTTACCATTGTCCAGATCCTTAATAAATAAGTTATTGGCACGTACAAATGCTACTTTATTACCTGTTGGAGAAAATGTAGCAAACATTTGCTTACCTAACTGAGACAATTCAGTCGTTTTACCTGTTTTAATATCATAAACATAATTTTTTTCCACAGACGAACGACGGTAAATGCCTTCTGCCTCCGTTGAAAAAATCAATTTACTTTCATCCGGACTAAACGAGTAATTGCTTATATCTATTTGATTACCATTCACTTTTACCTGCTCTGCATTAACAATAACAGCT
>JACQAK010000008.1 GCA_016194985.1 Bacteroidota bacterium
TACTGAAAGGAGCAGCACCATACATTTCTGTTGCTAAGTGGATTTCTTCAGTCTTTAGCTCAGAAAAGAAATTCTTCCAGATTACAAAAGCCGTTTTTGAATGTTCATAGCAAGCCTCCAGATATTTTAGGTCTTTTGTTTGCAGGTATAAATTATGTAGAGCATCTATTTTGAAATGAAGTAAAATTAAAACTGAACTTTCATTTAAAAAAGTATTATTAGATGAAGGGCAAGAAATAACAGATTGGTTAGTATAGCTTGGGGTAAGAGCAACTAATCCATTATGTAGATTTTTCAAAAGTGGGTTTAAAGAATCGTTCACATAGCAATACAAGTAAGTAAGCCCTTTAACAAAATAAATATTGGATAATAGTTGGTTTGTTTTTTCAAACTCATTTGGCATTTCTTTAATTGCTTTGTCATAGTATGAGTTTGCCTTTTTTAAACACGAATAGGCTTCCGTTTTTTGTTTAATATGCCTTACTTTTAGAGCATACCCATATTGCTTATATATTTTATCCGCTCTAATAAATTTTAGGCTATCTCTTTTAAGTCGGCAAATAGAAACTGCTTTTTCAGCAAAATAAAGGGCGCTATCTGATTTTATCAGAAAACCGTAATACTTTGACTGGTTATTGTATTTAAATGCCTTAAAAGAGCTATTTTGCCCAAATTTAGCTTCTATGGTTTTTGAAGACAAGTCCCAATACTTTTTTGCAAGCTCTATATCGGATTTATTTAAGTAATAGTCCCCCAGCAAAGACTGATACTGGGCAAGAATTAAAGGATTTAATTGGTTTTTTTTTAATTCTGTCTTTTTTTGAAGTTCTTCCAGAAGTAGATGATTTTTACCAGAAATGAGGTCAGCTTCGATTTTCTCCAAATCCCTTTCGTTTGATTGCGCCAACAAAACTCCTGTACTACATCCAAGCAATAAGAGGAGATACAGATATTTTATAAAGCCACGTCCCATTAGATGTTAAAAATAACATTTAATAGAGACATACAGTGTACAGTGTAGTTTTTAAACAAGCATTTTCGTAGTTGCAGCACAACTAAATATCTAATTACTTCTTTCTACATGGACTTTGAATTCTGTTCTTAGTATATCTATATAGTTATTCCACTTAGGAGGAGGTTGCTTCGAGGACACAGTGAGTATTCCCAAGGTTGTAACCTTGCTAACACTCGCTGTAGTTCTTTGTCATTCCGCTTTATCGGAGGAGAACTAAGGTCATAACTAATTCTATAGCTTGTTATGAATGAGAGCAACTGTACAAGGGCTATATCCCCCTACCTGTCTTACGCCTTCTCTCTTTGTGCTGGCGCTGGTCTTTGCAAGTATCCCCAAGTAAACCTTTAAGTTAAAACGCTTGCGTTATTGTCAATCCGCACATTTTAACCGAGCAATCTAATTTTTCTTGTCTTCACTTTTGTAGTCACAACTATTTCTGATTGCAATTATAAATACTTGCAAAAAAATCAAATCTCATTACCTATTTTGCAATTTTTATAACTCAATATACGAAATCTTAGGACTGAAATCAAGGGTAATAGTAAAAAAGTCAATAACTTTTTTCTTATGGACTAACCATGAGAATAATTCAAACTCACTCATTTGTTTGTTATAAAAAAAGATAAGGTATTCGTAATTCAACTTGCCTTTTTGTATATATCATCATATAATGTTCTCAGTACAGCGTCATTTTCCTTATTACTTAATCGACCTATATATTTCATTGTTGTTCTTATATCAGCGTGTTCTAAGTTCTTTTGAATAAGTCTTAAATCTCCTGTTTTTTCATAGGTGTATTTTGCCCAACTATGTCTTGCAATGTGACTGGTAAGTTCTTTTAATATCCCTGCTTTTGTTGCAATTCGTCTCAATCCATTATTGAAATTTGAAGTTTGATTTCCTATTTCCTTTTTATAGGTTTCCTCATCTTTATCTTCAATTCCTCTTTCCATAAATGGCAGTATGTAATCATCTTGTAATTGTCTTCCATTGCTAAGTAAGTCCAAAATGCTTTTAATTTCTTTCGTGACTGCAATGTCACGAAGTTTACCATTTGTTACACCTTTTTTCATGTTATAGGAAATTCGTCCAAAACGTATATTATTCCATTTGAGGGTTAGCAAATCCTCAATGCGAATTCCAGCACAATTAAAACTCAATTCAAAGGCTTTTTGAATAATATGGTTCCTTGAACCTTTTTCAAATTCCATATTAAAAAATGTAATAATTTCTTTCGTTTCAAGTCTTTCTATGGGTTGAAGGTTTTTTTCAGGATTCGGCATTTTATAATTCCCTCTTTTTTTTCCAAAAGGGTAGAGTGATTCGTCAACAACTTTGTCATCAATTGCCATGTTCCATATTCGCCTAATTCTCTTCATATAACCGTATAATGTTTGGTTGTTATCAGTTGTTTCTCTCAAATGTTCTTCAAATTCTTTCAACCAATCAGGGTTGATTGATTTAAATGCTACTTCCTCTTTTCCTATAAATTCAACAATTTTTGCCCTCATTGTATCATAACCTTTATAGTTATTATATTTAGTCATTCCTTTTCTTGCAAAATCCCAATATTTAAGAAAATCAGCTTTCAAGTGGTCTTTATTAATATCATTATATAATTCTATTAATTCTACATCCCCTTGTTCTTTTTCCAATTCCAAGTATTTGTTTTCGTATTCCGTTATTTTTTCTTGAATTGTTATATTTAACTTTTTGTGGTTCGGATGTTTTTTAGCAATCCATTTTCCAGCTATTCCGTTCCAGTCGGTTTTTTTGACATTTATGTTTAGTTTATCTCGTGTATGTTTACGGTCTTTGGTTATCCTTAATACTACTTGATAAGTGCCATCTTTTTTCGGTCGGTCTCTTAATTCAGGTTTTACTGTAACTGATGATTTTTTAATTTTTTTTGGTATCATAACTGCTTTTTTATGGTTATATCCCAAAATTAGGTCAGAAAAAATTTGGTAACAATTGGGAAACAATTCTGTAAGTGAAGAAAAGTGAATGGAAATAAAATAAAGGTCAAGATGACCGAATATTCAATAAAATCAGTATTTTTGAAGTGATTCGAAGTGAATTATAGTGAACTGAAGTTTGGGTTATTAACAGAGGAATACGTCCGTACGGGCTACATAAAAGTAGAGCAAAGCATCGCAATAGCGGTGCTTTTTGTTTTTGTATAATCTTATAAAAGCATCTGTTGTTAAACCAATAAATACAACCATGCTCAACAAATCTAACATTAAAATTTATATGTAAGATTATATCGAAAGTGCAACAACTTTTAATTTTTATATTATCTACCTTTCTGTATTCAAATCCTGATCTGCTTATACAATAAAACATTAATGAAGTTATACTAACATTTAAGTATTATGGATATATTTTCAGACAATATCACAATTAATGACCTTGACGTTGCTATACAATTTTTTAATGAAAGCAGATCAGGTTTTTTAAAGTTGTTCAACAATAGTCCGGTATGCATGAGTATGACTACTACTACGCTTGGTAAAAGATCGTACAGAAGAGTCAATCAAAAATTTCTGGAGAAATTTGGTTATACCGAAGAAGAAATCATCGGCAAAACATCTGTGGAAGTTGGTATTCTGGATGAAGCAGAATCCTTAAGAGTAAGAACTCTTATTGAAGAGAACGGACGCTTGCAAAATGATTATGTGAAATGTATTGCCAAGGATGGCAGCATTGTGCATACGGTATCCTCTATCGAAACTATGGAGATGAATGGCGAGACCTATCTGGTGTCTTTTTTTATTGATGTAACAAAGATCATGGAACAACAAAGCATCATACAACAACATGCCAGGCAACTGGAAGCCGTAAATAAAGAACTCGAAGCATTTTCCTATTCCGTATCTCATGACCTGAGAGCTCCTTTACGTGCTATTAACGGGTACACACAAATACTGGAAGAAGAATATAAGTCGGTACTGGATGAATACGGACAAAAAGCTCTGCAGGTTGTTCAGACCAATGCAAAAAAAATGGGCAATCTTATTGATGACCTCTTAACCTTTGCCAGGCTTGGAAAGAAAAGTTTATCGAAAAGCATGATAGATATGCAGCAATTGGTCAATGAGGTGATAGTGGAACTAAGAACAGCTAATCCGTTTAATGCAGAAATAAAGTTAGGAACACTGCAATCTGTGAAAGGCGATTATGCATTGATGAAACAGGTGATGCTGAACCTGATCTCCAATGCCATTAAATATTCTTCTAAAAAGGAACATCCTGTGGTGGAAATATATTCTGAAACAACAGATGATCATATAAGGTATGTGGTAAAAGATAACGGTGCAGGTTTTGATATGAAATATGCCGCAAAATTATTTGGTGTTTTTCAGCGCCTCCATAGCAATGATGAATTTGAAGGCACCGGTGTTGGATTAGCCAATGTACAGCGCATTATTAATAAACATGGAGGATCGATACAGGCCAATGCCGAATTAGAAAAAGGTGCTATCTTTACGTTCTTATTACCTGTTAATTTATAATAACCATTTACTATGAAAACGACCTTTTATATTGCTTTAGCCCTTGTTTGTTCCGCTAAACTTATTTCTCAAAGTTCTTGCTGCGCCAAACCAGCTTCCACCGAAGCCTTTGCTACGTTAACACACGACAAAAAATTTGTGGCAACTCATCTGGAGCCTTTACCTTTTACGCTGGTAAGCCCTATTGGAAAAGATATTAGTTTTAAAAGTGCGGATGGAAAAGAAGCGCATGCCTATGAGATTAAAGCAGAGAAGCCAACCGACAATTACATCTTTGTAATTCACGAATGGTGGGGTTTGAATGATTATGTGAAGCAGGAATCCGAAAAATGGTTCACCACCTTAGGTAATGTAAATGTGATCGCAATTGACTTGTATGACAAGCAGGTGGCTACGAATCGTGATTCGGCAGCCAAATACATGGGCATGGTGAAAACAGAAAGAGCAGAAGCAATTATTAAGGGTGCTTTGGCTTATGTAGGTCCTAAAGCTCATATTGCTACCGTAGGTTGGTGTTTTGGAGGAGGCTGGAGCTTACAGACCAGTCTATTAGCCGGAAAACAAGCGAAGGTCTGCGTAATGTATTATGGTGCACCTGAAGAAAACACAACAAAATTAAGTAAGCTCAATGCACCTGTTTTATTTGTATGGCCTGAGCAGGATAAATGGATCAATAAAGACGTAGTCACAAAATTTGAAACCAACATGAAAGCCACTAAAAAAAGTTTGCAGGTCAAATCGTATGATGCGGATCACGCCTTTGCTAATCCCAGCAATCCAAAGTATAGCAAAGCCTTTGCCGACGATGCTTTTATGAACGCCAGCACGTTTGTGAAAAGTAATTTGAAGTAATTATTTTAGTTGTTCTTTTGTATCTGAATACCTGACTAAATCAGAACTGCCTGAGTTTGATTATTATAAATCAATGTTTCATTAAAACCCGATGATCATTATAAAACAACTCCTCTTCACTAATTAATTTATAAACATCCATGCCACTTTCTTTGATCAACAAATCATCCGCAAATAAAGGCTCTTTGGCATTATCTTTTCCTATGCTTGTAATGTAAATGCTGTTCTTTGGATCTGATAAGGTAAATGTTCCTTCTACCAGCGACCAGTTTCCATTAATGGTTTCGCTTTGTTCGGGGAACCAGGTAGTGGATTTTATTAATTGATGTTCATTATTACGTTCTTCTACAATAAAACGTAACCAGTCATTTAACGCATAACCTTTATCGTTATACATCCATACACTCACTTGATAGGTTGTACCTGATTTAAAGGTATGTGGAACGAATTGTGCATAGATGTTCTGTCCTTTTTTAAAGGATTGGAATGCGCCTTTGCCTCTGAAAATCTGTTCTGATTTTCTGCTTTCAAAATCATCATAATATAAAAAGGAAGAATCTTTAGATACCAGAAAAGAATGATGACTAAATAAATGCAGCTTTTGCTGTTC
>JACQAK010000111.1 GCA_016194985.1 Bacteroidota bacterium
AAAGGTATTTGTCTAATATGTTGTCAGTTGTTGTCATAGAGATAATTGCACCTAACGTATTGCAGCTACTTGCAGTTTTTTGCTATGTCAAGTTACACATTTGAGTGCTAACCCGCAAAAAATTGCAAGTAGCTGCTGTTACCAGTCTGGTGGCGGCACACAGGTACATTTTGCTTAAGTGTCCGCATTATTTAAATATAAGTTTTATAGTTTTTTTTGTCAGGAAGATTGTCAAGAAAATACTAACTATTAAGAAAAGGATAATGTGCAAATTGCTGTATGGTGGCTCGACGTGACCTGAGTTGTCAAGATAAAATAAGTCAACCCAAAGTGGGGCGTCGTTCTCATGATAATAACAAAAGTCGTTAGGTAGAGGCAGAAGACTTGGAACAAAATAAAAGTCGATAAGGTATAAGCCAATAAAGAACACAAGTCCTATCATAACATATGATATTTGTCTGAGTATTTTCACAAACTTTATTTGCTTTGTAATGGTCATTTTGTTTTTAACCGTATTAAACAAGAACCACCAAGTCCACAACTAATAATGTTAGCAGAATATTCACCGTCTGCAAGTCCGGTCATGTTTAATTGTGGTTTTCCTTGTCCCGCTTTTTTTTGGTCGTGAAGGTCAGTTTTTAAGTCTTTGGCCCGTAAATAAACGTCTGAGAAAGTCCCACCGCTTGGGAAAACAAGTAGAACACTGTCTTGTTTTGTCTGTCGTACAATTTCTATTGGTTTGCAATCACCTTTACCTGTTTCGCAACCTTCAAGATAGTCGAAGTCCAATGTTTGAACGATTACTTTTCTGTCTGCTGTAGTTTGTCCGACAGAGCAGGTCGAGATAACGAAAAAAAGAAATAATATTTGAAGTCCTTTCATGTTTGTCGTCTTAACGGAATTTCGTCCGCCACTTGCTGGTAACTACTCGCTATGCGCTATAAACCGTTTTCAAATAATTATAATTAATTACAAACGTTTAAAAACAGATAGCTTAATGTTATATAAATATACAAATTTCATCAAATAAAAAAGCCTGTCTGATTTACAGACAGGCTTTCCTTTTAATAAACTTAAAATTATTTAACCGGTTGCATCACTTCTAAGGTAATGTTAATGGTTACGTTCTCTCCTAATCCACCGGCTCCACCAATACCAAATTGTGTACGGTCAATTACCATCGTTCCTTCAAATCCACCTACATTTACTTTACCCATACCCATTTGAGACATGTCTTTCTCTTCTACACCCATATAGTTAAATTTCACTTCAGCGTCTTTTGTTACACCTTTAATGGTTAATTTACCTTTAGCAATGTAAGAGTACATACCGTCTAAACTGTCTTTTACAACTTCAGCCGCTTCAAACGTTAATTTAGGGAATTTAGCCGCATCAAAAAAGTCCGGTCCTTTAATGTGCTCATCACGCATCGCGTTTTGAGTATTTAAACTGGCTGCTGCAATCTGAATATAAACTTTAGCGCCTTCGTTTTGTAAATTCACCCAACCGCTGTCAATTAAGGCAGATCCTTTGGTGTTAGTAACAATATGTTTGATACTGAAATCAACTGCCGAGTGAGCACCATCTACTTTATACATGCCTGTTAATTCAGCAATGTCTTTTTTGTTAGCATTCATCATGCTATCACATTGTGCTTTGCTGGTACAAACCGTTTCTACACCATTAATATTACATTTAAAAACTTCCTGAGTAGCACAACAGGCTTTTCCGTTTTCAGCGCTGTTAACAGCAATATAAGGAGCAATAACCAATGATACGATAGACATTAATTTAATTAAGATGTTCATAGATGGTCCTGAAGTATCTTTGAATGGATCACCTACGGTATCACCTGTTACAGATGCTTTGTGTGGTTCAGATTTTTTGTAGAACATCTCCCCATTAATCAATACACCTTTTTCGAATGATTTTTTAGCATTATCCCATGCACCACCAGCGTTAGATTGGAAAATACCCATTAACACCCCTGATACAGTAACTCCTGCCAATAAACCTCCCAATACTTCCGGTCCGAAAACGAAACCAACAATAACCGGTGTAATTAAGGCAATAGCACCCGGCATCATCATTTCGCGGATAGAAGCTTTAGTAGAAATAGCTACACATTTTTCGTATTCAGGTTTTGCTTTGTATTCCATAATTCCAGGAATTTCGCGGAACTGACGACGTACTTCCTGTACCATGTCCATAGCTGCTTTACCAACCGCCTGGATACATAAAGCTGAGAAAATGAAGGGGATCATACCACCTACAAATAAACCTGCTAAAACCGGTGCTTTGTAAATATCAATCGCATCAATTCCGGCAATACCTACGAAAGCTGCAAATAAGGCTAAAGACGTTAATGCTGCTGAAGCAATCGCAAATCCTTTTCCTGTAGCGGCTGTAGTGTTACCTACGGCATCCAAGTTATCGGTACGCTCACGAACTTCAGGAGGTAACTGACTCATCTCTGCAATACCACCGGCATTATCCGCAATTGGTCCAAATGCATCAATCGCTAATTGCATAGCAGTAGTTGCCATCATCCCTGCTGCAGCAATAGCCACACCATATAATCCGGCAAAATAATAAGAAGCCATGATACCACCGGCCAATGTTAAGATAGGAATAACAGTTGATTTCATCCCTACTGATAAACCACCGATGATGTTGGTAGCATGACCTGTAGAAGATTGTTGAATAATAGATAATACAGGACCTTTACCCATGGCCGTGTAATATTCGGTAACGATACTCATAATAGCACCTACAACCGTACCAACTAAAATAGCTAAGAATACACCCATTTTAGTGAAGGTTTTATCACGTAATACGATATCACCATCCGGTAACATATACATTACGATGAAATAAGAAGCAATAACCGTTAAAGCCATAGAAGCCCAGTTTCCTAAGTTCAAGGCATTTTGTACGTTTGATTTATCATCTTTAATGGTTACAAACCAGGTTCCAACGATAGAGAAAATAATACCCAATCCACAAATTACCATTGGTAATAAAATTGGAGACATACCACCGAAACCGTCGGTTACAACAACTTCCTGACCCAATACCATCGTTGCTAAAATAGTAGCTACATAAGAACCAAATAAATCGGCACCCATACCTGCTACGTCACCTACGTTATCACCTACGTTATCGGCAATAGTGGCAGGGTTACGAACATCATCTTCAGGAATACCTGCTTCTACTTTACCTACTAAATCCGCACCAACGTCAGCAGCTTTGGTATAAATACCACCACCCACACGGGCAAATAAGGCAATTGACTCAGCTCCTAAAGAGAATCCTGTTAATACTTCGATAGCTGTTTTTACAAATTCGGTATTAACCCCATCATTAAAAATTCCTAAGAATACGATGAATAAACCTCCCAAACCTAAGATCGCCAAACCGGCAACACCTAAGCCCATTACGGTACCACCGGTAAAAGACACTTTTAAGGCTTGTTTTAAACTTGTACGGGCTGCCTGTGTGGTACGAACGTTAGCTTTGGTAGCTACTTTCATACCAATGTATCCTGCCGTTGCAGAAAACACAGCTCCTATAATAAAGGCAATGCAAATGATCCAGCTGGAGTGGATTGGCTTACCGTTAATTTCATGAACTGTTCCCGAATAGGCTAATAACGCTGCTGCAAACGCAACAAAGATGCTTAACACCTTCCACTCTGCTTTTAAAAATGCCATGGCACCGTCGGCTATATAACCGGCCAATTCCTGCATGTTCTTTTCACCGGCATCCTGTTTGCTAACCCAGGCAGATTTGATTGCCATTACCACTAACCCTAAGATTCCCAATAAAGGGATCATGTAAATTACTAATTCGTTCATATGTTTTATTAAATTAAAGGGTGCAAAAATAAGGATTTAAATGAAATATTAAAATATTTAATTTATTGATTACCAGTCATTTGAAAAATATTTTCATTTAAGAAGCTCTATTTCTTACATCATCCCTCAGGAATTAAAAAGGATGGGCTGTTTTTAACATTTTATCGGCTGATAAAAGGCTTTATAATATAAGATAATCAGGAATCGATTTCTTTCCATTTCAAAAAAGATTAAAAAACCTTTTCTAATGCTATTTTAAACCAGGAGGTATAACGATCCGGGTGAAGGGCTATCTCTTTTTTAATGGCATCAATCGATAGCCATTGATAGCTCTCTACTTCTTCTTTATTAATAACGGGATTGGTATTGGTATGACCTATCAATACGTAATCCAACTCATGTTCCGTTAATCCGTTTTCGAAAGGTGTTTTGTAAATGAAATTGGTTTTGATCTGTAGTTCACAGCTCATGCCCATTTCTTCAAACAGGCGTCTGTTGGCGGCATCTTTAATGGTTTCGTTCGGGCGCGGGTGAGAACAGCAGGTGTTTGTCCAGAGGCCTCCGCTATGGTATTTGGAAAGAGCCCGTTGCTGGAGCAGCAGCTCTTCTTTGTCATTAAAAATAAATACGGAAAAGGCCCGGTGTAATAACCCCTGTTGATGAGCCTCCATTTTTTCCATCACACCAATGTCATTATCCTGCTCATCTACTAATATGACATATTCTTTGGTCATTGGTATTTTAGAAATCAAAAAAACATCCTCCGTCAGCCAGCTGGCTGACACCTATTGGGTAAAATTATAATAAATTTAAACTATGACGTACATAGGAGCTGGCAAACAGTGCCATTTTTTGAGAGTTTGGAATACTGATCCGCTCCTCTAAAATGCGTTCCGGATGAAGTGATTTTATTTTATTCAGTAATTTTCGGTAGTAGATATACGCTACATACACTCCAAAGCGTGAATCTTTAGGTAATAATTTAATTCCTTCCAGTCCCTTATTAAAATCCACTTCAATATCTTCTTCCAAAGCAGCTTTTGTTGCAGGATCCAGTTCTTTTAGTTCTACATTCGGAAAATACACACGACCCATTCCTAAATAATCGGCATGCAAATCACGTAAGAAATTAATTTTTTGAAATGCAGAACCTAACGCCATAGCATAAGGTGTTAAATCATCATACATTTTTTGATTACCTTTTACAAACACACGTAAACACATCAACCCAACTACTTCTGCACTTCCTAAAATATATTCTTTATAACCTTCTTCGGTATATTCTTTCTTCTCCAGATCCATCTCCATACTTTTCAAGAAAGTATCAATTAATTGATGATCTATCTTAAAATCATTCACTACTTTTTGAAAACTGTTCAATACCGGATTAAGGCTAATACGGCGCTCAATAGCACGATAGGTTTCAATTTTAAATTCGTCTAACAGTTCTTTTTTATTATAGTCGTGAAAGGTATCAACGATTTCGTCGGCAAAGCGCACAAAGCCATAAATACTATAAATAGGATCCTGAAATTGTTTATGCAAAAACTTGATGCCCAACGAAAACGAAGTGCTGTAGCTATTGGTAACCATTTTACTGGTTTTGATGCTTACGTTATCAAATAATTGTTTCATTCTTATTTAAGAGTTTACTAAGATAAAGAAAATATGACATTTATCAGTAAAACAATTTAAAATGGTTTTTGTTTAACCTTTTTTAATTTTTATTGAATGTTATGTTTCAGAATAATGTTGTTTTATTTTATAAACAGGGCGTTTCCGGCGGAAGCCGGACCGGGCTGTCGTTTCAATCTTTTGTTCGTTCCTCACAAAAGGATTTCCACTTGCATCCCTAACGCAGGTTACCATCTTTACGAAGTCTAACTGCATAAGGGATAGAGGCATTGTTTGAGCTCTTTTTAGGTGTCCCGAAGGGCTACTAAAAAAGCGAGGCCCGCCAGCTGGCGGAAACGCCCTGATCATAAAATAAAGCTACATGATGCTACAACGGTTTATTCAAATAATTTAAAACCTGTTCGGCAACTAATTTCCCTGAAATCAAACATGGTGGAACTCCCGGACCCGGAACAGTTAACTGACCTGTATAAAAAAGGTTTTTCACTTTCTTATTAATGAGTTTTGGTTTTAAAACTGCCGTTTGACTTAATGTATTAGCCAATCCATAAGCATTTCCTTTAAATGAATTGTAATCTTTTATAAAATCAGAAGTGGCAAAATCTCTCCTTAATACTATATAATCTTTAAACGACACGCCAATTTGCTTTTCGATACGGGAAATCACCATATCAAAATACCGGTCATTGGTTTTAGGATCGTCTTTTAAGTTGGGAGCAATAGGAATCAGTACCATTAAGTTTTCGCAACCTTCGGGTGCTACGCCGCTATCGGTTTGAGACGTGCAGCTTAAATACAACAAAGGATTAGTAGGCCACTTGGGATCAGTATAAATTTCGTCTGAATGTTTGGCAAAATCTTCATCAAAGAATAAGGTGTGATGCAGAAGGTTGGGCAATTTTTTATTGACACCTATATAAAATATTAAACTCGATGGGGCGAGCTTACGTGTTTCCCAATACTTTTCAGAATAGTTTCGGTACTGTTCATCCAACAATTTCTGTTCGGTAAAATGGTAATCGGCGCTTGAAACCAGAGCATCAAATCCTTTATGTGTCTGGGTATAAATTATTTCATGGGCTTTATTTCCATTCACGTTTATTTTCGACACATCCGCATTTAACTCAAACTTTACGCCCAGCTCCAAAGCCAATTGATGCATACCGTTTACCACACTCACCATTCCTCCCTTAGGATACCAGGTACCTCCTATCATATCCGAATAGTTCATCAAACTATAAAGTGCAGGCGTATTCTTTGGTAAGGCTCCCAAGAATAATACGGGAAACTCCAGTAACTGAATTAACTTGGGATTCGTAAATGATTTGCGGATATGAGAGGCAATAGAATTAAATACATCCAATTTAAAAATGCCCTTAAAAAAACGCCAGTTCATAAACTCCGTTAACGACAGCCCCGGTTTATAAACCAGATCGTGCATTCCGATGTTATATTTATATTCGGCTTCTTTTAAAAATTGTTTTAATTTTTCGGCGCTGCCTTTTTCGATACTTTCAAACATGGCATACAGATCATTGGTATCGCTGGGTATATCCAAAGGGCCATCTTTGTACACCACTCTGTAAGAAGGCGACAAGCGTTCTATTTCATAATAATCCGATACTTTTTTTCCGAAGTCTCCAAAGAATTTTTCGAAGATGTCTGGCATCCAGTACCAGCTGGGACCCATATCATACACAAACCCATCCTGCTCAAATTTTCGGGCCCTGCCTCCTACCTGATGATGTTTTTCCAATACCGTCACATCGCAACCTGCTTTAGCAAGATAACATGCGGCAGATAAGCCCGAAAAACCGGAACCGATAATTGTAACTTTTTTAGACATATATCATTAACAAAAACTGTAAAATATTGTTTAAACTTACGGAATATTTGGATACGTCATAATGTCTCGCTGATGATAGACGATCAAAACCGCAGAGCTTTGCCGGGAAAAATTTAAATTATTTTACTGTTCCGCCAAACTCCGCTGATAACTTGAGATCTGCGAGAGAAAAAATACAGAACATGAAAAAGCATATAGTCATCATAGGTTCAGGTGTAGCAGGACTGGCAGCCGCTGTAAGGCTTGGCGCAGCCGGGTTTAAAGTAACAGTAGTTGAAGCCAACAATTATGTTGGTGGAAAATTAACGGCTCAGCAAATGGGAAACTATCGTTTTGATATGGGCCCCTCTGTATTTACATTACCTGATTTAATAGAAGATTTAACCAAAGTCAGTAAACAGGATGTAAAATTTGAATATCTGAGTCTTGATAAGATCTGCAACTACTTTTATGAAGACGGTACCAGATTAACTGCCTATACCGATAAAGAGAAATTTGCTACAGAAGTGGCTACTAAATTAGGAGAAACCAAAGAGTCTGTTTATGAACAATTAAAATTCAGTGCAACCGCCTACGAATTAACGGCCGAACTGTTCATGGAACAGTCTCTTCACAAGCTCTCTAATTTTTTGAATTTAAAAACGGCTAAAGCTATTTTGCAAATCGGAAAATTAAAAATGGGTAAAACCATGAACGACGTAAACAGGGCACGGTTTAAAAATCAAAAAACCGTTCAGCTGTTCAATCGCTTTGCAACGTATAACGGGTCTAATCCTTACCAGGCGCCTGCCATCATAAATATTATTGCGCATCTGGAACATAATATAGGTGCCTTTGCTCCTAAAGGAGGCATGCATGATATTACCATGCATCTCTATAATCTGAGCTTAAAACTGGGTGTGGAATATAAACTTAACACGCGTGTTCAACATATTAAAACAGTTAATGATACAGCTGTTGCAGTTATCACCTCTAACGGAGAGATAGCTGCGGATATTATTGTAAGCGATGCTGATATTAAACATGTTTATACCAAACTGCTGGATAAAAAATATTACCCTACCAAAATACTGGAGCAGGAAAAATCATTATCTGCTTTGATTTTTTATTGGGGCATAAAAAAAGAATTTAAAGAATTAGGCTTACATAACATTTTATTCAGTGCAAACGGTGAAGCGGAATTTAAATGTGTGTTTGGAGAGAAAAAGCCTTATCATGATCCTACAACATATATCAATATTACTTCCAAGGTTACCCCTACCGATGCTCCCGAAGGTTGCGAAAACTGGTTTGTGATGGTAAATGTACCGCACAATACCAGCGGAGAGCCTGTAACGTATGTAAAGGAGATGAGAAAACATATCGTTGCCAAAATAAACCGCCTATTAAAAACAGATATCGAACAGTATATAGAAATAGAAGATGTCCAGGATCCCTATTTGATCGAACAGCGTACCAGTTCCTCGGGCGGTTCTTTATACGGGAACTCTTCCAATAATAAATATGCGGCTTTCTTAAGACATGCCAATCACAGCAGTCGTATCAGGAATATGTATTTTTGTGGTGGTAGCGTTCATCCCGGTGGTGGCATTCCTTTAGGATTATTAAGTGCGAAGATTGTAAGTGAGATGATTGCCGAAAAGAACTGATCTATAGTTTCAATCCAACAACACATACATCATCCACCTGTTCCAAACTGCCTTTCCACTCTTCAAAAAACTGATTCAAACGCTGATGCTGCTCCTTCATTGGTAAATCCTTGATGGTCACTAAATACTCGTTCAATTGTTTATACTTTAGTTTCTTTGCTTTTGGCCCACCAAACTGATCGGCAAAGCCATCTGTATATAGATAAAGCGTATCAGTAGCTTTACAGGTAATGCTATGTAAATTAAAGGAGGTCATTTGCTCATACTGCCCCACAGGCATTTTATCTTTTGGCAATTCAACAATCTGTTCATTGGCTATAAGAATAGGCGCACTGTTTGCAGCAGCATATACCATTTCCCTGGTCCTTGTATTGATTCTTAGCAAAACGCCGTCAAATCCATCACTGTAACCATCTCTGCTCACGCTGCCAATAAGGCGGTCTCTCACATAATTAAATACCAAATGAGGTTCGAGAATATGTTTCTCATTGATAGCCTCACTTAAAAATCCGATATTCAATAAACTGATAAAAGCCCCTGGAACACCATGGCCCGTGCTATCACACACCGCCAGATAAAAATAGTGCTCCTTTTGGGTAGCCCAATAAAAATCACCACTGACAATATCCTTGGGTTTAAATAAAATAAAATTGGATGCCACATGAGCATCAATAAATTCTTTATTCGTTAATAAGGTATTTTGAATACGCTTGGCATAATGAATACTATCTGTGATCTCTTTTTGTGTTTCTTCTATTTTTTCTTTTTGCTGTATCAGCTGATTTTTATATTCATTTAATTTCAAAAAGGATTTCTGTTTGGCGCGGTATCTGTTCACAGCTAAAATCAATACAATAATGAAAAATACCGTTGATATTATCAGTATCCATCTGAATGCCTCTTTCGATTTCAGATTCCGCTCTGCTTCCAGTTTTTGAATAGTTAGCATGGTCTCCGAATTCTCTCTGTCAAATTCACTTTTCTGATCGGAGAGTTCAGTCTTTAACTGGTCATTAATGATCGTATCCTTGCCTTCAAAATAACGTCTCATATAAAAATTGGCTTGCTTATAATCTCCCAACGCTTCATAATACTTACTGTAGATGTGTGATATTTCATAAACGTCGGATTTAGAGCCAAGCGAAATAGCCAGATTCATTCCCAATTCGAGATAGTGTTTACAGGACACATAATCCTTAATCTTTAGATAGGTGTCTGCTATATTTTGGTAAGGAATAATCAAATTAGCGGGCTCATTGGCTAATTTAAATTGTTGAATTTCCAATTCATAAAACCGGATAGCCTCTTTATACTCCTTGTTGCGGTCAGCCTCTGTTCCATAAACATCATAGCAAAGTGCTATTCCCGAAAAGTCGTTGATCTTTTTGTAATACTGAAAAGCCCTGTCGGTGTAATATTTAGAAAGGTCATACTGATGCAGATTCGAATAAGGTGTTGAAAGATTATAATAGGTATTAGCAATTTGCTTGATATCATTGAGCCTTAACAAAATAGACAAGGCCTTTTTATACATTTGTATAGCCGCTTCGTTATTATTGGCTGCAACATATATATTGGCAATGTTAATTAAACTATAGGCAATAAGGGTAGTATCTTTATGGTCAGTAGACAGTTTCAACGATTGCTTATTAATACTGAAGGAAGAATCCAACATATTCATTTTTTGATAATGCGTATCAAAAATGACATTCAAGCTAATGATATCGGAATAAGAAACATCAGGTCCTCTGTTATCCATGGCCATTTTAGCATAATAAAAAGCCAGATTCCAGTCTACATCTTCATATTTATTAGCAGAATCAAACAGATTATCAAATTTAGTACTCTTTTGGGCTATACCGAGTGTAAAGCTAAAGCAAAAAAGAGTCACTAAAAGGTACCTGAGCATAATCTGTTGTTTGATCAAATATAACGGTTTCGATGATTAATTTAAAGAAATAAAAAGAATTGAACCTGTTTTTCCATCTAAAAACATGAGCATAGTCAATAAATATGAAAGGATAAGGTGATAGAAATCAATTAAAAATCGGTCTAATTACATATCTTTAATGCATGAAAAAAATATTCCTATTTAGCATTGCCGGTATGTTTGCAACATTATTCTCTTGCAGCAAGGGCAAAGAATCTATTCAGGTAAGCAGTAGCGATATTACCGAATCTGTTTACGCATCCGGTAAAGTAAAAGCGCTCGAACAATACAATGTTTATTCTACTGTCAACGGTGTTTTACAAAACATTGTGGTAAATGTTGGAGACAATATAACCAAAGGACAAACCCTGTTGGAAATTGATAATGTTACCTCCGAATTAAACACCGAAAACACCCGGATAGCACTCGATTTAAGCGCTGAGAATAACCGAAAAGGATCCGATAAATTAGAAGAGATAGAACTGAATGTAAATCTGGCTCTCGAAAAACTGCAACTGGATTCTTCGCTTTTCTTTCGCCAAAAAAAATTATGGGAACAAAACATTGGTACCAAAGTAGACTTCGAACAAAAGCAATTAGCCTATAATAATTCATTAGTTAATTATCAAACTGCACAAAAAAGACTGGCTCAATTAAAAACACAGCTGCAAAACGAATTCAAACGCGCTAATGTCAATTACAACATCAATCAAAAGTTATCCAGCGATTACTCCATCAAAAGCGAGATCAATGGCCGGGTGTATGATATTTTAAAAGAACGCGGAGAATTGGTAACTCCTCAAACACCGTTGGCAGTTATTGGTAAAGCAGACACCTTTTTACTGGAATTAGCCGTTGATGAAAATGACATCATCAAAGTGAGCCTCGGACAAAAAGTATTGGTAACCATGGATAGTTACAAAGGCGAAGTATTAGAAGCTATCGTTGATAAAATATATCCCATTATGAATGAACGCACCAGAACCTTTGTGGTGGAAGCACATTTCATTAATCCTCCAAAAAAATTATTTCCTAATTTATCTGTAGAAGCCAACATCATTATACAAACCAAAAAAAATATCATTACGGTTCCCAACAACTATATCATTGATGGAAAATACGTATTGGTAAATAAAGATGAAAAAAGAG
>JACQAK010000113.1 GCA_016194985.1 Bacteroidota bacterium
CCGGCATAATTTTTAGCCACATACTCTGTTACGGCCTTAGGTAAAGCTGAAGAGGCAATTTCCTGCTCGGTTTCTTTTAACGTTCCATCGGCCGAAAAATTAGCAGACATTTCGGCTTTATTCATTTTAAATTCTGCTTCGTACTCACCGTTTTTTTCTTTTTCCCATTCATCTGCTTTTACTCCTTTAAAATGAGTTTGAAAGGAAGTGAGTACAGACTTAGGAACTTCTGTTTCTTTGAGTTTTTGAGCATTTATCGTATTAACAGATACGACGAACAAAGCTACTGCGATCAGGTGTGTTTTCATGTTTCTATATGTTTAGGTTATGATACAATATTACTATCGGAATCTAAAGCAAATCTTAAGTTATAGTGTAATTTTATATGACAGATTTATGACTCTTCCCTCTAAAGGTGCCCAAACAGGTTTAAATACGGGATTATTCACCGGACCTGTAACAATAGTTTCATAATTAGATTGTCTCATATCCAATAAATTTTCACAGTTCAAAACAATACTTCCCTTTTTAAATTTGCGTTCAACCATCGCTGCTAAAAACCAGAAATTATGAACCCGTACATTATTATTGATATATTGATTACCTGACCAGCTGCCCTCTATTCCCATACGCCACTTACCTTCTATATCGTATGCTAATGTTGTTGAAAATTTATCTTTAGGATTGAACGGCATATTCATATAGGTTGTAGAGGTTTCCTGCAATGCATCTGTGTGATTATATCCCACATATAACTCTACATCTTTAAATGATAAACGGATATACGTATCTGTTCCGTAACTATTTACATTGTAATTACCATTTTGCAGCATTTTTTGTCCTGCTGCATTAGTTGTAATCGTAACAGGATTATCAATGTGTGTATAATATAAGGCTTCGTTAACCTGCACGCCCAGTTCTTCAAACAACACCGTATGAAAATTGATGTCAGCATTTACACCATATGATTTTTCGGGTTTTACACTGGATTGTATATCCGTTAAATTAGCTGAGGGATTTGCAAAATCAAACAGATTGGGTACTTTATAGCCTGTGCCACCGGCTAACCTAAGCGACCAATTTGCATTAACTTTATAAAGAAATGATAACCTTGGTAAAAAGAAATTACCGTAAGTGTTATGGTGATCGAAACGCATTCCTCCCTGTATTGAAAATTTTCCTGTTACCTGCCATTCATCCTGAACAAAAGATCCTATTGTATTATAATTATAATTATGAAAAGAAACAGAATCGGAATTATTCTTTATAAATGATTCGCTCATAAAATTTGCACCTACTACAATATTGTGTTTTTTAAGTTTTATAAAATCATTAATCTCCGAGTAGGAAGAGTATTGTGTTCCATTAAATATAAAGCCTGAATAATCTAATGTTCTATCGAAAGCACTTCCTGCTGTTTTTAATGTGACCAAATGTTTATCATTGATCTGGCCCGACAGGTTAGCATCCAGGGTATTTCTAAACGTTTTTTCTTTTTGCAAAAAAGTATGTACCGAATCTGTTTTATAACGAATGGCGGTCATATCTCCACCCAGACGTGTGTCATAAGACGTTGTTAATCCTACAATTAATTTTGTTCTTGAATTAAAATCATAAAACACACGTGGATGCAATGTTACGTTCTTTTGTTCAGGCACTTCTGCAAACCCGTCACCATTAACATCATACGCTGTTTTAAAATTAGCCCCGCCAAATAAGGTTACCCCCAGCTTGCCTGTTTTTTTTGACGTGAAGGCATTTAAATTATATTCTTTTAACGATGTTGCATTAAAGGTTAAGGTTGTTTGAGCAGAATCCTTTGGCGCTTTTGAAATAAAATTTAGTAATCCTCCAATGGCTCCTCCTCCATATAATGTAGACGCAGAGCCTTTAATAATTTCAACTTGCTTAAGATCCAGAGGAGGAATGGATAAAACCCCCAGACTTCCTGAAAATCCACCATACAAAGGCAATCCGTCGCGCATAATTTGTGTGTAGCGTGCATCTAGTCCTTGCATACGGATAGCATCATTACCGTTTACCGGATTGGTTCGTTGGATTGTTATAATGGATAAATCTCCAAGAATACTGGTAATGCTTCCGGGCACTACCGTACTTTCTTCATCCATATCTTCTTCTCCGAGTACCTCTACTTTTGTATTCAAATCATCTATCCGGGAGTTTGTTCTTGAAGATGACACGATGACCTCTTCCAGATTTTCATTTTCTGCCGGTAAGAGTATTTGTACAATATCAGTTGTATCTTTTAATGGAAACTCATAAGATAACTTTATGGGTTTATAACCAATAAAGGAGAAGGAAATAGTTTGTTTTCCGTTCGGAATATTTTTCAATAGTGCCTTCCCTCCTGCAGAAGAAGAAACTCCATTTGTTGTTCCTTCCAAAACGATGGTAACTCCCGGCAAAGCTTCTTTAGTGGTACTATCCCTAACGAAACAGGAAAATGTGTTTTGAGAAAATGACACAAAGGCCGAAAAAACCGAGAATATTATGAGGATTTTTTTCATATACTACCTATTTAGTTATTAGTCATTATTAGGTGAAATAGATATTTTGTGAGGTTGTATACTTCCACATGGCATATCGTTATTTCGTAATTCACTACAATAGTATACATAGAATCTGAAGAAAATCTAATGCTCTTTCATAAAAAATCCGGATTGGCATTATTGGAAATTTAAAGAAAATACATGCCGGTGATTTGTAAATGTGTAGTGTATGTTGTAACCATACGATTCGCAAATACTTTTCACAATGGATAATCCCAAGCCAAGGGATTCTTTGGACGCATCATTTTTCCTGAAGCGGCAAAACAAATCTTCAGTAGCTACTTTTAATGGCTCCCCTGTATTTGTGATTGTTAAGGAGTTTAACCTTATTTCAATTCTGACACTGCCATTTTCCTGATTATGCCTGATTGCATTTTGAACTAAATTAGTGATCAATATATCGGTTAAAATTGGATTACAACGGATCTTTATATCTGTCTCAATATTCATCTCTACTGATATGTGCTTAGAATCCAGTAAATGCTGATAATTTGCCATTACTTTTTTAGTTGTTTCGGCAATACTAACTAATGCTTCCTCTGTAAACTGCTTGTTTTCTATTTTAGACAATAACAGTAAGGCTTTATTCAGAGAACTCAGTTTTTTAACTGTATTATCAATGGCCTGAATCTGATTCATTTCTTCTTCCTTCAAATTAGACGATTGCATTAACAAGCCAATATTGGCTTTAATCACCGCTAAGGGGGTTTGCATTTCATGTGAAGCGTTTTCCGTAAATTCTTTTTGTTGTATATAATCTGCATATATTTTATTGGTCATTAGCGTGAGTGCATCGTTCAATTGCTCAAATTCTTTGGTAGATGAGTGCTCAAAACGAGCCATACTATGATTTTTGATATCATAATCGCTCAGTTGATGCAGGGTTTTATAAAAAGGTTTCCAAAGTGTTTTTGAAAGTAACCAGTTAACTATAAGAAAAGCAATGATTAAAAACATAAGAATCACCAAAAACGAAGAGAATAATCCTTCCATTAATTCTTCATGTTCCATGGTTGGCTTTAAAACGGTTATGAGATAGGTTTGGCCTCTGTTGTTATAAAAGTGTTTAGCCATTCGATACACTTCAAATTCTTCTTCATAACTGTTATAGATACTTGTATCTGAATTTATAAAAGCATCTTTATGGGGAGTTGTAAGAACAATAGACGACAATCCATCAAAACCAAGTTTCATATTCTTTGGGCTGTCCATCGTTTGAATGATGCTTTGTGCGTGCATAATATCCTGACCTAATATTTCATCGCTTACTTCCTCTATCTCACCTTTAATGAAATAATAAGAATTAATGGATGCTAAAAGCAACAGAGGAATGCATATTAAAAAATAATACCCGATTGTTTTATTGATAAGTTTCATTTGCTTACTTTAAAATTATACCCAATTCCATAAATGGTTTGCACATAGTCATCGCAACCTTTTTCGGCCAGTTTTTTTCTTAAATTTTTTAAATGCACATAAATAAAGTCATGAGAATCTGCCTGATCAGCATCATCTCCACATAAGTGCTCGGCAATGGCATTTTTAGACACTACTCGGTTCTTATTACTGACAAAAAACAGCAACAAATCAAATTCTTTTCCTGTTAAATTAACGACTTCATCATTCACTTTTACAGACCGGTCTTCCGGCACGATGGTTATCTCATTCACCACAATTGACTTATTTCCATCAAAATTTTTTCGCCTAATAAGGGCTTTTACCCTTGCATTCAATTCTGCCAAATCAAATGGTTTTGGTAAATAATCATCCGCTCCCAAATCCAATCCTACTATTTTATCATCCAATGAATTTTTGGCAGAGATAATAATAATTCCAGCCTTGGAATGAGTTTCTTTGATTTGTTTAATAATGTCCAAGCCACTTCCTAACGGCAATGTAATATCCACCAATATACAGTCGTAATCATATAATCCCACTTTTTCCGAAGCCTTTCTGAAATCCAGCGCAGATTCCACCAGATAGCCTTCCTGGTAAAGGTATTGTTTGATAGACTTTCTTAACTCGGGCTCATCTTCGATCAGTAAGATTTTCATGGCAATTATTTATTTTTTATCGATTATTACATGGAATACGCCCAGCTTTAATAAGGGTTAGCTGTAGCAAACTTTCATTAGTGGCTTTTCATCACGATAAAGGTGCTGATTAATTCTGTAGGAATTCTAAAGTCTTATATTTTATTAAAATTTACTTTATTTAAACATCTCGATTATTTTCCTAAATTTGACATAATCAATTAATTACAAATAACGTTATTTTGAAAAACATTTGTATTTATATATGTTTACTATTTTTTGCATTAGAACAACCTTTATCAAGCAAAACAAATTATTTATACCATCCTGCACCAATTGCTGATTTCCACTTTGATTCATTTTGTTTGGGAGATACAACTTATTTCATCAATACTACACAAGGTGGTGTTTATTTTACCTGGAATATTTTTACTGTAGATAGTAATAATGTTAATATTGATACAATTTATACATCAAGTGACTATAATGCCATATTTGTATTTCCTACATCCGGAACTTATAAAGTTGAATTAATTGCCGACAACGGACATATTGTTTCAATCGAAAAAATTATTTATGTAAATTCATCAACAACTGCAAATTTTGACTATCAACAATGTGGAGGACAATTTAACAATTTATCGGTTTGTTATACCTCATCCTATTGGGATTTTGGAGACGGACAAACATCTGTGGATGGATCTCCACAGCATTTTTATAATACTATAGGTGTATATACTGTAACTTTAATAGCTAAAAACAATAGTGAATCAGACACATTAAAAACTCCCTTAAATGTATTAATTGCTAATAGTTTAGATGGCACTTTCTCAATGAAAGTGTTTAGAGACTCTGTTCTTTATTACATAAATGATACATTAGCATATGTTCCGAGTGATTCTATTTTAGTCTATTTCCAAACAAATGATTCTGTTTCTGGCACAATGACACAATATCATTGGTCATTTGGTGACGAGACGGTAGCAGATTTGTTTGGATATAACGGAGGTAGAAAAGTATATCACCGATATGCAAATAGAGATACCATTTACACCGTATTTCTTTTAGTTAGAACGCTTTGCCTCACTGCTTTTAGTACACAAAATTTAACTTTTTATGATCACCCTATTGGGAACCAAAATTCAGAAACAATTATTTATCCTAATCCTGCCACAGAAGATCAGCTTCATGTTAGCACTAACAAATTTGATGAGTTAACGGATGTTATTGTTTTAAATTATCTAAGTCAGCCCGTTGTTGATTATAATGTTTCAAAATCAACTACAGGTTTCGATTTAGATATTACAAATCTTTCGGCCGGATTGTATTTTATTCGTATCGTTTTTGGTAACGAAATAATTACTAAAAAAATAATAAGGGAATAAAAGGATTATAATAGAAAGTAAAAAACTACTCTTTTATTATTTTTTTGATAAGCGTATTATCTGAGAAATTTAATTTCAGAAAATATACTCCCATCGCAAAATTAGAAACGTCTATATTAAATCCTTTAAAAGTTTCAATTATAGCATAATCATCAATTAGTTTCCCCAAGCAATCCGTAATATGAATTTCTTTCAGTTCTGCTTTACGCTCTGTTGTAATATTTAATAAGGAATTGCCTGAAACAGGATTTGGGTATATATTGGTACTTGTAACGGGAGTGCTATCAACTAAAAAAATAGAGACTTGCCCAAAAGCGCTTAAGCATGTAGTTTTAGCCAATAAAAAAACAGTATATGTTGTATCTTTTTTCAAATAGGTATGATAAATTTTTCTTCCCCCGTTTGTTGTATATAAATCAGCAACAGCACCATCGCCAAATGACCAGTGATATTGGGTGAAGGGTCCTGATACTGAATCGTTAGCCATAAACAATACGGAATCCTTATTAACTATATATTTAAAAGTAGCATCTAAATTATTTGGTGAATTCGCAAAAATATCATTTGTAAATGTATCTGTAGAATTAACATTATAAGTAATTAATTTAACAGAATAAGTAACTCCTAAACTATCATAAAAATGTACCGGAGAATCTTCCGTAGATGTATGTCCGTCTCCAAAATCCCATAAACAGGAATTATAACAAACAGACATATTTTCAAACTTACTACCACAGTATACGTAGTCGAAATTTGCAGTTGTTAATGAATCGATTATAACATCTCTTGTAATAGTTACGGTATGGCCATTAAACCCGGTAAGCTCAATAATATAATGTCCCGAATTAGGAAATAAAAAATTAATATTAAAATCAGTTGATGTATAAACCAAACTATCTATTACAGTTCCTTTTGGGCCATTTTCTACTTCATAGATATTCCATAAATAAGAGGTTCCAAGTTGAGATGTATTTGTAAAATGTGCAGTATCTCCCAAACAAAAATGTGATATTTCAAAGTTAACAACAGGGGCAGGATGGTATAAACACCAAGTTTGTTTTCCAGAAACATGTCCTACAATAAAAGCAAAGCTTAATACAAAAAAAACATGTCTTAAATAATTATACTTTTGTTTAAACATTTATAATTGGAATAAAGATAAAACAATTAATTATCTTCTTTTTGTATTTTCTTTGAATTCGTTGACTTCTTTTCAAAATATTTGTACCTTTAATCATAATTACTTTTCAAATCAATATGAAAAACCTTGTTATTATTTTCATTTTAATTATTTCTGTTTTTTTTGTTTCATGTAAAAAGAAAGAACAGAAAACCAGCAATGATAAAGTATACACCTTTAATAGTTTAAAGGTAGATCATGATAGTATTGCTCAGGGTAATGTTACAAATATTACTGCTGATGTTTCAGGAGATGCTGTAACTTATTCTTGGTCAGCTTCAGCCGGAGATATTTTTAACAGTGGTAAAACTATATTATTTGGAGCAAGCACATGCTGTACAGGAAACCATACAATTACATGCACTGTTAAAGATAAAGGCGATCATTCTGAAAGCAAATCTGTCGTTGTAAAAGTCTATTAATTTTGAAAAACATTATTCTTCTATTAATTAGTTTAAGCTTAAATCAAGCTTTCTTTGCACAATGTTGCGGAGGGTGTAATCCTATTGGAGGAAATACAAATCAAGGAACTTTACCAAAATATACTTTACAAATAAATACATATTATAAGCATGGCTATTCTGCCGGATATATGCAGGATGATCATAACTCTGATTTCAAATTTGTAAAAAATGCAAATAATAGTTATATAGGTTTACAATTGGGATATGGAGTTTTTAAACGCTTAACCTTTATGGTAGATGGTGGATATTATTTAAATAGAACTCAAAACTTTGAAATTCAATCTTACAAATTTTCACTGAATGGCTATGGAGGTTCATCTATTACATTATCGGGAAAATATAATATTATTAGAGATACAGCCAGAGACATTGAATTTACAATGGGGCTAGGGGTTAAATTACCATGGTCTAAAAAACCTCAAATTGTTAATGGTGTAGAACTAACAGAAGATGTTCAGCCAAGTAATGGTGCATTTGGCTTAGTATTAAGTGCATTTTTATTTAAAGACTTTGACAATCTTAATATGAGAATTTTCTTAATAAATAATACTACTATTAATGGTAAAAGTATTAGAGATTATAAAGAGGGAAATACTTATATTACTTCTTTATTTGTGAGCAAAACCTTTTTAAAAAACTGGTCTGCTATTTTGCAAGTAAGAAATGAAATCAGAGATTTTGCATTCCGAGACGATGTAAAAGTACCTTCTTCTGGAGGATATCGTTTTTTATGTGTACCTCAAATAAATTATACTATTAAAAAAAAGTATAATATTTCTGCATTGTATGAAATCCCAGTTTATCAAAATTATTATGGAATTCAATTAAAGGATTTGTATGCTTTTTCAATTAATTTAAACATCCGGTTAGGTCTAAGCAAAAAAGCAAATACAACATGTGAAAAGTCTTAAAAAATCTTGTTTAATAAAATTAAATTTTGTCATATTAAATATTATGTATATTTGTACCATTGAAATCAAGATTTAAAATATTTTTTTCAGTTACCTTATTAGCTGTTGTATTATTTGCAGCAGTGCCTAAAGTATATATTCACAGCTTATTAGGCCATCAGCATGGCACTATTCATTCGTCATCTGAAGTAGAGATTAACGACTTGGAAGGCACGCAGGATTGTAATTTCGAAAAATTTGATACTCCGGTTTATTATACTGTTTTTAAATTCATTTTAAATTTCCTGCCTTTAAAAGAAAGCAAGCAAACCTCTTTCTTTTACAAGCAGGAATCCATAGAAAGACATCATCATTATATTTCTCCTTTAAGAGGTCCACCAATAGCTTAATTTATCGAATAAATTGAGTTATTAACCTATTAAAAACATCTTGAAATTTATACCCTTAGCGATTATTCGCTTTTACCAATACGCAATATCTCCCTTATTAAAGCCATCATGCCGGTTTACGCCTTCCTGTTCACAATACGGATTAGATGCGGTAAACAAATACGGTGCTTTTAAAGGGAGCTGGATGGCATTAAAACGCATTTGCCGTTGCCATCCATGGGGAGGAAGTGGTTACGATCCTGTAAAATAAATATACACATCATCCTGTATCCGAAGGGGCATAAATTTCCTAAAAGAAATTTAAGCTATGTCAATCAGAACAATTATCTGCATTTTTGCATTATATATATCCTGTTATGCCTATGGGCAAACAACACTCACCGGTCTTATAAAAGACAAACAAACCAACGACGTTTTACCGGGCGCCATTTTATATTTTCCTGACCTGAAAAACTCCAGTGTGTCAAAAAGTGATGGAAGCTTTGAAGTCAATAATCTTCCTTCTATTAAGGCGCTTCTGCAAGTACGTTTAATGGGATATCAAACGATCATTAAATTTATTGATTTATCGGCTGTTACATCCATGACCATCGAGATGGAGCAATCGCATATAGAGGCCAATGAAGTTGTAGTTACAGGCGTTTCAAAAGCCACCGAAATAAAACGCAATCCGGTTCCGATGGTATCTGTTAATCAACAGTATCTGGAACAAAACACAGCCACCAACGCCATTGATGCCGTTGCAAAGGTTCCCGGCGTAAATGTATTAAGCACAGGCCCTAACGTTTCAAAACCTTATATCAGAGGACTGGGTTACAACCGTATTCTTACCTTATTTGACGGTGTTAGGCAGGAAGGCCAGCAATGGGGCGATGAGCATGGTATTGAAATTGATCAGTTTTTAGTTGATCGTGTCGAAATCATTAAAGGCCCTGCCAGTTTAATATACGGATCAGATGCGCTGGCCGGTGTTGTTAATTTATTGCCTGCCAATACAACTCCGGAAGGCACGTTAAAAGGCAGTATTCAAACCAATTACCAAAGTAATAATGGCATGTATGCCGGATCAGGAGCCTTTGCCGGAAATATCAAAAGCGTGGTATTTGGAGCAAGGGCGTCTTATAAAGAAGCCACTAATTTTAAAAACAGATATGATGGAAGAGTTTATAATACAGGATTCAAAGAAACAGATCTGAATGTCTATCTGGGTATTAACCGAAAATGGGGCTACTCTCATTTGAATTTCAGCCTGTATGATAATTTACAGGAAATACCGGACGGTAGCAGAGATTCGCTAAGTAGAAAATTCACCAAACAAATCACGGAAGAAGATACGGTTCGCCCGATTGTGACTAACAGTGAACTGAATTCATACAGCATCAATCCTATTCATCAACGTGTACAGCATTACAGGCTCTTCTCTATCAACCAATTTATTATTAAACAAAGTAAACTGGCCTTGAAACTGGGCTATCAGGAAAGCATCCGACGTGAATATGCACATCCGCAGAATCCTGATATTGCTGGACTTTACCTGAAATTAAAAACGGCCACCTATGATGCCAAATTTTATTTACCTGAAAAAAACGGCTGGGAATCTGCCATCGGGATCAATGGCATGTATCAGGTAAATAATACAGATGCCGGAACTGAGTTTGTGATTCCCAATTATACATTATTTGACTTTGCTCCTTTTGCATATGTAAAGAAAGCCATTAACAAGTTTGACATTGCTGCCGGTGCCCGGTATGATACCCGATCATTTCAAAACAGTGCGTTATACACAGCTACTAATCCTATAACCGGCTTTGACATGAAAGTAACAGATACAACAGGGGCTTTTAAACAATTTGATAATTATAGCCATGTATTTAAAGGATTTTCTGGGAGCCTGGGTATTACTTATAATATCAGTGAACAGTTTTTACTAAAAGTAAATGTTGCCAGAGGGTTCAGATCTCCTAATATTTCAGAGATCTCCGCCAAAGGTGTGCATCCCGGAACAGGCTTTCAACAGTTGGGAGACGCCAATTTAAAACCTGAATTTAATTTACAGGAAGACATGGGACTGTTCTTTGACAGTCATCATATCTCTTTAAGTGCCGAGGTCTTTCATAATATGATCGATCATTATATTTTCAATCAAAAGCTACAAAGCGCCATCGGGGGCGATTCATTATATACAGAAGCCGGAAACAGCTATCCTGTATATAAATTCAGACAAACCAAAGCCCAATTATTTGGAGGAGAAGCCCGCATCGATATTCATCCGCATCCTTTAGACTGGTTACATTTTGAAAATTCTATATCCCTTGTTTATGCCATTAATAAAGGTGGAAATGGGGCTGTTATTAATGACAGTAACCGCTATTTGCCCTTTATTCCTCCTATTCATACTAACTCCGAATTAAGAGCAGAATTCAGAAAGAGGATGAAGTGTTTTTATCATATATATGTAAAAATTGGTATGCAATATTATGCGGCACAAAACCGTGTTCTGTTAGTTGATCATACTGAAACGCCAACTCCCGGATATACCTTATTTGACGCCGGTTTTGGAACAGATCTCTGTAATAAGAAAGGCACTACTTTATGTATCGTAGGAATTTTCTGTACCAATTTAACGGATGTTGCTTATCAATCTAATATGAGCCGTCTGAAGTATTTTGACAATTATCCCAATAATGGTACCGGTCGTTCAGGGATATATAGTATGGGAAGGAATGTGAGTATTAAATTGACCATTCCATTGAATATTAAGAATAGTAAGTAAATAGCTGATTGTTCTTATGAATTAACACTCACTGAAAAACGCTTTTTAGTATCCGGGCGTTTCCGCCTAATGGCGGATCAGGCTGCCCGTTACAATCTTTTGCCGAACTTCTCACGCTTAGGCGTGATTAGTTTCGCCAAAAGGATTTTCACTTGCATCCTTAACGCAATATATAACTTTGGTTTTGGAATTTGCTTTTACGACTCTGATATCTCATTCAACAGAGATGCATAATCTTTAGCGCAGTTTTCTCTTGAATATTTATCAATCGAATTGGATTGGATTATCAAATTATTGGATTTATATTTTTTATATAATTCCAAAATTTGGTATTTCGTTCCTTCATAATCATCAAAATCAACCATTGTTCCGGCTTGTGTTTCTTTTAAAATAGCAGCGGCATCTGCATTTGGCAATCCTATCCCAAAAATAGGACGTTTGGCAGCCAGATACTCAAATAATTTGCCGGATAATACGCCGGCATTATTAGGTGTATTATTAAGCGCCAATAACAATACCGGAGACTGAGTCATTAATTTAACGACTTCGCTGTGCGGCAAATAATCTGTTTTTTGGGCGTTATCCAAAATACCATGCTGTTTTAAGGATTCAAAAGCAATGGCATCGGTTTTTCCTGTAAATTTAATGATCAGATCTTTTTTGAAAGCTGTATCCTCTTTACAGATGTCTCCTAAGACCTTCCAAAGCGTGTAGGGATTTCGGTCTTTGTTTAACGCACCAATATGGTGAAACAAAAAGCCATCCAACACCTTTAGATCTTTATTGAAAGCAAAATCATCAGTATCAAAGCCATTGGTAATGACTTCCACTTTTCTATTACCAAGTTTTTCTAAATCAACGCCGCAACTAGGGCTGATCGTTACCACTTTATCCGCTCTGGTCAGTACCTGGTTTTCTAATTGTTTATGTTTATTATCTGCAAACGAAGATAATTTCAACTGGCTATAAAAATCTATTTGTGTCCATGGGTCCCTGAAATCAGCAATCCATGGGATATCAAATTTTTGTTTTAATCCCATCGCTATTAAATGCATGCTGTGAGGAGGGCCTGTGCTAATAATAGCGTCGATGTTATGCTGTTTAATGTAATCGGATAAATAAGCAATAGATGGCTTTATCCAGAATTTACGGGCATCCGGAATAAAGAAATTACCCCGAACCCAGATCATGGCTGATTGCAATAAGGTATTTTCTTTACCTTCTGATAAAAATCCCTGATTAACGGTCTCGTTTTTTTTCTTTCTCATGATCTTACGATAAATATCATAAGGTTCTGTGATTTGAGTTTTAAGAACCGTAAGGTTTTCCGGTATGTCTTTTAAAAGAGTATTATCGTTAATAGGAAAATCAGGGTTAGAAGGAGTGTAAATAACGGGTTCCCATCCAAACTGACGAAAGTATTTGCTAAACTTCAACCAACGCTGTACTCCTGCCCCACCGGTTGGAGGCCAATAATAGGTTATGATGAGAACTTTCTTCATTATCTATTTTATGAGTTTAAATCGCCTGAACACTTTATTAACTTCTTCGATCGTTTCAAATTTCATATTCATTAAAGAAAAGACAATCACTGTAAATCCACACCCAAAAATTGCTTTTAAAACCGGATGAAACGACTGAGGTATAAGATAAATGACAGAAACAGATAAAAGTACACATATAAAAATATACAAGGTATGTTTAGAAAATGGTTGCATTTTAAATCGTATCAAAATATAAATGTATTTTAATAAATTGAATGACCCTATAGCTATCAATGTTGCGATTGCCGCACCTGATATTCCAAATGGTTCAATTAAAGTATAGTTAGCAATAACTGAAACTACTATTAACACAAATAAAAGGATGGAAGCAACGAAATATTTATGTGAAAGCATAATTACAGCAGAATTAACGCCAGTTAATAAATTAAATAGAGACGAAAATGAAATAATATAAAAAGCCATTTTACCAGCATGATATTCTTGAGGCAGAAACATAAATATCAAATCTATACTAGCCCAAAGTAAACTAAATAACAATGCTCCTGCAAAGAACATATAACGACTACTCATCTCATATATTTTTTCAACTTCTGAAAAATCTTTGATATTCCATGCATGGGCAATTTTAGGTTGGGCTATTCTTTCCAAACTATTAAATGGAATCTCCATAATAGCACACATCATAGCGCACGTAGCGTATACACCAACCAATTTTTCGTTTAAAAAATGACCGATCATTAATTGATCTATGAACTTAATTCCAAGTGAAGCAAAGGCTGTAAACATCATTAATAAACCGAAAAATAGTATTTCTCTCAAATTCAATGTTCTATAAAATGGCCAATTAATTTTAAATGAAATAGCTTTTATTTTAAATAAATACCCAATCAACAACAAAAGCTGCAATAAGAAAATACCAATATAAGCCAAGACAAGAGCATGTTTGTTTATAAAATTGAAATGATAAACAACCACTAAACATAGTTGCAAAATTCGAACAAAAATATCTGTCAAAAAAACAGTAAAAGTTGTTTTTAAAAGAGATGAGGCGTAAATTGAATATACGGAAATCAAAGACAATACATATGCAAATACCATTGTTTCATTAAAGTAAACAGGAAAATCGGGTGATTTGACATAGTATCCAATAAAAAAAGATTTATTCAAGTACAATATTCCAGCTATTATAAATGCACCTATAGATGCAATCATAAGAATTAATGCAAAAAAACCGTTATGAGTATTCTCTTCGTTCTTAATTTTTGGAAAAAACCTTAAAGTAACGCTGCCAATACCAAAAGGCATAATAACAGCTGCCATCCAAGAAAAAGAATACAATAGTCTTAAAAGGCCTATATCTGAAGACGAGATTAAATGTGGCTGAATATAAATAATTAAAAAACCAAGTGCGGCTCCACTATAACTTAATATAGTATTACTTATACTCTGTTTTTTAATTTCACCCATAAATAATACGTTATGCTAAAAATTGATTAACAACGTGCTTTTTTTCTTCAGGAACTAAATAGTAATCAACAAAGTTAGTTGTATTATTTTGAAAAGAATCCACTGGAATTAATCCTTTATCAGTGGCTCTAAAATATAAATAATTATAATTCATTAATATGTTTTCCAATTCAATCTCTATTTGATTTTTTAAAATTTCACACTGAATGATTGGTCTATGGTTACTTAATACATTATGAGATCCTGATAAAACAAAGTGCTCATTGGCTTCGGTATCCAATTTTATTAAATCAATTTTCAAATTCCCCAAGTAATCATCAACAAAGCCATCTAACGTATTAATATTGACATCAAATAACGATTTACTGGTAGAATTAGAATGCGCTTTATTTAAACTACCATCGCCTGTTAATTGTGGCATGTTTTTAAACTTTTCATTAGCAATTGAATAAAAAGTAGCCGTTCCTTTTTCCTTTGATAGTGCTAATTTTTGAGGTTTAATGTTATTGAATCCATTAATTTCAATGTTTTTAATTAAGAAATCATAGGCAGAAGGCATTGGTTCAAAAGCATAAATTACAATATCCTTTTTTTTAATTGAAGACGCTAAAAGAGAATAATACCCAATATTAGCTCCAATATCAAAAAACACTTTCGATGTTTTAGCCAATTCACAAAAAACCTTTACGGAATTAAATTCAAAGCCCTCAATATTTCCCCAAAACAAATATTTTGTAACACAACTTGTAGGATTTGTCATTATTTTAAATGGAGTAACCCCATTTCCCTTTACTGTAAATGTTCCGTTTACCGGAAACTTAATTTTTTCAGGAATAATTGGAGCAAAAGGCTTCAATAGATTTCTTAAAAAACTATTTATATCTTTGTTATAGATTAACTGTTTTAACATTATTATGAGGCGTAATTCTATTGTTTTTTTTTCATACTGGTATCCCAACAAAAATAGTAAAGTTTTTCCGGTTTTTGTAAAAAAACATGCCCAATCAATCAGCTTAAACAATGATATTATTGTGCTCTCAATACATTTCGTAAAAAATTCTACTCTTTTCCGTAAAAAAACAGAAATAGTATTTGATGATATGAATATTGAAACCCATCAAATTTACATAGAATCACTTTTCAATAAAATATTGTATGTTTTGCTACCTCTTCATTACATTATACTCAAAAAACATGTAAAAGAGAATATCCTTCCTAAGAAAAAAATCGACATTATCCATTCTAATATATTATTCCCATGCGCTATAATTGGCTATCAATTATCAAATTATTTTAAATGCAAACATATTATTACAGAGCATTGGAGTAAACTAAATCACTTTTTTAAAAATAATATTTACAGATCTTATGGAAAAAAAACTATTGACAATGCTGATGCTATTACCTGTGTTTCTGACATTTTGCAAACAACATTAAAAAAACACACTTCTAATAAAAACATTTTTGTTTTACCGAATGTGATTGACCAATCTGATTTTTATTTTGATTCTTCGATATCTAAAGATCCGACATTTACCTTTGTAGCTGCGGCTAACTGGACTGTTCCTAAAAATCCATTTTATTTTCTTGACGCTTTAAAGCGTTTAAAAGATGAAAATAAAATACCAAATTTCAAATTATATTTAATAGGAAATGGCCATCAATTAGACGTAGCGCTTCGCTTAAATCAATCGCATTTATTTTTACATGGATCTGATTACGAAACTTTTTCTACAATTATTGCAGAAGCACTTATGTGTGGTCTTCCAAGCGTAGTAAGCCCTGTAGGAATAGCATCAGAAGTCATTAACGATTCAAATGGTTTCATAGCTGATAATACGCCTGACGATTGGTTCACAAAAATACTTAAATGCTATACAACATCTTATGATCCTATATATATATCCGAACAATTGAAAAACAAATACGATCTCAAAACCGTGGGAAATCTATTTGACAAGGTTTACGAGAAGGTGTTACCCTAATCGTTTTTCAATACAATATAAAAGTATTGATTAAAAAATTTAAAAGGCCACAATTTTCCCAGCTTAAAATTTAAAACATTAAGTGAGTTAAATCCAGGGAACTTATGCAGGAAATGCCAATAAAATAGATTTGTTCCTGTTGTTTTAATCAATTTATATGGTTTATTTTTAAATAAATTAATTGTTTTATAGTAAGGATAGCTCAAATGATCAATCATTTCCTGATCAAACTTTCTACCATGAAGTTTGTATGATATCCAAGTTAATATATAAGGAAAACTTATAACATTTGGCAAAGTAATTATTGCAATACCACCTTTATTCAAAATCGACTTTAGGTTTTCGATGGTTTTAGCTTGATTTTGTGTATGTTCAATCACCTCTGTGCATAATATAAAATCATATTTGGTGCTCAAATCTATATTTTCAGCATTAACAACTTCAAATTTTATTGATTTCCCTACTTCAATGCCCTCAAAATTTTGTTTGGCTACATTAATCAAAGATTCTTCAATATCAATTCCCAATACATTTTTATAACCCAATTCACTGATTAATTTACTATATAATCCTCGATTACACCCTATATCTATAGCTGAATCAAACTTAGTAATAACTCCTGTTTTAATTAAGTCCCTGACTAATTCAACAAATAAATAAATACGCATTTTATGCATATGTTCAAGTTCAATACTTTTATAATTGTATATTTCCTTTAACCCATTAGATTTATCAGTATTAAAATTTACAGGTTTTATAAATTCTTCAAGCATGTTGTTTTTCATAAGCATTAAGCTAAATAGTATTTATTAAATAATGTTTCCGGAGTCACAAAACTAAAACTTTGTTCTTTTATATACATCAAAATATCTTCATATGGTTTAAAATACCCATTAAACCTATAACTATTAAAAAAATGATTATGCCATAAGACCGAAATAACTGAATTCGTTTTATTTTTTTCAATAAAACTTAAAATATGACGAGTGGTTTCAATCGGTGGTAATTGCATATATTTTTGAAAAGTTCCATCCATAACATTTAATGGGATTTCTAAAAATTGATACGGTTTTCCTTCCAAAATATTGAATGGAACAAAAGGTATTGCCAGTGAATTTCTAAACCCATAATGTTCTGCAAAACCCAGACTGCAATCAATCTTTAATTGAGATTCTTCAATATTTTGGTAATGTTTCGGTAAATTGAATCTTAAATAATGATTTCGATTGATTGTTGTTTGAACAGGCAGTTTTTTCAATTCCTGATCATACGATTCGTTTGAGATACTTTTATGCAAACCAACAAAACTATTATTACTCAATACCTTGTCAATTGTCCGCCGTAACGAAGGAGAATTAATATCATAGTCAGCATTTGTTAAGGACTTATTCACTCTGCCTTTATTGACTATCCAAAAAAAAGTAGATTTTAATTCATACTCATTTTCTATTTTCAAAATTTTGTCAATATTAAACCATTCCGGATTCAATATAATGGCATTAAATATAAGTTTGGCAATAATATCAAATCTTCCTTTCTGTAAAGCAGCCTTACCGTCCTGCAAAAACGCACCATATAAACTATCAATATCATGGGAAAAGAAAAATTGAGTTTTTTCAAATACACGATTTTCCAATAATTGCGGAAAATACTTATTGAAATACCGTTCAAATAAGATAGTAACAAAATTAGTCCCGATAATATCGTGTTTTTTTTGGTAGCTGGCGTCAAACTTATACCTTCCTATATTATCAATATACTTGGAATTATACTCAGAAATCGAATTTATCAAATAAAAAGCAGTCATTAGTTCATCTTCAACTGCATTATTCATAATAATTCCGTTATTATCAAATGTAAGACTATTTGGTTGAAACCAGATATTCAAATCAACAGCAGCAATCCGAGAATGAATTGTAGTTTCGTTAATTAGTATAGTTTGATGAGTCGATATCTCTATCTCGTCTACTATGATATTTTTTAAGTTCAGCGAAGAAATAGCCGTTTTGAAAAGCCATAATAAACAGGACTTATTTTTTGTATTGGGCGGTATAAATAATAAATAGCTTTTCATTATTATTTATTTAATATTATTTTTTTAGGGGCCCCAATTAATACTTTTGAAATCAATCCGAAATCTTTCTTTTTGTACCCTTTTATAAGTTGGCTATATACTTTATAGAAATTATGAGATTTTTTATAAACATGATTTAACGGGCTAAATAATGTTTCGAGGTTTTCAAATTCTGAATAATTATTTCCTATTTCATGATAAATATGAGCATCACTTCCTGCAATAATTGGCTTATTATTAGTTTTAGCTAACTCCACGGCTTTACGATTCTGTTCCTCATTACATCTGCCATTATACCCTTCAATAAAGTCGAAAGCATTAAAATTTAACCCTGATAAATTATGCCCCACGAAAGGGTGATTTAATATACATAATCCATTTTGGTTTTTGATCTGTTGTATTACTTCCAAATAAGGGCCTTGCTTTATTTCCTCTTTCAAAAAGATACCTGTTACATCTCCTATATCTGTCTTAATTTCAGAACCAATAATAACGTTTATATTATATTTACTCTCAATACCCTTGCATTCTAAGCCTCCATTAATAGTATTATGGTCATTTATGACAATATGGGTTAATCCCTTTTTTTGAGCAAAATGCAAAATTTTCTCCGGACGCATAAGACTATCATAAGAGAAATAAGTATGAGTATGAAAATCTATTTTTATCAAATCTATTTTTTTGGTTTAATGACTTTATAAAGATCAATAAATATAAGTAAAAACTGAATTAAATTAGGTTTTATATCTCTAAACCAAAAATCTTTACGAGATGTAAAACTGGTTTTAATTATTTTAAAAATACTGTACGGTTTATTAAAAAAATGATATAATTCGCCATTCAAGCACCATTGAAAGTACAAGTCTCTTTGATAATTATTAAGAGTTACATTATTTTCAACTTCAAACGCATCATTAATCATCAATAAAGGAAAATCAACACCACTACACATAGCTAATTCTATAGAACCCCATAGTTTAGGATTTACTTCCAGTAAATAATACTCATTCTGTTTTGTTCTTTTAAATTCAACCATAGCCGAACCATTCCAACCTAATGCATCCAACATTTTTTTGCCATTCTCCAATAATTTTTCATCGTAAAATGATCTGGCGCATACACTTCGTCCACCACTTACAGGAAACTCTCTAATGCGCTCATGCATAAAATAATTCATAAGTTTACCATGCTTATAAAAAGCAAAGAAACCAACCCCTTCTCCTGTTATATATTCCTGAATGATAGGATAATTATCTGTATTAAGATCAAATGCTGATACTAAATATGTGAATTTCGAAACAAGCTCTTGTTCACTATAAGCATACTCAACCATACGCCCGCCAATTTCCTTCTGCGACTTAATAACTACAGGAAAAGTTAATCCTGCAAGTGTTTTTAGTTCATTTAGATCTCTTATAGTTTTGGTTTTTGGAACTAAAACACCTGCTCTTTCTGCCAATTGTGTGGTTTCAATCTTACTAGTCGCAATTTCAAAACTTGATTTTGAAGGCAGACAAACTTTCGCTAAGGGCTCTATCATAGATAGATTATCGATAATACTTTTATGGGCATAAAAACCAACCGGCAATACAAAATCAATATTTTCCTTGGTTATAATCTCTTTTATTCCATTAATAAAACCTTCGCTATTTTTTTTAGGATGAGGCAGTATGAAATAACGATTGCTATATTTAGAGAACTTGCCTAATGCTAAGGAATTATATCCAATAACAATTAGCTCAAACTTTCCACAAAGTCCCAAATGACGAATAATTCCGAGTGCATTAACACTACCCCCATCGGTGATTAAAATTTTAAATTTAAAATTCAATTTATCTCCAGGTTTCACTTTATAATTATTCTTTTTTACTAATTACAAATATACTACCTAAATAATGTAATTGTTCCTTTAAATTTTGTTCCATTATCAACATTTACAATGTAAAAATAAGTTCCATCCGTTACTTTTTCTCCGCTCGTTGTTCTTCCATCCCAAAAGCTTTGCTTTTTATCACTGGCACTCAATATTAACAGTCCCCATCTGTCAAATATATCAAAGGTAAAATCACTACAATTAGCTATTTTTTTAAAGTCAAAAATATCATTAACGCCATCCCCATTTGGAGTAAACACATTAGGCATATTTTCATTTAAATTCAATGAATTTCCATTAACTGAAATATTCTTTGTCAATGAATCTTTACAATTAATGGTTGATCCTATCAAAGAAATCTGATAGTTTCCAGGTGTATAAAAAACAGAAAACGTTGTTTGATTACCGCTTGTTGTTCCATTACCTAAACTCCAACTATAAGATACTGCACCCGAACTTTTGTTTACAAAAAAGACAGAATCCAAACATTTATATTCTTTAATAACATAATCGTAATCCAGATTCATGACACTTGCATTGACACTTACTATTTTCTGAATAGTATCCCTACAACCATTAAGTGTAGAAGATATTAAACTAACAGTATATACACCTGAGGTGCCATAATTATTTGAAGCTACCGTGCCAGAAGTAGCGGAATGCCCATCTCCAAAATCCCAAAAAGCAGTGCTTGAATTTGTACTTGTATTTGTAAATGATACTGAGCTGTTACAAGAGGATGCCAAATTTATAAAATTTGCTATGGTTGATTCTACATTCACCTGAACGGACTGTGTTTTAATGCAGCTATTAGCATCAGTTATTGTATAATTGTATACAGTTGTAACACTTGGGTTAACCGAAATACTGACTGTATTAGCTCCGGAGTCCCAAAGAACAGAATAAGACGGAGTACCTCCGGTTATTGATGGGTTTAAGGTTACTATGGCAGCCTCACAAACTGAATAAGAAGTAATGCTACTTACCAATAAGGGCGGTTCTGAAATTGTTACTGCAGTTGTAGCAGTACTACATGCCCCATTATTTATAGTAATAGTATACACGCCTGCACTTAGATTATTAACAACAGAAGTCGTATACCCGCCAGGACTCCATAAATAATTATATGTACCAGCTCCTGTTGGTGTAATTGTTGCGCTTCCATTGGAAAGACCTTTACATGTAACATTATCAGAAACAGATGCTCCTGAAAATGTTCCGGTTGTTGTTCCTGTTCCTATATTATAAGCAATTCTCGAAATCCCCCAGGAAGAAGTTTTTGGAGAAAGATTAATTCCATTAAATACAAAACCAGAAGAAACTCCCGGATTATTTGGAAAATTAATAACAGAAAAATAATTTGTATTAGGACGAGCGATATACATTTTATTATCAGGCCCTAACTCCATATAACCAAAATTATATCCTCCCGTGCCAGTATTAAATAGCGAGGTTTTTGAATTAATAATAGAAGAAGATGTATAAGTAGACAAATCATATTGAAATATATTCTGACCAAATATCGAATTAACATATAGTTTTTTAGAATCAGAAGAAAAACCAGTCCCCCATGCGTTACCCCCATTTCCTGGAATAGCAATAAAATTAGAAAGCATGCCGGTGTTTATATCAAAATCAAATAACTCAAACTTATCCTGACAAGTCAAAGCATTTACTACTTTATGACCATCTTTCGAAATAGTTAATTGTCCCATGGCATCATGCGCAGCAGAATAAGTACCACAATTATGAATACTTCCTATACTAGATACAACAGACGTAGTAGTAACTCCACTTGCATCCACTTTTAAGGCAACAAACTGATTATTGTTCCATTTATGCATCAAAACCCAATAATAATTACAAGAAGAATTGTAATAAGCACACATTTTTTCCGTCCAGCCGGTTCCTAAACTTATATTCTTTTGAGAGGGAATAACATCTCCAAGCCCAGCACTCAAACTCATATCCACCACTGTATAATGCAGTTGTCCTGGGCTAGAAAATTCAGTATTAGAAAATACAACATACTTGTTGGTTGATGGAATAGGCACAATCAATCCGCATTGTCCGGCTGTATTACTTGAAATAAGCCCAGAACCATTTGACATTACAACATTATTTCTATTCCATACCATAGAACCATCTGTGTAAAACAATAATTGTCCATTGGCATCAGATATAGTACTGGAATTATCGGAAACAGATGATTGTCCTGAAAGAACTGTAGGAGGAGTGGTATTAAAATTTAAACCCGAATTGAAGCCACAATACCAATTATTTGCTTGATTTTGAGAAATCAAACTACTTGTGAACAAAAGAAAAAAAATTACTATTGTGTTAATTCTAATATATATCATAAAAAAATTTCAATTAAAAAATAAACTTAACCTTTCAACTCTAAAAGAGATAATATTTCTGTTTTTTTCCTCCTGGAAACTTCAAAAACTGAATTGTCTGCCATTGTAACTTGACAAATATTAGATTTAGTATAAGATTTAAGATATGACAAATTAATAAAAGTACCCTTATTAATTTTACAAAATTCTCGAACAGAATCAAATATAAATTCAAAAGAAAAAAATTGCTTTGAAGACAAATATTCATCATTATGTATTGTTTTAAACAAAGTATACCCACCATTTGACTGAATTGAAACAAGATCATGAATATCAAGTAAAATTACATTTCCCTTAAAATGAATAGGTATTTTGGAAATTCTGGAATAATCAACATTATAAACATCTAAAATCTCTTTAAAATTATTTATTGATTGTTTTTTATCTATAATCCGATTGTAGACTTTGTCAAGAGTACTTCTAAATTTATTACTATCAATTGGTTTTAAAATATAATCCAACGCATTAAACTCAAATGCACGAATAGCATATTCATCAAAACCTGTAACAAAAACTACTTCAAATGTAGGTTTTTCGAAACGCTGCAAAAGTTCAAATCCATTCCCACCTGGCATTTTAATATCTAAAAGAAGCAAATCCGGATTAGACATAATTATAAGATCATAAGCCTGATCTATGTTTTCGACCAAACCAACAATATCAAAATTGTTACTGACCCTTGTTACTAAAACAGAAATCAAATCTCTATTTAAACGTTCATCATCAATAATTAAAGTTTTAATTTTCATTTTTTATATCTGCGATTGTTATTATAGGTAATAAAATCTTAACTCTTAATCCATTAGCATTTCCTGAATTATCTATCAGATCCTCAAATAATACATCACCCTCACTATCTCCACTTAAAATACTTAAATTTTGAATTCTTTGCTTAACAATTTTGATTCCTTTCGAATCTCTACTGTTTCCTATGTCACTGCTTTTATTAATTCTTCCAACCCCGTTATCTTCAATAATAATATTTAAAAAATTATTTAGTTCTTCAATTTTAATTTTTAATAGAGCTTTTTTATTTTGCTTCAATGGTAATAATCCATGCCATATGGCATTTTCAACAATGGGTTGAAAAATTAATGGAGGAACAAAGATGTCTTTAAGATCTATATTTAAATTCATTTCTATGATATATTCGAATTTATCCTCAAACCTTAATTTTTCTAATTCTATATTTAATTTGGTTATTTCTAATTCCTCATATAAGCTCACAAAGCTTTTAGACGAAAAATTAAGTACTTGGCGAACTAAAAAACTAAATTTCGCCAAATATTGATTAGCCTCGTCCAATTTATTAGACACAATTAATTGTTGAATAGCCGTCAAACAATTAGAAATAAAATGAGGATTAATTTGAGCTTTTAATGCTATGAGTTTATATTCAGTCACCAATCTATTAGCTTCATTTCTTTTATTTTCCTTTATTCTGTAATAATCAAATATTTTCCATCCAATAAAATAGCAAGTTGCTAAACATATTAATGTTATAAATACTTTAAACCAAAATGTTTGCCAAAAAGCCGGTTTAATAGCAAATGGAATAACGATAGTACTGGATTTATCTTTAGCATTAACCAATGATGCCGTTAACGTATAGGAACCTGGGGTTAAATTTTGTAAAATGACTTGCTGTTTTTTTACAACACCCGCTTGTTTGAAACCTCCATTTAATTCATAACTAACATCGGGCACATCTGAAGAAAAAGATATTACATCAAAATTAAATTCAATATTATTTTGACTATTTTTTAAATCATTTAAATCACTCCAACATATCGCAGAATTATTAATTAGAATTGAAGCAATATTAAAATAAATTTTAGGGTAAGTAGTTATTTTTCTATTTTGCTGAATTACTAATCCACTACATGCGTTAAAATAAATATCATTTTTATACCCATATACAGTTTTAACTTGACCAAAAAAAATTTGAACCCACTTTTTGTGTTTCAAAAATTGATACAGCCCTCTATTTGTAGATAGTAATATTTCATTATTAAAATCAAAAAAAACATCATTTATTACATTACTTGGCAATTCATTTTTCCCAATATAATGTCTTATTTCATTCTTTTTATTTAATCTATATAAACCATAGCCTTTGGAGCAAAACCAATAGCTACCATAGTTATCTTTCACTATTTTTGTAACATTACTATTCTTTGTAGTCTCTAAATAGTCCGGTTGAACTAATTTATTGTTTTTCAATAAATATACCCCATCTTCTGTTCCGAAAATCACTTCTGAATGTCTAGACTCACATGAATTAATCTTATGATACAAATCAATAATCTTATTCTCGTAATTTAAAGATTTAATTCCATTTTTCAAAAACAAAATACTTTTCCTTCCAATACAAAGAAGTGAATCATTACCAAGAGAAACTATTTTTAAAGGAAAAAAAGCAGGTTTAATTGGGGGCAGTTTTTCAACTCTAATTTTACTCTTATCAAATTCAATATATTCAAGATTAAAACGATAAGAAAGTATATAGCCTTTATGATATTTAGTAATGTCTAATATCTCGGTATTGTTTTTGTCATTTTTCTTTAAACAAATCAACTTTCTATTATCCAACATATATAAAGTACCTAAAGAATTTGATACAAATATTTTTCCATCAATTACTTTAACGAGTTTTAAGATTTCATCTTGTTCCCTATATTCATTAAAACTATATTCATTTACATTTTTACAATAATAAATCCCTTCTCCATCCGTTGATAACCATAATCCATTCTGGCTATCAATTAAAACATGATTAATCGTTTTATAATTCAAATAATGGTTAATTATAGAATCCTTTTCATCTATCTCATACAATCCGTCATTTAACGTACCAACCCACAAATGTCCTTTTGTATCAATTGAAAAATTTAAAATATATGTATTCAAAGAGATATAGGAAGCTTTTTCATCCTTTATTTTTATGATTTGATTATCATTAGAAAAATATATTTTCCCATTAAATTGATTAAAGCATTTAGGATTAAATGCCGGGTTACGCCCATTAAATTTTACTACTCTATAATTAGTCAACGCACTATCAATCTGTTTAATGTATCCTAAATAAAAGAACCCATTCCTGTTTTTCGAAACTAAATCCCTGTTATCGTTATTTATTGACCCAATAAGCTTTTTACCATTCTGCAATATGGTAATAAAGAGGCTATCCCTTTTAGTATATGTTATTAGATCTGATGATGCATAATTTTCATTTTTATTCAGCTTGAAAGTCCCTTTTTTAGTACTGATGATTATATTACAAGAATTATCAACAAATAAATCTAATATCTCGGTAACATGCCTACACAATTTTTCGGATAATCTCTCCGTTCCTTTTACTAAAAAAGCACTATCATTTTTAACCGAATATATTTTTGCATTAGAGTTGGCTATCCATAAATCACCTTTCTGACTCTCGTAATAAGAATAAATAAAAGAATCATTAAATGGTAAATTTTTAAGAACTTGATAAAACTGTTTACCATTATATTTCATAACTCCGTAATTGGTAAACAACCATAAATAACCTTTTTTATCTTGAAATAGTTTATATACTTCGTCTGATATCAAACCGTTTTTAGAGGAATAATTATCAAAATGTAACGTTTGAGCATCACTTATAATAACTAAGCAAATAAGAACAACACTATATATATACTTTAATTTCTTCACCTTTTACAAAGGTAAACTTATTATTATTTATATAGAAAATAGCTTTTGTGCTAAAAATCCTTTTTACGGTAGCTTAAATAATTTTCAATACCATAATTTTGCCACAGAAATTCAATAAAAAATTATGAAAAATTTATTTATCACAAGCATTTTTGTTACGTCTTTACTAACAACTAAACTATTTGGGCAATTTGCAAACACGCCTACACAAAATACAGCTGATCAGTCAACCGGAGGTAAAGTGGGAATAGGCACAGGAGCCCCGGCAGGAAAATTAGAAATATTAGATAATGTTAATCAATTAAGATTGTCTAACTCATCTAGTATATTTTCGGATATAAATACTTCTTCTGCCGGCCATTTAGTTTTTCAACCTGGTACTGCTTCAGGAAAAATCGCATTTGGTATTTCAGCACCAGCATCTGGAGTTGGCTTTCATAGTAATATGGGCGTTTTTAGATTTACTGAAAATGGCTCTTCCAGAGGTTTTCAAGTAAGTCCAAATTACCCAACCGCAAATGGTGATATTCCTGTCGGAACACTTATTCAATCACTTGTAAGTACAACAAATGAAGGTTTATCTATAATTGCAACAGGCGCTGGTACTTCCGGCGTAAAACTTGGAGCCTATGCCTATTCCAGTTCTGGATGGAAATCCATGTGGGAAACGGCTAATGTTACTGGCGTAGGTGTTCTTCCTAATTTAGCATTAGCAAAAAGTGGTGGAAATGTTGGTATAGGAACCTCTTCGCCCGCTGCAAAATTAAGTATTGCCAATGGCGCAAATGAAACAGGCAATTATGGTAAAGCATTGCAAATAACAAATTTGGACGGCAATCGCCAACAAATGGCTTTTGTTCGTGCAGGAATGGATGTATTGGCTGCCGGTTATAATGGATCAACCCACGTATGGGGTTTTGGAATAGGACAAACGACTGACGCCAATTTTAGCCCAAGCATGCTATCCTTAGATCTTGGCACACAACAAATTGGAATAGGAACAACAACACCAGGCGCTAAATTAGACGTAAACGGTTATGCCAAGTTTGTTGGACTGTCATCTACAGTGAATCAGACAACTGATTATGGTTTTAATCAGACATTAAATGTAACCAGAAACTTAACAAAAGCTCTTGGGGTTTTTAATACTACTGATCCTGTTAGTACTGAAAAGTTTATAGTATGGGGAAGCGGCCGTACAGATATAAAAGCTACAACCAAGACTGATAAGTATTTTGTTATTAATGATGTTTCTATCCCTGCATCCCCTGTAGAGTCTTTTGCTGTGAGTGGAAATGGATATATTAAGATAAACATTACTAACCCGGTTGCTATGGATAATGTTTTTGATATATATGATGTTACGAATAACTTACAATTATTCAGAGTAAAATACGATGGACATGTATTTGCCCGTGAAGTAGAGATAAGACCTACAAGTCAATCTTTCCCAGATTATGTTTTCGAAAAAAATTACAATTTACTTCCTTTATCAGAGGTCGAAAAATTCATCAAAAACAATAAGCATTTACCAGGGTATGAAAAAGGAACGTATTACGAAGAAAATGGCATAAAATCATCCGAAATGTTTATTAAACAACAGGAAAAAATAGAGGAATTAACTTTATATATTATTGAATTAGAAAAACGTTTAAATTCATTAGAGAAAACAATTAAAAACTAGAAATATGAAGGCTATATTTTTAATACCACTTCTTCTAACAGGAAGTTATTTGCTTTCCCAAAATGCAATTAAATTTGATTATGATGCCGGAGGGAATATAACTCAACGCTATGTGCAAATAGTTAATTTAAAGCTAAAGAATAATAATCAAACTAAAGATTCTGTATTAAATTTTTCTGTATATCCAAATCCAGCGAAAGATAATTTCTATATAGAAGGTCCTTTAGCAGAAAATACAAAAGAAGCAAAGGTTCTACTCTACGACATTAATGGCGCTATTGTTAAAGAAGATTTTTATTATGGAACAAAAAAATCTTTTCCTCTAAATGGGTATATCACAGGCATTTATTTCCTAGAAATAAAATATTCAAAAAAACAGAGTAGTACTTTTCGTATACTAATTACAGAGTAATAATTATTTATAAAAACTTTATGTTATCACTAAATCGTCTTTTTTTAGTAATTATATTACTATTTACAAGCTTAAATATTATTGAGGCCCAATTGGTTCTATCTTCTCCTCAAACAATACCTGCGGATGAAACTAAGCGTGACGGCACAAATATTAAACTACAAGCAGGTTTTAAATATGGCGCTGGTACATCCGGAAGTAAATTAACTCTTCAGATTTCTACATATCCCAATTATGTAGAATCTGGATATGTTAACTATGGTCCATCATGCAATTATCCTAATACAAATAATTCTCTAGTTGGTGAAATTGAAGGAAATTTTTCAGTTTCATTAACAGGATCTTCTGTATATCAAATTCCAATAAAAATTAGCCCGGGGACAGCTGGAATGCAACCGAATTTAAGTTTACAATATTCTAGCGGAAGTGGATCAGGGATATTAGGATTGGGCTGGAATTTAATTGGGCTTTCAACAATATCAAGGGTAAACAAAGTACCTTATTTAGATACAAAATATGATGCCGTTAAATTAACCACAAATGACGTATTTGCATTAGATGGAAATCGATTAATTTTAAAATCAGGTATATATGGGGCATCAGGATCAACTTATGGATCAGAATTAGAATCGTTTTCAAAAGTTACTGCAATAAACCAACAAGGAAATGGGCCTTCATCATTTATCTTGGTGGACAAAAATGGTATTACTTCAGAATATGGTTCGTCCATTGCTAATGCTCAATTAACAGGCATAGGAAATAATACTGTGCTATCATGGTTTGTTAATTCTACAAAGGATCTTTACGGAAATACTATAAACTATTATTATAAGTTATTAAGTGGTGAAGTTTTAATTGATAGAATCGAATATACAATTAACACAGCAGCAGGAGTTTCGCAGGCTTATAATACTATTTATTTTGAATATATGCCAAAGACTGAAAAAAACACAGCATATATTGGCGACAAAGAATTTAGAAATACTCAACTTTTGAAATCAATAACGTCTACTTCGAATGGAAATTTAGTAAAAAAATACATTTTAAATTATCAATATAGCTTTAATACCATATTAAGTGATATAACTGAGGTTAATCAAGACGGGACTCAATTAAAATCAACAACCTTTTGCTATAACGACCCGTATTATAATAGTATTGGACAAAATAGTAGTCAAAATACAAACCTCTACAACCCTAGTGATCCAAATGCTGCATCAAAATATTCTCTAATAAGAGGGATTGTTTCTGCCGACATAAATGGGGATGGCTTCTCTGATGCTTTAGTCATACAATCAGGAAATAAATATGAAGTATTAAGAAATGATTACCCTTCCGGAAGTTTAAATGGAGGAGATATAGGATTTACAAGTATATACAATAATAATAATTCTGTTCTTTCCAATACTGTTTTAGCATCGAATGTTTTTGATAGCGATTTTGATGATATGCAAGAAATATATACTGTTATAAATGATAATGTTAACAATAAATATCATGTGCAAAAAATAGCAAACATAGGTACTGCAACAAATCCTAACATTCTTGTTTCCACAATAAAAGCAAATCAAATTTTAACTAATTCCATTGATGTAACTAGACTCCCATCTCCATTTTACTATGATATGAATGATTATAATGGGGATGGAATTAATGACGAATTAATAATTGATCCTGAAAAAATTACAATAAATAGTAGTTTAGGAAATAAAACTTACACAATTCCTTCTCCTAATACTTCTGTAGCAAGACCAATTGACTTTGATGGTGATGGATATTTTGAAATTGTTTTATTTAATAATTCACTTGCTAATAATTCTAATTTATCGATAGATATTATCAAATACACATCTGCTACAAATCTTACGTCCATTTTAAACACCAATATTACATTTGCTGCTTCTAGTCAGGATTTATTAAAGTTGGTTTCTGTTGGCGATTATAATGGAGATGGAAAAGGAGACATTTTTTATTTAAATGAAACCAAACAAAATCTGAAAATCATTTATTCTACGGGCTCTCAATTTTCAACCCCAAAAACTATTACTAATTTTACTGCGTTAAATTCAGGCATTAATTATAATATTATTAGCCCCGACATAAATAATGACGGCATAAATGATATTATATTTATTGAAAACACAGCAAACGCTACTCAAAATTACACAAGATATTATTCAATAGGAAACCAGTTTATTCCCGGCATAAGTACTAGCGGAAAATTTAACTATAAATCAATCGATGTTTTAAAATACTACCCTACCGGTGGTATATATGATGTATTAAAGGGGTATCCATCAAGTGGCGCATATAAAGCAGTTAACGAAAAAGTAAGCACGGCTGTAAATTATCAGCTGAGCGCTGATTTTAATGGAGATGGCATTTATGATTTAGTAACATTAGACGGCACTCAAACAAAAACGATATTAGATAATGTCACATCTAACAAAACCTTATTCTTATCAAGAATTACTACAGGTTTAAACAAACAAATTGATATAATTTATGCCAATACTCGGCAGAAATTCGACAATCAAAAAGTTTCTGTTTACGAAAAAAATTCGAATTCCTATTCCGGTTCACTCGTATCTTATACCCCAAATAATTATTTAGTTAGCATTGTTAAGTATCGAAATACCAACTTAATAAATCTTTCCCAGGACGTACGATATTTTTATCAAGGAGCTATATATCACAAATTTGGAAAAGGATTAATTGGTTTCGAAAAAAGTTCAAACGTAACATTGTCAACGATGTTAGGTTCTATTTCTTCATTCACTCCTAATGCCACTTATCAGGTAGCTGATAAAACAAGTATAGAAACATGTAAATTTTCTTCTTCAAATGCACCAGACAATATTACCAGATACTATATAACCGGAGTTACAGGTAATAGCTTTGATGGAAGAAGTTCTAAATCAATTACAACTTATCAAATTTCACAAACCTCAGCGCCGGCTATTTTTGTTGCTCCTTCCAGTATCGATAATAAAAATTATTTAAACTCAACAGCCTCTGTTATCAATTTAACTTATGATTTAAATCAAAACGGGAACTTAATCAATAAAACTACAACGTATGGATGGCCTGGTAATACAGAAAGAGTAGAAAACATAGCTATTACTTATCAAAACGTTGGTACTTTATTAAATTCATTAAATGGTGTTATCAAACCATACAATGTTACATTTTCGTCAAACCAAACCGGTGAATTAGGTTTGTTTTCCCGTCAATCTCAATACATCTATTCCGGGTTCAATTTAGGATCTATCGTTATAAAAGATCCTAACACTCCTACTTCTGCCTTAACGATTCAATATAGTAACTTTAATAATTTTGGATTACATCAAAAAACAACGCTGATGGCAAATGATATCCAAAATCGTGTTTTTGAAACGCTATATGACGCTACAGGAAGATTTATAATAAAAACTATTAATATACTGGGAGATGCAGAAGAGTTTACCTACGAACCAAAATATGGCAGTCTGCTTAGCAAAAAAAGCATTACCGGACTAATGAGTACTTTTTCTTATGATGGCTTAGGTCGTTTAATTCAGTCCAAATTACCAGATAACACTATAAATACCATTTCATACGATTATGTGCCTCAACCATCCACTGATAATGTATATTCAAAAACGGTTCGGAATGAAGGAGAAGCCTATTTTACAACATTTTATAATCATTTAGGCGATATAACAGGTACACAAACTCAGGACGTAAATGGAAAAACAATTGTAACAAATAATAAATACGATTATAATACAGGTTTTTTAATACAATCAACCGAACCACATTTTCAAAATCCAAGCGATCAACCAGCCTATTTAACAGATGTATATACTTATGAGCCTATTTTTAGCCGATTAATAAAAAAAGAAACGTTTTCAGCAACAGCGGCAACCCCTCCGGCTCAACCTGTATTAACAACTCAAAATATTTACACAAATTATCTGTTCAATCCTGTAAGTAAAGATTATTCTAATGGTTCCTTTCTTTATAACCAGGGTTCTGTAACTGTGACGGATCAAACCAATAAAAAAATTATAAAAACCTTTAATGCCACCGGACAACTCACCAGCATTAAAAACTACGAAGGATATGATCCGGCGCCTCCCGGCCAACCCAATCTTCCCGTAACTGATTATCAGATTACCAATTATTCATATCATAATAATGGGCAGCCCAAAAGTATTACATTATCAAGTACTAGCAATCCAAACCCGATTGTACATTCATTTGACTATAACACTATAGGACAACAAATACAATTAATTGACCCTAGTGCTGGCACCATTAATTATACCTATGATAAACTAGGCGAATTATTGCATCAGGATGATGCCAATGGAAGCTACGACTACACCTATGATAATTTAGGGAGAATATATACAAAAACGGGGTCAACATCCGGATTAACCAGTTATCAATATGCTAGCGGGGTAAACGGTAAAAATCAAATTGAAAAAATAACAGGGCAAAATGTCACCACAGAGTTTACCTATGATGCCTTAGGAAGACCAACCGTTTATAAAGAAACAGTAGCGGGTGGTACTCCGAAAATTTTTACCACCATGGCAGATTATGATAAATACAGCAACCTAGTTAAATTAACTTATCCTAGCGGATTTATTTCAAAATATAATTATAATGCCAATGGTTTTTTAACAACCATAACAGATGACGCAAATAATAACATTTGGCAGCTAAATAACCAAAATGCAGCAGGTCAAATTACAGATTATACCTACGGAAATGGTATAAACACCACCGTTAATTATACAAACTTACACTATCTATCATCTATTACTCACGGTACAATTCACAAACAGGATTATATCTTTGACCCATTAAAAGGGAATTTAAATCAACGCGATTTTTATAACTATAGTACCGGGACACATAACCGAGAAAAATTCTCTTTCGATGGATTAGACCGATTAAGAGCAAGTAATCAGGTAGACCCAACAGCATTCGATGCTATCATAAGAACCAATAACGTGGATATTGATGAAAAGGGAAATATTTTATCTAAAGAGGATGCCGGAGGCCCTTATGTTTATGGCAATAGTGCCAAACCATTTAATTTAACTCAGATTAGTAACCCTACGTCCAATGTATCTCCAAATACCTTAAGTACTACCTATAATGATATAAGAAAAGTGAGTATATTAGCAGAAGCTTCTACTAATAAACAAATGAACTTTACTTATGGTAATGATGACGAACGAGTGAAGGTTGAATATAAAATAAACAGTATCAGCCAATACACACGCTATTATCAAAACAATTACGAGAGGGAAGAAACGGCAACTAACACCAAAGAATGGACCTATATTTATGCGCCAACAGGTTTAGCAGCTGTGTATTATAAACCAACATCAACAGGGTCAGGACAATTATTATACGCCCTAACAGATCATTTGGGAAGTCCTGTGCTATTAACTAATTCATCTCAACAAATACAGGAAGAATATAGCTTTGACAGCTGGGGGAGACGACGTAATCCAACCGACTGGAGTTATACAGGTATACCACAGCCTGCTATTTTACACAGAGGATTCACCTTTCATGAACATATTGACGAATTTAATTTAATAAATATGAACGGACGGGTGTATGATCCGGTTATTGGGCGATTTATAGCTCCTGATAACCAGGTACAGGAACCTGCATTTTTACAAACCTTTAATAAATATGCCTATGTATTCAATAACCCTCTAAGTTACACCGATCCTAGCGGATGGAATGGCGGGCTTGCACAAAATGTATATGATGCTCCGGGTTGGGGGACATCTTATCTTTGGAATACAATTGGTGGGCCTTCAACCACATTAGGTTCTGTAGCTTATGATGGCATTATGGATGCCATTATGAATCATGCAATTTCTCTAATTCTTCCCGGAAACGGAAGTGTGCCCGGTACCCCATCTGATGGTGGTGGCCGAGGCGGCGGCGCTAATGGCCCTGTTACATCAGGGAATGTAGGTGCGCAAACTAAAAAACCGTTGGATGGAGGACAATATAGTTTTACATTTAATTATCCTAAACAGACAGAAAGTAATGCTAATGATGCGAATACTAATCAAGCTCAAAGTGGAGAGGGTGTTAATTGGGCATCGGCGACATTAGGTTTTATTGCCACTGATATTATGATACTAGAACCTACAGATGTGGCTTGGCCTAAGTGGGTAGGTTATGCGGTAGCAGGAACTGTAGCAAGCGCATACCTATACTCAGGGGATTATATGAAAAAAATGTCGAAAGAAATTAGCCGTATACAGGAACGTGTTGCTGGACCTCAAGGCTTTCTTTATCAGTTAATAGCTACTAGAAGCGGCCCTTACCCAAATTTAAATACAGGAGGAACTACGTATTTAAATGCTGGTGATGTTTGGAAATATGGAATAACCACTCAAGGATTTGGAAGATATCCTGATGCAAAAATTAATTTGCAAAGAGATGGGTTAGAGATGATCCCAATATTTTTTGGAAATCAAATGGAAATATTAATCCAAGAAAAGATAATGATTTATGGATATTATTTTATGAACGGAGAAAGACCGGCTGGGAATCCAATATTTAGATAATTATTTAAAATAAACAATATGAAATTAGCCTTAGTACGATTTACGTCAATTGAAATCAGTAATGAATCTGAGTTTATTAATGATTTTTCTGATAAATTAAAACAGCATTTTGAAAACAGAAATTATGGTAAGGATATTAGAGAGTTAGTTATAGGAGTAATTTGTGTGAGCGCTAATTATGAACCATTCTTTAAAGTTAGAAAACCTGGATACATAAAAGATAAAAAAAAGATTATTAGTCAATATACTAAAGTGGAATATAATGTAGAACGGCTGTTAGAATATGATATTAAACTAGATTTTGAAACCTTTAAAAATGGCACAGAAGCAGAGTGCAGAAGACTTTTAGCTAAAGAAATACTCAACTCATTAAGTGTGGTTGAAAGTATGAAGAGCAAGATAAAAGATTTTGATTTAGAAAAGTTTAAAGCAGATTTAGAAAGTTATTTAAAAGAACAAAAATTAGTATAACAATTAAAAAAACGCAATAGCGGGCTTTTTAAGTAAACTATATTATTAGCTTTTTAATTTGTTGTTTGGTAATAATAGCATAAATAAGCAGTTTAATCACATTTTTATTTTTCTCCGGCATAAGATCAACAGTCTTAAACTAGTTAAGTAAATCACTGTCTTTTAATTGCGCCTTAGCCTTTTCATCAGCAGCACCGTTAATTAAAAAATCAACGGTAGTACCTAATACAGCAACTAATTTTTTATAGTATCCGCAGGAGGTTGAGTTCCTTATATTTCATAACGGCTCATTTGAAGGTAAGAGAGCCCCATTTTATTAGCTAATTCGGTTTGCGTAGCCCTGTAATTCTATGCCCCAACTCTAATACTGATTTCTTTTATATATGTAAATTATCAACACAAAACATCAAATAATATGCAGTTTTTAGTCTTTCTTACCATGTATTGCAAATAATTAAGCTTATCGCATAAGTTTTTATTATATCATTTATAATTAAAATTATCAACAAAATGGAAATCTCAGACATCAAAGCAAAATTAAGCATAGTGTAAGTAATAGTTCATTACAACTTTAAGCCCAATAATTAAGCCCGCTTAAGCTGTACATTCCACGTAGATAAAACACCCAGTTTACAAGTTTACTATAAAACCCAACCAGTCTACTGCTTAAAAAATAATTGAAAAACTCATGGCAAAAGCCTTGATGTGATTAATTTTATAATCCCCAAAGAAAACTGTAATAACTTATTAAGCTTTACTTCCTAATTTATTCTTCACCATCGTTACTAATATTGGCAATACGGAGATGCCTATAATACCAAGGCAAACCAGATCAATATGCTTTCTGATAAATTCCACTTCTCCCAATAAATAGCCGGCCGTTAATAAACTGCCTATCCATAATGCACCACCCAATACATCGTAGGCTAAATATTTTTTATAATTCATTTCACCAATGCCGGCAGCAAAGGGAGCAAAGGTTCTTACAAAAGGCACAAAACGCGCCATAATAATCGCTTTGGTTCCGTGCTTTTCAAAGAATATATGTGTTTTATCCAGATATTCTCTTTTTACCAAAGTACGTCCTTTGAGTTTAAGATCAAATATCTTCACGCCTATTTTCCGGCCTATCCAGTAATTGCAATTATCACCCAATACAGCTGCCACAAATAATAATAGTAATAAGTACGCCATATTTAAATGCCCTGTACGAGCAAATAATCCGGCTGTAAATAATAAGGAATCGCCGGGTAAAAACGGCATCGCCACTAAGCCGGTTTCAATAAAAATTACCAGAAATAATACAACGTAAATAGCTGTTCCAAAATTGGCAAATAACCAATCAAAATCTAAATGAATAATGTGTTTAAATAATTCTATCATAAATATAGGTGTTGTTTGAGTTGAGTTTTTGGTTGTTTGAAAAAAGTTTATGAGTCAAGTTATTCAAATAACAAACAACTTTTCTCCAACAACTTTTTAAAGTCCTATTTCGTCGATATAAGCCAAAATACCCCCTTTTAAGTTGTATAAGTTAGTAAAGCCATGCTGACTCTCCAATGCCCCTATAACTGTAGCACTACGTTTTCCGCTACGGCAATGAACTACCACTTGCTTATCTTTGGCTATTTTGTCAAGGTTATCCATCACTTCGCCCATAGGAATTAGCTCTCCCTTGAGATTAGCTTCATCAAATTCGTATTCTTCACGAACATCAATTAATTGGAAATCTTTTTTATCGTCAATCAATTGTTTTAATTCCTGTACTGTTATTTCTTTCATAATAATTAAGTTAAAAGTTAGAAAGTTGAAAGTTTATAAACTTAAAGTTATTTTCGTTATTAAATTGTCGAATCAACAAATTGTCCAATCAGAAAGTTTTATCTTTGGTTCCTTCCGGTAAATAATTAAAGAAGGTATCTCCGCGTAATCCTATACGCAGGGTTTCTAAAGGAATCACATCGTCCACGCTGATGTTTCCCACATTAACATTAGCCCCAAATAAATTGATGAAGTACACCTGCTGAGATTTTTGAGGAGTCTCCCAGATAATATCTTCTACCTTAATTTTACTGGTAATACGTGTAATTAACATCGAGTGCGCACTTCCGTTTTTATGAAAAATCCCCACGGTTCCGCTTTCACGCGCTTCGGCAATCACTTTAAATGATCCGGCCTCCAGTTCAGCTTTCATCATGCTCGTCCATTTGGCAGGATGAATAATAATCCCCTCTTCCTTTGAGCCTACTTCTGATAATACTGTAAAGTTTTTTGATAAGGTATTAATGAATTTACACTTACTGTCATGCTCCATATTAATACTTCCATCAGATACTTCTGCTGTATCCAAACCGTAAGAATCAATGAATTTCTGATACTCATCAAATTTTCCCCTGGCAACAAACGCTTCAAATAATGTTCCTCCCAAATAGGTTTTAATTCCTGCTTTCTGATAAATCTTGATCTTCTCTTTTACATGTTTAGACATCACCGATGTTCCAAATCCTAACTTCACAAAATCAACATAATCAGCATAACTATCAACAAAATCCTCGGCGTGTTTCAATGATATCCCTTTATCCATTACCATCGTTAAACCGCTATTTCGGGGTCTTTCGGTACGTTCGGGTATATGAGATAAGTTCACATTATATTTAAGCATAGTTTTTTAATTTTTTATAGTGGTTTATTTTTAAATGAGTGTATCAGTTGCATCACCGCAACATCTTGTTCCAGTATAGGTAAATATTCCAGTAAGTCTGAGTGTTTATCGTAATCCATTTCCAAAGCATTCTCCAAAAACACCATTCCTTCCTGCTTTCTTCCCAATTCCATTTGCAAACCGCTCATACGGTAATACAATTCAGGTGTGTCAGGAAATTTTTGAATACCCTCAGCTAATATTTTTTCGCAATCCTTATAATATCCGCCATCGTATAACAATTTGGCATAATCGATATAGATGTCAAATTCTTCATACCCTAATTCAATAACTCTTTGATAAGCAGATGCTGCCTCTTCCAAAAAGCCCAGTTTATGCTGCACTTCGCCAAATACATACCAATACTCCGGCATATTTGGGTTAATTTCAATGGCTTTTTTGATATAATGAATACTTTCGGTAATTCTATTCTGATAATCCAATACAATACCTATTCCCAGCCAGGCATCTGCATGAGCAGGATCCAGTTTGATAGCCCGATTGTAATTCACCAAAGCCTCTTCGTATTGACTCAGATTCTCGTAGCACTCTCCGATATAGTAATAGGTACTGGCATCAGGCTCTTCATGTTTAAAGGTCTCCTTATACACTTCTATTGCTTCAAGGTACCGATCCAGCTGAGCCAGTGAATTTGCCTTATTAAAATAAGCAGATGAGAAATTCTCTTTAATGGCAATCGCATAATCGTAGGCATCAATAGCCTTTTCAAATAAACTCAGGCGATTATAACTAATCCCTAAATTAAACCAGGCAAAATGATTATACGGTTTATCCTCAATGTAATTTTCATAAAACGAAATGGCTTCTTCGCTTTTACCGGTCATTTCGTAGCATAACGAGAGCTCATTTAAAGCCACATCATTATCCGAATTTACTTTTATGGCTTTTTTCAAATAGTACAAGGCATCTTCGGCCTTATCATCATTCAAAAATTCAATACCAATTGCTACATACACTTCATCCTGATATTCCGACAAAGGCAGGGCTTTTTTATAATTTTCAATGGCCTGTTCGCTCAATCCCATTTGGCTGTATATATAACCACGGGTCATGAATAACTCACTATTATTGCTTTCCACCTGCTCCACATCATTCAAAATCGTCAATGCTTCGTGTGTTTTATGCTGAGACGAAAGGTACTGTGCCAGTTTAATCTTTAAGGAAGAAGAATACGGGTAATGATCTAATGCAAAATCCAGGGCCTTTTTAGCCAATTCCAGATTAAACCATTGCATATAATAATCAATAATTTCTTCCAATTCATCCGCATCAAAAAACTGGTGCGTGCCGGAAGATATCATATCCTCAAATCGCTTTAAACTCTTTTCGAAATCCTGGTTGTTTGGTCCATCCCCTTCAAATTCGCTCATTCTTTATTCTCTTTCGTTATTAATGACAAATTTAAGCTTTAAAACCACATTTTCTTTGTTAATTTTTAACAATTATAATTGTATTTTGTAGAAAAAATAGTTCCCTTTAATCTAGGGGCAAATGGTATATTTGTGCGATTAAAATTAAAATAAACGTGACCTTAATTAAAAGTATTTCAGGAATCAGGGGAACCATAGGTGGTAAGCCCGGAGATGGTTTAAGCCCTTTGGATATCGTAAAATTTGCCTCCGCTTATGGAAGCTGGATTTTAACACAACACCCTAATAAAAAAGTAAGCGTTGTTATTGGCCGTGATGCCCGTTTATCAGGACAAATGGTTAATAATATTGTTTGCGGAACGTTAGTAGGACTGGGCATACATGTGATCGATTTAGGCTTAAGCACCACTCCTACCGTGGAAGTTGC
>JACQAK010000114.1 GCA_016194985.1 Bacteroidota bacterium
ATAGAGCATTTGAAACCAGAAACTATATATATAATTTCGGTGAATCTGAACTCGATAAAAAATTAAAAAGAGATAATCATGATTGGCAAATTGAAAATATTGTTGTAGACAATAGAGATAGTCTTTATGAACCTGTAAATATTAAGTATGATTTTACAGTAACAAATTATACTCAGACATCTGGCATGTTATACTTCAATCCTTTTTTCTCTCGTCGATACAGCGAAAACCCGTTTAAAGAAATTACACGACTTTATCCCGTTGATTTTATTGTTCCTTCTGATGATGTTACATTAATTACAGTTAAAATTCCTGTTGGTTATATGATAGAGGAGTTGCCAAAATCAGGCGTTTTTGTTTTGCCAAATAAAACAGGTAAATTTTCTTATTTTGTCGAAAAAGAAAATAATATCATAAAAATAAGAAGTCAGTTAACAATAAATAAAAGTTTATACGAACCCAATGAATATAATAGTTTAAAAGAGCTTTATAATTTGGTTATTGAAAAACAGGCTCAGCAAATTGTTTTAAAAAAATTGTAAAGTCATTAAATTATGCGGTATTATTTAATGTTTTTTTGTTTTTTGTCACTGTGTTTCAGATCTCAAAAATTCTATAAAATTGATTCTATCCCTTCTATTCTTAAAGAAAATGTAGATGCTGTTATTAGACTCGATAAAACAGAGTTTAAAATTAAAGATAAAGGCAAAGCTATTTTAAACACTCACTTTGTAATTACAATTTTTAATGAACGTGTTGTCAATAGTTATTTAAAATACTATACCCATTACGATAGATTGATTAATGTAATTGATATTTCGGGAAAAGTATATGACAAAAACGGAGATAAAATATACAAGCTTTCTAAAAAAGATATTTATGATATTAGTTCTACAGCACGCAGTAATGATATAACGGATGGCAGAATTAAAGTTGCAGAATTTGGTAAAGAAAAATTTCAAATTCCTTATACTATCGAGTTTGAATCTTCTGTGGAAACTACTAATATGATGTTTTATCCTTCAGTATATTTTTATCCTTCGGAACGATTAAGTACTCAGGAAAAAACATTAATAATAGAAACTCCCAATGATTTTGAGTTCAGATATAAGGAAAAAAAGATGCTAAATGCATTGAATTTGGTTATCACAAAAAACAAAAAAATATATAACTGGACAGTTAAAAATATTTTAGCTAGTGAATATGAAACTCATACCCCCGATAATTTTTATCCTGAAATTGTAACAGCTCCAAAAATATTTGGTATTGAAAATTATGAAGGAGATCTTGAATCATGGAATGATATTGGAAAATTTTTGTCAAAACTTAATCAGGGAAGGGATGTTTTACCCGAAGCCATAAAACTTAAAGTGGCCGATTTAGTTAGTCACGAAAAAGATACCTTAAAAAAAATTGAGATTTTGTATCAATATCTTCAAAACAATACTCGTTATATAAGTATTCAATTGGGTGTTGGGGGGTGGCAAACCATACCGGCAAAGGATGTTGCACAAACAGGTTATGGTGATTGTAAAGCCTTGTCTAATTATATGAAAGCATTGTTAAAAGAAGCTGGTATTACATCTTACTCGGCATGGATTAATTCAGGGGTTGAAGCAAAAGACATTGATCCTGATTTTCCAAGTATGTGTTTTAATCATGTTGTTAATTGTGTGCCTTTAAAAAATGATACCATTTGGTTAGAAATTACCAGCCAAACTAATTCATTTGGCTTTATGGGTAGTTTTACAGGAAATCGGAAAGCATTATTGATATTACCAAATGGTGCCGCTTTAGTAAATACAATTAAATACAATGCACGAGATAATTCTAAAATTACAAAAGCAACGGTTGTATTGGATGACTATACTAATGCTGATGTAAAAATAAACACAACTTATAATGGTATTTTAAAAGAACATAAAGATTATTTGTTGCAAGAAAAAAATGAAGAGCAATTAAAAAAAGCTTTGGATAATTTAATTCATGTTGCTTCTTTCGAATTGAAAAAGTTTACTTTAACTGAGCATAAAAACAAAATCCCTTCAATGCAAGTAACTTTAGATGTAATGGTAAAAAAGATGGGAAATAAATCAGGTTCCTTATTCTTTTTCAACCCCAATTTATTAAATAGTCAAGCTTTTCTGATATCTGATAGAAAACCCAGAAAGTCTGATTTTTACTTAAATCCAAATACCTATGAAAAGGAAGAGATAGATTCATTAAGCTATCTGATTCCTAAAAATATAGTACCTGAAAATTTACCGGAACCCGTTTCAATTAAAACACCATTTGGCGAATATGAAAGTTCTGTTAATTATAAAGATGGTACATTGTGGTATTATAGGAAACTAGTCCAGCATAGTGGTTATTTTGCAGTAAAAGATTATTCAGCATATAGAGAGTTTTGCAAGTTTGTTAATAAAAATGACAATCAACAAATAGCTTTTAAAATCGTTAATAAATGATCCACATCTGCCTTATGTCCAAGGCTTCTGCTCATATAAAATCTCATTTTAAAAAACAAATTACTTTTAGTAATTTAGTATGATGAGCAAATCGTTTGTGATATTCTGTTTTTTGGTAGGGTCGTATTTATTGGCGATAAGTCAAACAGGCGATACCTTATATTTTGATAAATCTTGGCACCCCTGCCAGAAAAAGGAGTCGAAGTATTATCGTTTAGTACAGAAGGAGGATAGTGTTTATAGGATTCGGGATTATTATAATAGCGGTGTGTTGCAGATGAGCGCAACAGCCATACAATTGGAACCTGAGATACTGGAAGGACAATCTTCTTATTATTACTCAAATGGAAATATTGAATCAGCCGGCATTTATAGAAAAGGTGAACCCATTGGTATTTGGAGTTATTATAATTCTAAGGGTTATTTAACAGATACTTACAATTATAGCCTGGTATCCAAAAGTAATAGAGATTCTGCCAGACTTGCTCAAAAGGCCTACAAAAGAGCTATATCAGAAACTGATAATCGTTTTTCGTTTGTTGTAAGAGGAAAAGTGGCAGGCTTTTTTATTATTGAAGATAATTATTTTTCGACAGCTACTATTGGTTCGGAGGTTTTATTTAAAGGTCGTCATAGTCTGGGTGTTGATTATACCTATTTTGGCTGGCAATATGAGCATGATGATGCTGATGATAATGCCTTGTATGAAACGTATGAAAGAAGAGGTTATGTATACTTTGACTACAAGTACAAATTTTTTGCTTACAAAAGAGTAGATTTATATTTAAATGCCTATGATAAAATAGGCACTTATCATATGTGGCATGAAGGTGTTTCTGAGGGATACAATTTTTGGGAAAAGCCGTTTTTGAAAGATAAGGTAGATGGTAGCTTTAACCAAGTAGGGGCGGGTATAGGTTTTAAGTATTATTTTAATGACCGTTTTTATTTGGATGCCAGTGCCAACGGAGGAAAACTGTTTACTAAAAATAATGCCATCACTTATAATGATAGTTTGCAGATAACTAACAGACAGTACAATTTGAAAGAGGATAAAGCTATTTTTTACATCCGTGTAAATTTTGGCTATAAGTTATTTGTGAAGCATAAAAAAGACGAAGACGTATTTTATACGAATTAATATAAAAACTTAGAATTACAATGTTTTAGTAATAATAAAAATAAAAACATATTACATGCAAACCATCTTCAACACCACCACCAGAGGAGAATTGATTAACAGAATCAATTCACTAAACGCCAATAGCAAAGCCCAATGGGGTAAAATGAATGTGTACCAAATGCTCAAGCATTGCACATTATGGGAAGAGATGATGCAGAGCAAGCAAAATTTGAAGAGGGTGTTTCTGGAGGAATGGATAGATCGCATAAATCAATATGCACACTTTTCAAATCCTAACTTTGAGCATGTGTTTTTTGGAAAAATGACCGAAGAACAAATTGGCTACATGGTGTATAAGCATATTGATCATCACTTGAGGCAGTTTAATAGTTAGGGGAGTATTGATAGCAAGAATAAATAGGTATAGCCTGTTTCGTGAAAAATAATTTATCTTTATATAAAACTAAACAAATGAATAATACTATCAGAAATATTTTGGCCGTAATTGTTGGTGTGCTTGTAGGAGGTGCCGTCAACATGGGAATCATTTTGATGAGTGGATCACTTATTCCACCACCTGAAGGCGCAGATGTTACTACGATGGAGGGCTTAAAAGCATCCCTGCATTTCTTTGAACCCAAACATTTTTTAATGCCCTTTTTGGCGCATGCTTTAGGCACTTTGGTTGGGGCTTACATTACAGCCCGAATAGCAGCTTCCTATAACATGAGATTTGCCATAGGTGTTGGATGCTGGTATTTATTAGGTGGTATTATCAATATTGTGATGTTGCCTTCCCCTTTGTGGTTTACCATCGTTGATCTGGGTTTGGCTTATATCCCAATGGCTTACCTTGCCGGAAAATTGGTAACGAAGTCCGATCGTTAATATTGTATTAAAAATTGTTACAGAATATTATTCAGGACATAAATATCGTTGAAGATGTTTCGCGCATTTTTGTTAACTATTCAGAAGTGACGTTAAAAAGCTGTTTTGTTTGATATGGCGTTTACCAATAGCATTCAACATGATATTCACATTAATGCTCCTGCATCTGTCATATGGAAAGCGTTAACTCAACCTGAATTTATAAAATTATGGTTATGGGAAAGTGAGGTAGAGATCATCTCCGAGTGGAAAGCTGGAAGCTCCATGATTTTTAAAGGAACTTTTCATAATGAGTCTTATATTGATAAAGGTCTTATTATTGAAATGAAATCAGAAGAACAATTCAGTTACTGGTATTGGAGTCATTTATCACAATTACCGGATAGTATAGAAAATTACCAAAAGATTACATTTAAATTAGAAGCAGAGGGTGAGAAGACAAAACTTTATTTAGATTGCCATAACTTAATCAATGAGGCCATTTATGGTCATTGGAATTTTTATTGGATAATGACGTTGGGTATATTAAAAAAAGTTGTGGAGGCTTATTAAAGATTATACAGAACATAAGTTTTACACTCTATATAACCTCTAACATAATAATAGGTCAACTATTATTCCTTTATGAATTTAAAATTCTGCGAATAATTACCAGAAGTAATGGTTAAATAATATAACCCATTATTTAAATCAGAAGTGTTTATAATATATTGGCTAAGGGCTGTTTTATTAATTTCCTCTGTTTTTATTAATTTCCCATCGATGGAGAAGATTTTAAATGATACAGTTTTTGTAATTTCTTTAATAAATTGAGTATTAAGATTAATATTTAGTGATGCATGAGCTGGATTAGGATGAATGGAGAAGAAGGACCCCTGCATACTATGTTCTTCAATTCCTACTTGCGACAGGCAAGCATTTGATATTTCGGATAGAATTATTTCGGCATAAAATCCTACAGAACCACCTGCATCTGCAATGGAAATATCAATGAAATTTTGACCGGTTCTAAAGCTTGTATCACAAGCGGATATTTCCAGTAAATAAGGTTTAGTTACTCCCGGAATATTATTAAATGATGGACCTAAAAAAACTCCTTTGGCAACACCATTTAGTTTTACAGTATCAACAGCATCATCTGCACACATTTTAAAGCTTAATGAATAGCTTTTGCTTGTTGAGAC
>JACQAK010000009.1 GCA_016194985.1 Bacteroidota bacterium
TCAAGGTAGATGAAAAAGTTACCTTCCAAATCCGAATACACTGTTTTTTTACAATTGGCACAGGCAATTTTTACGCCTGCCAAATATTCGTTACTGGTTTTATCTATAATTTTACCACTTAACAGGATAGATTTGGTAGAAAAAGAAGGCTTTGGCTTCTCGCCTGCAAAGCCCAATACACAAATGAAACAGCTTAAAATGATGATAAGTATGATTTCCTTTTTCATACAGCAAATTAACCTAACGGGATTTAAGTTAAGTTAATCTGAATGTTACCAGATTGTTAAGATTATTGAAGAATCACTTTTTTAGAAGCAACAAACCCCTCTTTTGTATAGCATTTTAAAATATATACTCCCCTGCTTAACGAGGAAATATCTATAGAAGCGGTATCTTCAAAAGAATCCTGAAAACAACATTTACCACTCACATCAAACAAAGCGATTTTTTGAAAATCCAGATGATCAGTTTGTGTGACGGTTATTACATCCTTAGCGGGATTAGGATAAAGAGAAATTGTTTGATTCCAATCATATTCATGAAGTCCGGCTGAAGAAGTTGGCAATGTTTTCGTCATAAAAAATTTCCATATTTCAGTAGAATAATCGATATCATTAGCCGGCGTAAATAACCAGGTATGGGGTCCATTGTTTACTTTAAAGTGTTCAACCACTGTTCCGTTATTTCCGCCTGAGTACAAATCATGTTCAATGGTATAGCCATCAGCTACCAAATCGGGCAGATTGGTATGCACCGGTGTTGAGTTGCAATTATTATTTGTAACCCAAAAATTAACCAAAGGCTGAGCATTCATACCAAACGTATTGTTTGTGTAGCTTACGGTAGCATCTCCGGTACCGTGAAAATGGCAAATAGAAATGGCGCGCGACGGTGTGCAGGTAATGCCCGAGCCTATTGTTCCTGAGACGCTGGCAAACGAAGCAATTTTAGTTGATAATTCACATGCCAATCGGTTGGTCATAAATCCACCCATCGAAAAACCTGTAGCATAAACTCTATGGCTATTGATGTTGTAATGAGCAGAAATGGTGTCGATCAAACTTTTAATAAAGTCAACATCATTGACGGTTTGATTTGGATATTGACCAAAAGCGCCTGCGCCCGAATTCCAGGCTGTACCAAAAAGTGGGTCGCTTATTGCCTGAGGATAGACGCTGATGAAATTGGCTGTATCTGCCACTGTACTTAATCCTATGCCACTAAAATTAGTCATATCATCTCCTAATCCATGTAAAGCAATAACCAAGGGAACGGAATTTGTTCCATTATAAATGGCAGGAACATGAATGCGATAATCGCGTGTTATCCCGCCGTGGGTAAATGAATGATTTGACCATTGAGCAAAAACTGCCATATTTATGGCAAAAAACACAAAAAGTAGAGATTTTTTCATTTTGAATGGATTTAGATTTTCTAAAATTATGGAAATTGAAGAAAAATCCAAACAATTATTTGTTGCCGAGACTAATTTTTAACATATTTGGATAACCCGAATAATTCAATTTTAGCCCTTTTGAATTTTCGGCTGTTTGCCCGGAGCTTTTCGGGATATAATTTTTACCCCTTTTTTTCAGATTGTTCCATGGTATTAATAAATTAATATTGGACTGTTCTTTGAAATGATATGTCCCGCTCACAAATAAGTTCAACACATTTGACGCGATTTCCATTTCCTGTATATCCATTTTAAATCCATCAATCACAAATGTTTCATCGATCTCTGAGAAAGAGATATCCTGAAAATTTCTGTTTCTGAAAATATAATCGGACACTTTTTGAAGCGGTTCATAATTGAGTAAATGTCCGTCTTTTAAGGTAAGTTTTGCCTGGCCCTTGATCGTGTTTCCTATCACTTCCATTTTTTCGTCGAGATCCATTTTAATAGTTGTGTTCAGAAAAATATTTCCCTGAAGATTTTTTTCTGTAATGGCTTTTTGGCCAAAGTTTTCAAACTGTTCAAAGAGTTTGTTAACGTTAATATTTTCGGTGGTAATCGAAGCATCGATCTTATGCAGATCATAAATCGTTCCTTTGGCGGATATATTTCCGTCGCAGGTATTCGCTTTCAAATGATTAATGGTTAGTAGTTTGTTGTTATAATGCAAATCTATCGACGCATTATTTGTTTCTACTTTTCTGATTCGTAAGCTTTTTGCTGCCAACAGCACATCAAATTCAAAATTACTCTCATCATCCGCCGCTTTTATTTTCTCTGTCTGATGATGTGTTTTAACGGTATCGGTTTTCTTTACCACATAACCGGTTAAATCAAAATTATCGGTTGTGGCTGTTAACTTTGCCTTAAAATTATTGGTGTAATCGAGGCAATACTTCACGAAATCATTTACAGAACCTTTTAATAAAATAGTTCCTCCATCCATTTTCAACAAAAGATGATCAAAGGTCAATTCTTTGTTTGTTACCAATGCTTTTCCATTGATAAGATACGTATGCCATTTCCCATTTTCACGATAGCTGATATTATTGAATTTAACCCTGGCATTCAAATTCATCGGCTCTTCCAAAAATTCTTTTTTATTTAATTTATGAACCGGACCGCAATACCTGATATCAGCTTCGGCGGATCCATTCAATTCAAATTCTTTTCCCAGCTTAAACGGAATTTGTTTGGCATTGATAAACAGATTGGCTTTAATGGTAATAAATGGTTTTATAAAATCCTGAATAACAACTGAGGCAGTAAAAGGAAATCCATACACTTTTGCTTTAATAGATTTTAAAATCACTTTCGCGTGTTGGGCATCCCCTGTTTTTAAAGATGAATCCAAACTAATAATAGATGCTTTAAAATCAACATCCGAATAAGGAATTTGAGAGTTACCAACCGTAATGCTGTTTTTTGTGCACGCTACTTTTGCAATAATGATGGGTTCTTCCTGCACTCCAAGATGAGCTATGATGAGGGCTTTAACGTCTATAGGCTTTGCAATATTAATAGAAGACAATCCCTTTTTAATTCCATAATTCAATAAGGAGATCCCTGTATCATAATTCATCGCATGTGCTTCAATTGACAACGCCAGACTCTTTTGTTCATTCAAATTAATAAACGCAGATACATTAAACTGTTGACGTTTTATAGTGATAAAAGAAGGATGATGGATAAAGATTTCTTTTCGTTTGAAACAGGCTCTGGCATCCAGATTTAACGTAGCAAATGTATTACTCAAAAGCGGGCCTTTCTCGGGCCTGAACAGCAAGCCTTTCACAAAGATATCGCCGGTCAGATTTATATCGGCGCCATCTTCGTAATGCTTAAGTTTTAATGTGTTATCAATGAATTTGATTTCTATCTTTTTATGGAACTCTTTATTTAAAAAGCAAAAGCGGGTGTCTTTAATCAGAATTCTGTCTACCTGAAACTTAATACCTGATTTACTTCCGGAAAGAGAATCCTGTTTTTTGAACTCAAAATTTTTAAGTCCTTTTTCATTTTTCACGAGGTTGATATCTGCACCTTTTATCACAACCGCTTTTATAACAAATTCTTTTTTGAGTAGTTTTTCGAGATTAAATGATAGGGCTATCGATTCGGCTTTCAATAATGTATCATTTTTACACAACTCATTTACCAAATAACTGTTTTTAAGCTGCACGGAGGTATTTGGCCAATTACTTAAAAATGATACCGTAACATCTTCGGCATGCAGGCTTAACCCATAAGAGGTCTTCAGGTGATCGGTAAGCATAGTTGCCATTTCTTTTTTATAGAAAGTAACGGCAATAAAGACACTTCCGATAACCAGAAAAAAAATAACAAATAAAACTAGTATGAATCTTTTAACAAACTTCATGTATTGTTAAAGATAAAGATTAAACAGGAATGTTTTTATTTAATAGCTCAAGGGCTTTTATTGCAAGCTAAGGGACGGTTTTAAAAATTAATGAATACCGCTACTGATACTTTCCCGTTTCATTGGATTAATGGAAAGCACCGGAATATTACTCGACTCAACCATTTTTTGAGATAATGCCCCTCCAAATAGTTCACCCAGACTTAAATCTTTATGGTTCATCTGAACAATCAGATCACAATCATTATTATTGGCATAACTGATAATTGCCTCTACTACATTATTACTTGGAATGGATTTGTTGGTACAGTTTACGCCTCTGTCTTTAATGAATTTTTTTACCTGATTTAAATAAGGCAATAATTTGTTTTCATATTTTTCATCACTTGGATTAAATACGGAAACAATTCTAACATCTGCTTTGTAATATTGAGCCAACTGAACAACTACACCTACTTTTTCACGACTTTCGGCACTTAAATCAATCGGCATTAAAATATTACGACAACTATTTCTATTATCAATTGAGCGCATGGTAATAATAGGACAAGGGGCATGTCTTAAAAACTTACTGACATTATTGCCTCCTAAAAAGCTTCTGAAACGGATTTGTGTATCCAGTCCTATAACAATTAAAGCACAATTTAATTCTTCGGCCTTTTTATCGATTAACTCATAAATATCTCCTTTTAGGTTAAGTGCTTCTGCGGGTTGCCCTGATTCTTTTATGCATTTAGCCACGATCTCTTTTAATTCTGCATCATGCTCATGGTTGCTGTTGGGCGACGCGTGCATAATAATAAGCTTAGAATTAGTGTATTTTGCCAAATTATAAGATTGCTCAATAGCAATTAACGATTGTTTTGAAAAATCGACCGGAATTAAAATTGAACTGTTTGTCTTAATCAGCATAGAAATATTTTTAGAACAAATATAATCAAAAATCGATGAACGGCAAATTTCAACTGACTAATTCCAAATTACAGGCACCAAAAACTGTTAATCTTTGATAAAAATATGCACAAAATTATTCGATAATTCTTCGCATAATTGTTCAAATTTTGGGTTGGAGAACTCGCAATAGAGCTCATCTTCATAAAAATCCCCGTCGCGGTAGTAGGTAATAAATGCCGAACTTTCCTGCTTTAATGTATTTCCATAATTATCGGTATGGTACTCGTAAGTTGCTGCCAGGGAAATTAAATGCGATAAGGGCAATGTTTTGGAGTGAGCGCCTTTCAGAATCAAAAACCCTTTGCTCACGGTAAATGATGTTTTGTGAAATGTAATCCGCGTATATTTTTTCTCGAGATAAAACCAAAATACCGCTGCCACAACAAACAAAATATAGGGAGGCGGGTATTTGTAGCCCTGACCCGATAAAGAGAAAAATCCAACTATAAAGAATAATGCAGACATTACCATAAACCCGTTATACCTCAAATTATAATGAATGGCTCCGTTAAAATCCGAGGATAATTCGGATGCATCTTGTTTCATTAATTCCTCCCTGCAGTTCAGTATCAATGAACCGTCGTTTGCAAATGTTTGATTTAATAAGATTGATGTGTGCTTATATAACTCAGGAAAATAGTCTTTGAATTTTAATGGTGTTTCAAAAAATGTTTCTACCACCACACTAAAAAACTCGTTAATGTTCACCGCTCCGTATTGCCTGAAAATACTTGGTAATCCTTTACGCATTTTCATAAATTCTTTAGCGGCACATGCCAACCAGCGTTTAAAATAGTTCTCAAAAAAATAATCGGTAGAATCTCCCCGAACACCATTAAATCTCAGGGCGTGTCCAAACTCATGGAGTCCTAAATTAATTTTATCATCCGGTGTCTGGTTTCCCGATACAAAATCTTTCCAGCTAAAACACATAAAGCCTCCCATGTTTGTTTCGCCTTTATGCATTTTTCCTGTTTGAGGATTTTTATACTCTCCGGGATACACTAAAATCTGACTAAAATGAGACAAGTCCCAGGTTTCGAGACCCAGTGTAAGCTGTACGGCTGCTGCTGCTATTTGAACGCTAACAGCCGGCGTAACAGTAAAATTCTGTCTGCCGGTAATAGATTTAGAGCTGATAAATGAATCGATCCGTTTTACAAAAACAGATTTCTGTTCGGAGTTTAGCTTTTGATAATAAGCATTATTCTTAGCTAAAAATAAATGTATATCAATGTATTCTCTAATCGAATAGTATTTTGGTTGAGGTAAATGCTTAGCTGAATATCTCGATCACATAATTAGGAACTAATCCACCGGAATACCTGCCAGAGATAATAGAGCAATAACCATACACGCTGCCAAAAACGGATGGCGTTTTCCCAAGCCATTAAATGCCGTAATATTAGAATTGTTCCTGGCTTTTGATACATTATATAAAACCGTAAAAGCTGCAATAGAACCAATTGAATAAGCTAATGAATAATATAAGATAGCGTTGATACTTGCCCAGCCTCTGTTATTAGCCAAAATGGCCATCATCATAAAAGCTGCATGGCTTATGCTTGAATAAGCTAACATACGTTTTACGCTTTGCTGAGTGGCAGCCGAAATATTGGAAACCACTAATGACAGAGCAATAATCACGGCTAATATCATACTCCATGTATCGCTTACACCACCAAATACAACCAAGAATAAATGCATAAAGGCTGCAAAGGCCGCTGTTTTAACAATCGTACTCATTAATGCCGTAATAACAGTTGGAGAGCCTTCGTAAACATCCGGTGCCCAGAAATGGAAAGGGGCTGCACTTACTTTGAAACACATGGCTACTAACACCATTAACACCCCTGCATAAAAGAAAGCCGGCAAGGTACCATTGGCATGATTAATAAATGAACGGATCGCCATTAAATCAAAACTTCCGGTTGCTCCATAAATTAAGGCGATACCAAATAATAAGAATCCTGAAGCGAAAGAGCCCATAATCAGGTATTTAAACCCTGCTTCATTAGATGCCAAATCCCGTTTACGGCTTGCGGCCAAAACATACATTGGAATAGACAAGATCTCAATACCTAAGAACAGAGTGGTCATGTTGCTAAATGCCGTTAACATAATAGCTCCTACTAAGGCAAATAATACCAAAGCAAAATGATCGGTAACATGATCCTGTTCAAAATAATCGTTTGCCAGAATAAACCAGAAGAATGCCGTTACAAGAATCACTCCGCTAAATGCTAATGCCACATTATCAAAACGTACCATATTACCAAGCATGGCAATACTGTAGTTATTATTCCACTCCATGAAATTAGCAGCATAGGCTCCTAAAATTCCAATCAACACTAATGGGTATAATAGTTTTTTGAATTTAAAAATCTCGGCCAACATGGCTAAAATTCCCAGTGCACTAATTATAAAAAGACCTTTCATATTATTATTTACGATTTTATTATTTACGATTTACGATTGAAAATTGTCAATTGTAAATCAATTTAAATTGTCAATTCTGTTATTTAATGTAAGTTAAAATTGCTTTTGTTCCTTCTTCTGCTAAATCATTTAATGGTTTTGGATATACTCCAAAAGCGATAATAGCAAAACAGATAATGTATAATACCCATTTGTCAGAATCGGCCAAAGATCCGAATGCAATGGCTGAGTCCTTACGCTCGCCCAGCATAATACCCTGATAACTGCGCAACATATATACAGCTCCCAGAATAACGGTTAATCCTGCAAATGCGGCAACCCATGCGCCGTATTGGTAAACACCGTTGATCAACAAAAACTCACCAACAAATCCATTGGTTAAAGGCAGTGCTACTGACCCCAACATGACGATCAGAAACAACACAGCAAAATTACCATTCATGCTTCTGATACCTCCTAATTTATCTATTTCACGTGTTCCTGTATGACGCATTAAAATATCGGCAATTAGGAATAATCCGATCACATTAACACCATGTGCTAACATCTGCATCACTGCTCCCTGAATCCCTTGTTGGTTAGCAGATAAAATACCCGCTGCAATCAACCCAACGTGAGCGATGGATGAATACGCAATTAAACGCTTGTAATCTTTTTGAACAATAGCAATGCAGGATGCGTAAAAAATTCCAAACACCGATAAGCCAATTGCTAACCATCCCCATTTTTCTAATGCTAAAGGAGTAATAGGCAATAACCATTTGACCAACCCAAATGTTCCCATTTTTAACATGATGCCTGATAATAACATGGTTCCCTGAGTAGGTGCATTAACATAAGTATCCGGTTGCCATGTATGTAAAGGAAAGATTGGCATTTTAATGCCGAAGGCTAAAAAGATACACCAAAAAACAAACGACTGTTGGTTTAAGCTCAACGATTTTCCGGCTTGGTAAAGGTCAGTTACAGCCCATGATTTAATACCTGTATCAAAGCCTGTATGGTTATATAAATAAATTAAACCAACCAACATGAATAAAGAACCGAATAAGGTGTATACAAAAAATTTAAACGTGATACGTCCACGATTTTCGCCACCCCATAACAAACAGATAAAGTAAATTGGAATCAAGGCTAATTCCCAAAACACATAAAATAAGAATCCATCATTAGCTGTAAATACGCCTACTAAAGCCATTTGCATCAATAAGATCAATCCATAAAATGAATTTGGTTTTTCGTATTCTGTATTAAAAGACGATAAAATAATTAAAGGCACCAGAAATGTGGTTAGCAATACCATTAACATTGATAAGGCATCAATTCCCACTGCGAAATGGATTCCCAGCGATTCTACCCAGGCGCAATTTAATAACAGGTTTGCATTACCCGGATTGTGTTTGTATTGAAACAATACGACAACGGATAAGATAAATTCAACAACCGATAAACCTAAAGCTGCAGTTCTACTGGCTTTTCCTTTTGTGAAAAACACTAATAAACTTGCAATAAGTGGTACAATAATTAATAATCCAACTAACATATCTTTTTATTTACAATTTAATTATTTAATGAATGTGAAAAACAGAATAGCAATAATACCCAATACCATTCCGAAAATATAAAACCCAATGTGTCCTGTTTGAAGTTTTCTTACAACAGAGCTACTTCCATTTACTACATCGCCAACACCGTTTACAATGGCATCAATAAATTTAGTGTCGATGTATTTATATGCTTCCGACATAGCATCTAATGGTTTACGGATAATCATGTCGTATATCTCATCCACATAATATTTATTGTAAATCACTTTTTTAATGCCAGTCAACTTATAATCGTGTGCTTCAGGTAATATACTATTTTTAATATATACCATGTATGCAAAGAAGATCGTAGCTCCTGCAGACACAACGGCAATACCCATCAACATCCATTCTTTTTCATGATTTAAAATACTAGGATTTTTGTGTACAATAATAGAATCCAAATGATGATGCATCCAGTTAGTTGTTCCCCAGAACTCCGGCAAGCCTAACGCACCGCCCACTACTGCTAAAACAGCTAGTACAATTAACGGGATAGTCATACTTTTTGGTGATTCGTGTAAGTGATGCTCTTGCTCGTGGGTTCCTCTGAACTTACGATAGAATGTTAAGTATAATAAACGGAACATATAGAAAGCGGTTAACATGGAAGCTACCTGGCCAAAGAACCATAAGGTTGGGCTATGTTCATAGGTGTGTGCCAAAATCTCATCTTTTGAAAAGAAACCTGAAAATGGCGGAATACCACTAATTGCAATAGTTCCAATCAACATGGTGGCAAAGGTAACCGGTAATGCCTTTTTTAAACCACCCATTTTACGCATATCCTGCTCGCCACCCATGGCGTGAATAACAGAACCAGCTCCTAAGAATAATAATGCTTTAAAGAAAGCGTGAGTAGTTACGTGAAACACAGAAGAACTATAAGCACCAACACCTAACCCCAAGAACATTAAACCTAATTGAGATACGGTTGAATAAGCCAATACTTTTTTAATATCGTTTTGAAACAAACCTATCGTAGCTGCAAATAAGGCCGTTGTTACACCAACAATAGCAACAACCTGAGAGGCTTCTTCAGACATAGAATAAAACACATTGGAACGAACGATCATATAAATACCGGCTGTTACCATGGTTGCTGCGTGGATCAAAGCCGATACGGGAGTTGGGCCTGCCATCGCATCAGGTAGCCATGTATATAATGGTAACTGGGCTGACTTACCCATAGCGCCAATAAATAGTAACAAAGCAATAGCTGTAACAGTTGCATGATTTCCACCGGAAGCAATAGAGAATACCTGATCGTAAGAAATACTTCCAAAGGTTACAAAGATTAAAATGATGCCTAGTAAAAATCCTAAATCCCCAACACGATTCATAATAAAGGCTTTTTTAGCTGCATTATTATATGCCGTGTTTTTAAACCAGAATCCAATCAATAAATAAGAACATAATCCTACACCTTCCCAACCCACAAACATGATCAGGTAGTTGTTGCCTAATACTAATAACAACATGAAGAAGATGAATAAATTCAAATAGGTGAAGAAACGTGCAAACCCTTCGTCATCATGCATATACCCCATCGAATAAATGTGTATTAAAAACCCAATTCCGGTAATGATCAATAAAAACCAGGATGATAACGGATCAACTAAAAACTCGAAAGGAATTTTTAAGGTATCTGAATTGATCCAGGAGAACAAAGGAACAATATGAGAGGTGATCTCTTTGTGTTCTTCCAAATCAACAAATATCAATATAGATATAATGAACGATGCTAATACCGCAAGGCTGGCAATGGTGCCGGATAATCCTTTACTAATTTTTTTACCAAAAAAACCGTTTATTAAGAATCCTAATAAAGGGAATAATGGAATAAGGGCTACTAATTTAATCATATACTTAGTTCTTTAATCTGCTTAATAAATCAATATCAATTGTTTTGAAATTACGATACACCATCGATAAAATGGCCAATCCTACGGCAACCTCTGCTGCGGCAACGGCCATGATAAAGAATACGAACACTTGTCCGTTGGCATCATTATGTAATGTTGAAAATGCAACCAACATTAAGTTCACTGCATTTAGCATTAATTCAATACACATAAAAATAATAATTGCATTTCTGCGAGCCATGACACCAACCACGCCAATGATAAAAAGCACAGCGCTTAGCATGATGTAAAAATTAATAGGAATTCCGTTTAACATATAATAGTGATTAGTTGTTAGTGATTAGTTATTGATAGTTTCTTTTGAATTAATGTTGGTGTCTCTTTTTCCGATCATAATAGCTCCCACTAAGGCTGCTAATAATAATACGGAAGCAATTTCGAATGGGAATAGGAATTCGCTGAACAGTACTTTGCCTAAATTTTTAACCAAGCCAATTTGTGAAGCGCCTCCCTGAACAGTTTGTAATTGTTCGGCGCCTCTTAAAGCACCAACCATTACAAAAAGCAACATGCCTCCTATAATACCGGCAATGGCTCTGGTAACAACATGTTTGCGGGGCTCTTCATCGGCATTCAAATTCATAAGCATAATGATATATAAGAATAATACCATAATTGCCCCTGCGTACACTACAATTTGTACAATTGCCAAAAATTGAGCGTTTAATAACAGATAATGACCTGCAATACAGAAAAAAGTCATGATTAAATATAGCGCGGAGTTTACCGGGCTACGGGTAAATACCATCATCAGTGCAAACATGATAGCAAGGAACGATAATGTTCCAAAAAGCCATTGTGTAATTGTGTATCCTAACATATTATTTCAATTTAACAATTAGTCGATTTGTTAACATGACAATTGTTTTGTTTTTAATTATTTTTTAATTATTTCATTATCCAATTAGCTCATCGCCAAATTATCAAATTAGTGATGTCCTTTGTTTAATTTTTTAGCATCAAACAATTCGTTGTGTTTTAATCCGGGAATTTTTTTGAAATCCAATACCGCTTGTGTTTGACGTTTGGTAACATCAATACGGGCATCCATTTTTTCTACCAACTTATCTTTCCCATAAATAAAATCTTTGCGTTCAAATTGAGCATCCACTAATCGGTCTGTCAGGAAAATTGCCTCTTTCGGGCAAGCTTCTTCGCACAAACCACAGAAAATACAACGCAACATATCTATTTCATAAGTTGCGGCATATTTTTCTTCGCGATACAAATGTTCTTCTCCTTTTTTACGCTCGCCACTGGTCATGGTAATTGCTTCTGCAGGACAAGCCACTGCACACATTCCACAAGATGTACAACGTTCTGCACCATTTTCATCACGTTTCAAGACATGCTGACCACGATATACAGGAGCAATTGGACGTTTAACCTCCGGATAATTGATGGTAGGTGATTTTTTAAATAAATGACTCGCCGTAATCATCATTCCTTTTGCGATAGCAGGCAAATAAATCCTTTCAGCAAAACTTTGCTCTTTATTTGATACGACAACTTTTCTGTTTGTTAATTGCATTTTCAATATGTTTTAAAAATGAATGTTTCCTCTGAAATATTCTATCACTACAGTTAATAATAAATTAAATAATGCCAATGGTAATAAGGTCTTCCAGCCTAAGTTCATTAATTGATCGTAGCGGAAACGTGGTAATGTCCAGCGAATCCACATAAATAAACAAACGAATCCAAATACTTTAGTAATTAAAGCACCGAATCCGATCAAAGTGATCCATACCGAGCCATCTGCTAATCCTAATTTTGCGTATAATTCATGGGCAAATGGGAAATTATATCCTCCAAAGTATAACGTAGCGATCACTGCTGACGAAATGAACATATTGATATACTCGGCAAATAAAAACAACCCTAATTTCATGGATGAATATTCGGTATGGTACCCACCTACTAACTCTGTTTCACACTCCGGTAAATCAAAAGGCGCACGATTTGTTTCTGCTAAAGCACATATAAAAAAGATCAGGAATCCAAGCGGCTGCCAAACAATGTTTGCTACTCCCGCATCCTGTGCTTCTACAATCGTTTTCAAACTTAAAGAACCTCCGGATGAAATGATCAACGCTATTAAGGCGATACCCATCGGGATTTCGTAACTGATCATTTGTGATGACGCACGCACTGCTCCTAATAAAGCAAATTTATTGTTTGATGCCCAGCCTCCGATCATAATACCATACACGCCGATAGAGGCAACGCCCAATAAATAAATAACACCGATATTAATGTCGGTAATTTGCATATCGTATACTACACCTCCAATATTAACAGGCTTTGCCCAGGGCACCACCGAACTTGTGATAACAGCCGTTACCATAAATAAACATGGTCCTAAAATAAACAGAGCCCGGTTCGATACATTAGGAATGATTTCTTCCTTCATGAACATCTTCACACCATCCGCTAATGGCTGTAGAATTCCACCCCAACCTGCACGGCTTGGTCCTTTTCTATCCTGTAAAAAAGCGGCAAACTTTCTTTCCCATAACGTAGCGTACGCTGCCGCTCCAAGGCAAAGCAGAAAAACGCCTGCACACATTATTGCTTTGTATATTATAAATGCTGTCATATTTTTAATTAGTCAATTCGGCTATTAGCCAATTAGTTAATTATTTATTTTACTCGGTTAGTTGTTTCATTATCAGATTGTCATATTAACTAATTGACATATTGATTATGGTCTTTTATTAATGGGTATAAATCCAAGTGCTTTTTGTTGTTTCATCACCTGAACTTTTAATTCATTCAAATGATTGTAATGGTTTTGGGAAATAACGCTGCTTCTGTGAATTGGAGAAGGTCCTTCGATTTTCCAGTCAGAAACTTTTTTTCTATCAAAACGGCATGTGTTACAAATAAATTCTTCTGCTTCTCCCCATTGGTCTTTACGAGCCGTTACACGTAATACTTCTTCGCCTTTCATCCATAAACGCACTTTACCGGAACATTTTTTGCAATCACAATTCGCATCTACCGGTTTGGTGAACCATACACGGGATTTGAAACGGAACGTTTTATCAGTTAAAGCTCCTACAGGACAAACATCAATCACGTTACCCGAAAAGTCATTTTCAATTACATTCTCAATGTATGTTGAAATTTCAGCAGCATCACCACGATGCATAACTCCATGTACGCGGTTGTCGGTTAATTGCTCTGCTACCTTTACACAACGGAAACACATGATACAACGTGTCATATGTAACTGAACATATTTACCAATATCAATGCGTTCAAATTCTCTGCGTGGAAATTCATAACGTGTTGTTGCTGCTCCATGTTCGTAACCCAAATCCTGCAAATGACATTCTCCGGCCTGATCACAAACCGGGCAATCCAAAGGATGGTTCATTAATAAGAATTCAACTACACCTTTACGAGCTTCCAATACATCGTTGTTGATCATATTTTCAACAACCATTCCATCCATTACCTCTGTACGGCAACTTGCCACAGGTTTTGGCATTGGCGTTGGATTAGCAGAGCTACCTTGTGTTACTTTAACAATACAGGTACGGCAGTACCCTCCACTGGTTTTTAATTTAGAATAGTAGCACATGGTTGGCGGAGCTACCTCCGGACCTATCATGCGTGCTGCCTGAAGAATTGTAGTACCCTTAGGCACATCAATTGTTATTCCGTCTATCGTTACTTTCATTAAGCTCTAATTTTATTTAATCTATCGTAATGAGAAATATCTACAAATTTTTTCTTTTGTGCAATTTCAATGAACTCATGTTTGAAATGGCGAATAGCTGCAGCTACAGGCCATGCGGCGGCTTCTCCTAAAGGACAAATGGTTTTTCCTTCAATTTTACTTTGAATGTCCCATAACAGATCCACATCACTTTCATTGGCTGTTCCATCTAAAAACTTCTTCAATATTTTTTCCATCCAACCTGTTCCTTCACGGCAAGGAGAACATTGTCCGCAAGACTCATGGTGGTAGAAACGGGAGAAGGTAAATAGATTTTTAACGATGCTTGTATCTTCATCCATGGCAATAAATCCACCGGAACCTAACATGGTACCTGTTTGGAAACCGCCATCGGCCAAACTTTCGTAGGTCATTAAACGAGGCTCACCTTTCGCTGTTTTTAAAATTAATTCTGTAGGAAGAATAGGCACAGATGAACCACCTGCTACTACTGCTTTTAATTTTTTACCGTTACGGATGCCTCCGCAATATTCTTCGCTATATATAAATTCTTCAACTGTAATTCCTAGTTCGATCTCGTAAACACCCGGTTTATTAAGGTGTCCGGATGCAGAAATTAGTTTAGTACCAGTAGATTTTCCTACGCCGATTTTAGCGTATTCTTCTCCGCCCATATTTACAATTGGAACTACAGCGGCAATGGTCTCAACGTTATTAACTACCGTTGGGCAACCCCATAAACCAGCAACCGCCGGGAAAGGAGGTTTGATACGTGGGTTACCACGTTTGCCTTCTAATGATTCTAATAAAGCTGTTTCTTCTCCGCAAATGTATGCACCACCACCTACTTGTACTGATAAATCCAAAGAGTAATCAGTTCCTAAGATGTTTTTTCCCAACCAACCTGCTGCATAAGCTTCGGCAATGGCTGTTTCCAAAATACGTGCTACATAAAAATATTCGCCTCGGATATAGATGTAGGATGTTTTGGCGCCTAATGCATAAGAAGAAGTGATCATCCCTTCAATTAATGCATGAGGAATTTTTTCCATTAAGTAACGGTCTTTGAATGTTCCTGGCTCAGACTCATCCGCATTACAAACTAAGTAACGAGGAACGCCTTCTGGTTTCGCTAAGAAACTCCACTTCATACCAGTAGGGAAACCCGCACCACCACGACCTCTTAATCCTGATTTTTTAACTTCTTCAGTGATTTGATCCGGTTGCATTGTTTTTAATGCTTTCTCTACAGAAGCGTAACCACCATGTGCACGATATACTTCTAACGTATGAATGTTAGGTACTTTATCGTTGTGTATTAATAATTTTC
>JACQAK010000123.1 GCA_016194985.1 Bacteroidota bacterium
CACACATAACCATATGTTCCCGAAGGAGTAACATTTGCTGTTAAGGTTACAGATGGGCTTTGGCAAGTGATAATAGTGTTTGATGACGTAGCACTAATCGTTACAACCGGATTAGTTACATCTGAATCAATTTGTGATACAGCTGTATTTGTACAACCGTTAGCCGCATCAGTTACCAATACAGTGTAAGTTCCCGCTACATTTACTGTTACAGTACCTGTGCCTTGTCCGGAAACAACCGGATTTAACCATGAATAGGTTATACCTGATATTGGCGTTGTTGATGTTGATATTACAGCAGATGGAGATGCGCAGGTTAAAGTTTGCGTACCACTTATTAAAACACCAGGAGATGTTGTATTTGTTGTTACAACTACCTGAACAGGTGTTGAACAATTGCTTACTGTATTAGTAACAGTACAAATGTAAGTGTTTGGATTTGTAAAGCTGGCAACGGATCCATCAGGAGAAATGCTGGATGGACTGATATTCCAACTATAAGTTACATCCGAATTAGGAGTACTGGTAACTGTTACTGTTTGTATAGTATTATTACAATCTAATACAACTGCTGTAGAACTAATTGTAGCAGTTGGAGCTCCTGCATTAGGGAAGACTTCAACTGTTGACGTTGCTGTACATCCATTAGAAGGATCTGTAACCGTTAATGTATAAATGCCAGCGGCACAAGCAGAAGTAATAAAATTGGTAGATGTACCACATACTACAGGGCCAGTCCAGTCAGGTGTTCCATTAGAAGGACTGGTAACACTTCCATTTAAAGATACAGAAGGAGAACTACATGTTAATGTTTGGTTTGTTCCTGCATTAACACCAACCGGTAAGGTTGAATTTGTAGGAACAGTTACTGTATAATTGCCTACACATCCGTTTGTATTATCTGTTATGGCAACTACATAGTCGCCACCTGTATCTACTGTTGGGTTTTCTGTTGTTCCGTTTGTAATACTTCCAGGACCACTCCAGGAATAGCTATAATTGGTACCTGTAGGAGTAGCAGATAATGTGCTGGTGCTTGTTAAACAGGTTAATGAAACAGACGGGGCTGCATTAGCAGCAACAGCTGTCGTATTAGTTGGAACTACTGTGGTTACGGTTGATGAACAACCGGATAGGGTATTTGTAACGATACATTGGTAAGTTCCTCCTACATTTACATCTCCAATTGAAGATGAAGCTCCCGCTATCAGACCAGGACCACTCCAAGAATAAGATACAGGGGTCATTGTAGTAGTAGCGCTTACCTGAACAGTTCCGGTTGTACAAGTAATTGATCCTGTATTAGAGGCAATTACATTAGGCACATCTACGCTAGGTACTACGTCAACTGTTCCCTTAGCTGAACAGCCATTTGTAGGATCTGTTACCGTAAGTGTATATGTATTGGCTGAACAGGCAGAAGCTGTATAAGAGGTTGCTCCTGCGCAGGCACCACCTGTCCAAACAGGATTGGCATTTGAAGGCGTTGCTGAACCTATTAATGTTACAGTAGGTGAAATACATGTTAACGTTTGAGTAGAAGGCATATTCACAACTGGATTTACTGTATTCTGACCAACTGTTGTATTGGCAGTTGCAGTACATCCGTTTGCTGCAGTTACCGTTAATTGATAAGTTCCGGTTAAATCAACAACAGGATTTGCTGTTGTTGCTCCACTGATAATACTAGGTCCACTCCAGCTATATGATCCTCCGCCTGTTCCCGTTAAGGTTACAGATGTTGTTGTACAGGTTAAAGAGCCTGAGTTAGATGCATTTGGAGATGGAGCTGTTGTGTTTTGCGTAACGGTCGTATTAGCAGTAGCTGTACAGCCATTAGCTGCTGTTACAGTTAATGTGTAACCTCCGGGTTGATTAACAACTGGGTTTGTGCCTGTTGCACCACTAATAATACCAGGACCATTCCAGTTATATGAACCGCCACCGGAACCGGTTAAGGTAGCTGTTGTAACAATACAATCTAATGTTGTTGTATTAGAGGCAGAAGGTGTAGGAGGTGTAATGTTTTGAGTAACTGTAGTAACGGCAGTAGCAGTACATCCATTAGCAGCAGTTACAGTTAAGGTGTAATTTCCTCCGGCATTTACAGTAGGTGTTGATGTTGAACCACCGGAAACAATACCCGGGCCATTCCAACTATATGTTCCTCCTCCGGTACCAGTTAATGTTGCCGTATTGGTTAAACAAGTAAGTATGGTTGAATTGTTAGCAGTAGGTGTAGGTGTGGTTGTATTTTGAGTTACTGTTACAGTAGCCGGTAAAGATGGGCAACCAGAGGCTGTTACTACTAAGGTATAAGTTCCTGCCTGATTAACAGTTGGATTAGCAGTTGTTGCACCTGATGTAATACCTGTACCTGACCAAGCATAAGAGCCACCACCGGATCCTGATAGGGTTGCTGTTGAGCTAGAGCAGGTAATAGATGCTGTTGGTCCTGCATTGGCTGTTGGAATTGCATTTACGGTTACTGTGTGCGTAACACTTGAACGGCAAACTGCTGATGTTCCAACAGAATAAGTTACCGGGAATGTACCAACACCGGCTGTTATTGGACAAAATGTATTTCCTGAAACTCCTGTTCCCGACCAAGAACTTGTTCCAACTGTGTAAGTATTGGTTGGGGTTAATGTAGCACAAGATGCACTTGCACAGAAAGGTCCGGGTGTAGTAAAGGCAGCGTTAAAAGGATTTCCAACGGTTATTGCCACTGTTTTTGTACCGGCACATGCCGCGGCGCCTGATTGACCATTATTCCAGTTATATGTGATAACGTGTGTTCCAGGGCCTGCAGTAGAAGGGTTGAATAAAGCTCCACCCCAGTTGGTTGTAGTAATACCAGGACCTGTAAAAGAAGAGGAACCTGTGAAATTCCATTGACCAGCGCCGGTTCCGGGAGGTATTGTAATTGACTGACAACTTCCGGGATAAGCAGCACTTGTGTTTACGGTCCAGGTACCGGATGCAATAGGAACTCCGGTTGTACTGTAACAATCAAAAATTTTATAACTCATATTTCCTGATGTAGAGGCAGAGTTATCTTCACACATTTTAAATGTATGGGGTAATGTAGGATCTAAAAAAGAGGCATAAACATCCCATTTATTATTGTTTGGAACAACGCCGGCGTTTGGAGAGCAGGTAGATGTAGATGTAGCCGGCCTAAAACAGCCCAAGAGAGTTCCGTTCTCATATACTTCCAGAATATTTTTTCCCGAATTATCGGTTAAAGGAACTTCAAATTTTAAGCAAGGTGTAACTGTTTGGCCAACAGGCAGAGGGCTTTCGTCAGCATAAATTGCTACTGCAGAGTTAGTACACGTTAAAGCTGTTGTTGGTGTTGTGATGCCACTGGCCGATAAAGGACATAAGATACTACAGTCTGTAGATCCTGTTCCTCCTGTTTGAGAGAAAGAGATATAACCTGATGTATTGGAATAATTTGTTAATAATAAAATATAATATTGCCCGGCTACAGCACTTGGAATTGTACAAACTTCACTGGCAGAAGTACTATAACTACAATCAACAGTATTGCCAGCTGTTAAGCTCCCGCAACCGCCTGTAGGACTTGAAAACGGGCCATAACAAATAAAATCCACGTCAATACCACTTCCTGTTCCGTTAGCTCTTCCTGTACAGAAGGGATCTGCATTATAACAATTGGTTCCTTGTGAAAAAGAAACTTTGCTAAACAAAACGATAAAAACTGAAAGTAAAAAAAATCTCATAATTTATGGGGTTTAAATTGTATTATTTAGGTTGTTTGAAGTAAGAAATGTTTTGTCTGGCCCAGTCTTCAATGATTGCTTTGTATTGATCATCTGTCATTGTAGGTTTGTAAAGAGGAAAATCTTTAGGAATATAATCAATCGTTAGAACACTTAAGATTTCATTTTCCCAGTTGTTGTAATCACTTTTTACAACATTTACCGGTGTGTTATAATCGCTTTGAGTAATTGTGGTTTTGATAGCCTTATTTGCGCCCTGTGGCTTTTCCAGGTAAAAATATTTGGAATCAGATTGCGTCTTTTCATTAGCGGAATTGCTTACCTGTTGCGCATCTGCCAGATAAACAAAAGTTGTAAACATACACGTCAGTAAAATAGTTTTCATACTTAAAAAATAAATTAGTTTTTATTAGCGATTACAATGCTATTTATCACAAATTAGCTTTGTTTTAAACACAAGATCCATATACAAAATTAGCAAAATTTTAATAGTATCCTAGCAATATTTCATCCAACTAATCTGATAAATGCATTTGTTTCAGGTAATTTATTAAAACTTACATTTAAACGAGTGAGGCGTTAATTTGGATGATTGAAAACGATCATAAATTATTGTATTTTTTAAACAAAGTAGTATCACCTTGCTTTAAGGACTGCGTGGCTATGTATTTAGCTAAATCAGTATTAGGAAAAATCTGATAAGCTTTTTCGTATTTGGCTATAGCTTCTTTTAAACGCCCCATCATTAATAAGCAATTGGCTTCCTGTGCGGTAAGTTCATAATTATTTGGAAAAACAGAGTACGCTATTTTTATGACCTTTAAACATTTTTCATATTGTTTGTTCTCAAAGTAAAGGGAGGCAAACATGATAAATGTTGTGGGTTCTTTTTGACTAATCACAATTGCTTTGGTGTAACATTTTGCCGCTTCGGTAATGTTTTTTTCGCTTTTATAGCAATTTCCCAGATTTTCATAAGCCTGTGGGTAAATAGGTCTGTGTCTGATTGCTAAAGTGAAGTACTTTTTAGCTGAAGCTACATCATTCAGGTAGGAGTAATAAACAACGCCGGCATTGTTATATGCCGAAAAGAAGCTTGAATCGTTGGATACAGCTATATTATAATGATTTAGACATTTTTGAATTAACACCTGATCCGAATATTTTTTATTTGGTGTTCTTAGCATCTCAAAATATTCGTTTCCAAGTAAACTATTTGCTTTGGCAGATTCTTTTAAATAAGGTATATCGTTTTCAAATAAGGTGAGTTTATTGTACCACTTGGCATTTCTGCTATTTACATAAATAAGGCATATGAATGTGATACCTGTTATATAAATTGTTTTTTTGTTGAAGGCATCGGATAGTGTATTAAGCTCAAAATTGCGGAAAAATGGAGCAATAACTGTTGCAATAAGTAATGTAAATGCAGCGGATGAGAAATAAGTTAATCGTTCTCCTAAAATTCCGGCTACAGGTGTAATGAAGTTTAAAAACGGAAAAGAAAAACCGATGAAGAGTAGTAATGAGAATAAAAAATCTTTGTTTTTACTTTTTATATAATACATAATACCAGAAGCCAAAGAAAACAATGCTAAAAAAAAGTACACATTGATTTTTTTTACAAAATCAAATGTATTTACGCCATAGTAAAATTTAAGATGATAAGGGAAAATCAGCATCTTGATATAGAATCCTAATGTTTTTAATGCGATAAAAATTTTATCTATGAAATTTACTTTTTCTGTAAATAAAGGGTTTTCGAAATGGTAAAAATTCCGTACTTCTTTTTCTGTAATTATATACTTTATGAATAACTGGAAGCAAGCGAAAAGCGTTCCGAAAATGATAACTAAAAGGATTATCTTTTTAAAATCTATTTTTTTATAGAAAAAAAACACCAATGGTATGACCGCAAAAAACAGGATCGAGGTTTGCTTAGAAAAATAACCCAAAAATATAAATAGAATAGCTAGAAAAATGTGTTTGATGTTTTTGGTTTCTTCCCATATTAAAAATTGATTCAGGAATAATAACGAAAACAGAAATGCTAATATTTCATCTCGTGATTTTAAACTGGCAACAACTTCAGTATGTATGGGATGAATTAAAAATAAGAGAGCTGTTATAAAAGCTATTTGTTTTTGTAATTCATGTTGTTTAAATATTTTCAATAAGCAACAATAAAAAAGCCAGATTGTAAAAAAATACAGTAATATGTTTATTAAGTGGCTAATAAAAGGTTGTTGTCCGAATATTCCATATTCAATGGCAAAGGTTGTTGTTACAACGGGTCTGTAATCAAATGCTCCTTCATTATCGTGGGCGTAATGAGACACCCATATAAAAGGAATGCTGGAAAATCCGTCTTTAATTAATTTATTATTTGGAGTATATGCTTGCCCTTTTACAGGAAAGTTAGTGGCAGTAACATAGTCGTCATCTAATGCATATTTATTTTTTAGAGTTATTCCATAAAATAAAACAGTAATAAAAAAAAACAGCGTAATTGTTTTCTTATTTTTAATATCGGTGTAAGGTATAAACTTCATAAAAAATATATCGGTTGCAAACAGCTAAAATACCAACTAAAAGTAAAAAAAAAGCACTTAATTTCTTAAGTGCTAATAATTTTTAAAATCTATTATTGTTATTTAAGATCCGCTATTAACTTTTTCTCACCATTAACGGTTACGTATAAAATATTATTTTTAATAGCTAATCCTTTGTAAAAGGAAAATTCCTGAGGTTCATTAACAACAATAACGAAATCATAATTTCCGTTTCCATCATTGCCTGTTATCTCACATTTTTTGATGGTTCCATTTGTAGCAATATTCTTGCAAAGTTTTTTAACTTCATCTTCAGAGCTGTAGCCTGTAATTACTGCTTTTAATTCCACACGTCTTTTGAAATAATTCTCATCAACATTACCTTTAACAATAATTGTAGGGGCGTTTTGAGCTTTTACCGAAAATGAAAAAACGGTTAATAAAACGATTAAAATTGATACTAAATTGAATTTTTTCATAATACTATTTTTAGGGTTTTGGTTTGAAATATTATTGACCTATACACGAAGATATAATTAATAATTTTATCCAGCAAATATCCTTACCAAAAACAACTGTGTATTTATTAAAAATGGTCTTTAAATGAGTGAGGTTTGAAAATAAACCATTTTTTTAATATATATTTACATTAATGAGTACGCTATTGGATCATATCTCGTTTTATTTCCCCTCTAAAACACTTCATAATTCTGAACTGAGTCGTTTATTCGAAGTGCCTGAGCAGAAAATTTTAAAAAGTACAGGAATCAAAAACAGATATATTGCCGGCGATCAGGAATTGGCGTCTGATATGGCTTATGAGGCTGTTGAGAATTTTTTCAGGACTCATTCTATTCCAAGGGATAGCATTGATTTTTTAATTTTCTGTTCGGAATGTTATGATTATATCGCCCCTACGTCGAGTTGTATTTTGCAAAGCCGATTAAAATTGCCAAA
>JACQAK010000129.1 GCA_016194985.1 Bacteroidota bacterium
CAAAATGATTAGGGGTGGTTAGCAATCGCTCTCCTACTAATTCTTTTTTATAATCGGCTTTAAGAGTTTTTAATATCTTGGGTAATTCGCGGGTTCCAAAGTAGGCATCCACATCCGGAATTTCTTTTTCAAGATCAGATTTATAGCGCTCGCTTAAACAACCCGTAACATAAAGTTTTTCAATACTGCCTTCTTTCTTTGCTTCCACATACCTCAAAATAGTATCAATGCTTTCCTGTTTGGCGTTTTCTACAAAACCACAGGTATTAATGATCACAATATTATGATCGTCGTTCTCGCTTTCATGTTCTACATTAAAGTTATTAGCCTTTAACTGTCCCATCAAAACCTCGCTATCCACAATATTTTTACTGCAACCAAGTGTTACAACATTTACTTTATTCTTTTTAAGTGTCTTTGTCTTCATCAGGGCTTAAAGATACCATTTTATACGTTGTAATTAAGGAGAAAATTGTACTTTTATCTAATGAAACACCTCATCTTCATTGTTTTAAGCAGTTGTTTTTTTGTGAAAGCATCATTTTCCCAAAATTGCGATACGGTTTCAATCAAGAAACTCTATACCGAAGCAAACATCGCCCTTTCAAAAGATGTGAACCGTTCTTACCATCTGGCGTTTGATGCCTACTCTCAGGCTAAGAACTGCCCGTTTACCAAACACTATTTTGAAGCGTTGATCTCTTTAAGTAAAGCCTATTATCAAAAAGATCTGGGAGATTCCTCTATCCGTTTATTATCCCCTATTGTTTCCAGGCTTCCGGCCAATACGCCTACTGCCTATAAAGCAGGCATTTATCACCAGTTAAGTTCGGGATACGTCATGACATTAAAATTAGAGCAGGGGTTAAAATATTGTCTGGAAGCGCTAAAGAATTATGAGCTAGTGAATGATTCAACCAATATTACTAATATGTTAGTGAATATTGCTAATGTATATCAACAACAAAATAATTTCAAGCAGGCGGATCTTTATTTGAGAAAGGCTGAAGCCAAAGCCAAAATCATTTCGAGAAAAGTAGCTTTGGGTAATGTGTACAACACCATGGGTATTTTGTATGCAGAACATGGGCAATTAGATTCGGCCGAAAAATTTTTCCTGGAATCGACCACTATTCGTGAAAAATTAAACGACAATACTTCCGTTGCATGGAATTACAATAACCTGGGGGGATTGTATGTTATGATGGAAAGACCAAAAGAAGCGATTGTGTATTTAGAAAAAGCCTTAAAGAAATTTGAAGAAGCCGGAAACTATGATGGACAAACCTCTATTGCCAATAACTTAGGGGAACTTTACATGGCTCAAAATAATTTCAAGAAGGGTCTCGAGTATTACAGTTACTCACGTAAACTGTATGCTCAAACCAATAACCTTGATAATTTAGAGAATCTGTATAACAATTTATCCGTGTATTATGATAAGATCGGGGATCTTAAAACAGCCTTTCAATATTCAGATTCATTAATTGTATTGAAGGACTCACTCTATGGAAATCGTCTCGACAGAAGCATTGCCGAAATGCAGGTGAAATTTGATGTAGAGAAAAAAGATCTGGAACTGGCTAAAAATAAGGCGGAGATACAGGCAAAGGAAGAACAGGCATTTATCAAAAACATCATTATCGTTTCTGTGATAACCCTATTGATCTTACTATCGATCGTAGGCGTTTTATTTTACCGTAAAAAACAAGTAGAACAGCAGGCTAAACTGGATGCAGAAATTGCCGATCAGAAAGAACTACGCGTGAAAGCTATTCTTGAAGCGGAAGAAAAAGAACGCCGTCGTATCGCACAGGATCTGCATGATGGGGTTGGACAATTATTAAGCGCCGCTAAACTGAATTTAAGTAACCTCGACGCCAAATTAACTTCACTGAACGAAGAACAAAAAACGGCTATGCAAAACGCCCTTACGTTGGTAGACGACTCCGTAAAAGAAGTAAGAGCAGTATCGCATAACATGATGCCAAATACCTTAATCAAGTTAGGCCTGGCCAGTGCTGTTCGCGAATTCATTACCAAGCTGGGGAACGCTCCTACTTTAAAGGTTGATCTGGAAATTGTTGGATTGGATAGCCGTTTGGATAATCAGATAGAAACTGTGCTATACCGGGTTATACAAGAGATCGTTAATAATATTATAAAGCATGCCAAAGCATCACAGATCAGTATGCAATTGATTCGTCATGAAACAGAATTAAGCGTTATGATAGAAGATAATGGCGTTGGGTTTGATACAGCTAAACTGGATAGTTTTGAAGGAATAGGATTAAAAGGTATACAAACCCGTATTGAATTCTTAAATGGCTCCGTACATTTTGATTCCTCGGTTGGGCGTGGAACAACAGTAATTATTGATGTTCCGATAGTATAATGCTATGAACCCTGCAATGGATGCTATAACCACTTATTTTTCAGAAGAACGCATTCAGTCCTTATGCATGGGTATTATTGGGGTGACCGCCATTTTATTAGCGCTCATGTTCTTGTTCATTATTAAATATTCCTTTTTTAAAGGATTGGCTGTTCCTTTATTAATGGTTGGCATTATTCAACTTACGGTAGGCACCGTTGTATTTGTGCGTTCGCCAAAAGATCTTATCAGAGTTCAGGAATTCATAGAGCAATACCCTCAAAAAATACAAACCGAAGAATTACCAAGACTGGAAAAAGTTATCCATCATTTTACGATTTATAAATGGATAGAACTAAGCGTGATGTTCATGGCTATTGTACTAATTTGTGTATTCTATAACTCTTCACAAACCTTTTGGAAAGGGTTGGGGCTAGGCCTTTTACTGCAAGCCGGACTTGTGTTTGTGGTGGATGTAGTGTCGGAAAAAAGAGCGGAGGTTTACAGAGAACAATTGCTATCTGTCTTTGAGGCATTAGCAGAACATCACTAATGAAAAAGCCTCTGTTATAAATATAACAGAGGTCTTTCCTAACAAACAATTAAACAGAATTTCTTTACTCTTTAATAACCTTTTTGGTTTCGAGCCATTGCCCTTCTTTATATATACTTAAAAAGTAAATTCCTTTTTTCAAATGCTGTACGTTGATGCTTTGAGTTTCTCCGGATCCTTCAAAAGAAGAACAATCCACAACCTGTTTGCCTAATAGATCTGATATTCTAATCGTGATATCTTTACTATCGTTTAATTTAAGATTTAATATATCCTGTGTTGGATTAGGATATAACATATCAATTGCTTTTTCCTTCTTTTCCAATGTAAGGCCTGTTGTGATCAAAGGAATAGCTGACACATCATCCAATTGCCAGCCCCATACTTTAAACATCACACCCGTAATAGCAAACCTGATATAGGTATTGTTACCTGTAGGTGTAAAAGCAGGAGCGGTAATTGAACCGGAGGCAATAGATGTTAACGCTGAACCTGAAATAGTATAAGCGTAGGTCCAACGATCGGTCCAGGAAATTCCATCACTCGAACTTTGCAATCTTAATGTTCCTGAGCCGGGACCTGAGGTTGCCTGATTAGTGACATATAACTTATGTTTAAACGATAACTGTAATGACGTTACCAACGTTGTATTTAATGGCGAAGCCATAGTTAAAGATACTGTTTCTACACAGCCGGCACAGGCATTGTTTCCATAGGCCTGTACTTCCGGACTTGTTCCTCCGGCATAGGCTGTGGCATCTATCGACCAGCCGGCTCCGCTTGCAACCGAACTTGCTGTCCAGCTACAGGCTGTTCCTAAGGATACAGAACTAAAATTTTCAGTATATGGTAAAGCTACTGCGGCACATTGTGCATTCAGGTTTTGAGAAAACATTAAAGTACTTGTTATGCAACAAACAGAAAAGTTTAGTAGTTTTTTCATCATAGATTTATAGGTTAGGTAATTGCTCTGTTTACAAAGCTCTGCTAAAATTCCTAAAAAAGATACTGGGCTACCCCTCTATTTTAAGGCTATATGAAAACTTTGGCAATAAACTATTATTTCACATGTTTTGATACTCCTGTCAACCTATTAGCGACGATAAGTAGAAAAAAAATGTTCAAACTCAAACCTATCAGCATACTTATAATAATTTTTTATATGTAAGATTTTTTAATTTTTAGTCGTTTTTTATTAAAAAAAAGATAACTCATTTTTTGTCAGTCTTTTCTTAATACAGTTATCATTTAAAATAGAACTATTTTTCATCCTTTCAATTTATCAGCAAAATTAAGACATACATAGAACAAGTATACAATTTAACATTTTAGCGAATAAAATCCGTAAGTTATCCAATACTTAGTTTTCACTTTGTGACCAAGTCTACTAAGCCTAATCCGAAGGAGCAACCTTCTTGTATTTGCCTTTTTAATCAAGAAATAACAAGGGTCTCACCTCTAATTAACGCATAAAAAAAACTTGTATCTGAATAATCGAAATTTAACTTTTTATAAAAAATCTTACATATTAAATCTTACATGCGTTTTTCACTAAATATCCAAACTCTGTATTTTTTTAAAAAAAATCCATCGCCATGTCTCTAATTTTACGTAACTTTATACAAAACAGGTTTGTTTCATCGCTCTTTATTTTAAGGGAGGAAAGTCCGGGCAACATAGGGCAATTTGCCACCTGAAAGGGTGGGTATATTTTTAGGAATAAAAGTATAACAGATAGTGTCACAGAAAACCAGGTAGCCTTATCATGCTTCGGTGTGGTGGGTCATAGTGAAAATGTGAGGTAAGAGCTCACATGTGTAATTGGTAACAATTGCATAGGACAAACCTCTTATGTTGTAAGGCCATGTAAACTCTGATTCTGTGGCGGCTCGTCACAATAACTTCGGTTATATCAGAGAGGGTAGGCTGCATAGATAAATGATGAGAGTTCTGCTTGCAGAAAACAGAACCCGGCTTATAGAACCTGTTTTTTTATTTAATGTACTCATGCTAAAACGCATACTATACATATTCTTGTTACTAATCTGTTCTAAATTAGTAACCGCTCAGTGTCCGCAGATATATGACTATTTAGGCAATTTGGTTACCAAGCCTTATTTTATCAACTGCCAGGGAACCGGAACTTACAACATGAACATAGCCTCCAATACCAACTGGGGGGCTTATACCATCAACTGGGGGGATGGCAGTCCCAACACGGTTGGAGCTTCATACTCATCTCCATCATTGATCAATCATGTGTATAATACGGCCAGTACCGATACTTTTATTATCACGATCACTATTCCGGGCTCTGGCTGTACTATCAAAGGCTTAGCCGTGTTAGAAAAGCCGGTGAATGCTTCCATACAAATCCCTATTGGCGGTGTAACAACAGTTTGTGCGCCCAAAGCCTTACTGTTTACCAATTCCAGTACAGATGTATCCAAAACTACCTGGTTTACCTGGAATTTTGGGGATGGTAGCGCTACTCAAACATTCAGTTATAGTAATGTAGGGCAAACCATTTCG
>JACQAK010000117.1 GCA_016194985.1 Bacteroidota bacterium
AATAGAACTACTTAGTCATGAAAAAAGAACATATTTGATTCAAAAGGCTGAAGAATTAGCCAACGATGGCTTAAGGGTTATTGCAGGTGCATTCAATCCAAATCCAAAAACAAACTCTACCTTATCAAACGAACTTGTCTTCGTTGGTTTATTTGGAATGATAGACCCACCAAGAGAGGAAGTTTTCCAAGCAATTAATGAATGTAGAACAGCAGGGATCAGTGTTGTAATGATTACAGGTGATCATCCTGCCACAGCAAAAAATATTGCTATTAAATTAGGTATTGCAGATGTTAATCATCTAAAATCTTTAACAGGAAAGGAGATGGCTACATATGAAAGCCTTACTCCCGAAGAAAAAATTGTCTGGTCAAATACAAATATTTTCGCAAGGGTTAGTCCAAAGCAAAAATTAGATTTGGTTTCCGTTTTACAAGAACAAAAAAATATTGTAGGAATGACTGGAGACGGAGTGAATGACGCTCCGGCACTAAAAAAAGCAGATATAGGAATTGCAATGGGTTTGCGTGGCACACAAGTATCGCAGGAAGTTGCAGATATGGTATTGAAAGATGATTCGTTTTCATCAATTGTTATTGCAATTAAACAAGGGCGAATTATTTTTGAAAACATCCGCAAGTTTGTAATCTTTCTTTTGTCATGCAATCTGAGTGAGCTTTTGGTAATTGCAACCGCTTCTGTTTTAAACTTACATTTTCAATTATTTCCATTACAGATCCTATTCATAAATTTAATAACAGATGTATTGCCTGCGCTCGCTCTTGGAGTAACAGATGGAAGCGATAGTATAATGCATAAACCACCAAGAAACATCAACGAGCCAATTATAGATAAGAAAAGATGGGTAACAATATTCTTTTATTCGATAATAATAGGCGCTGTTAGTATTGGAGCAGTCTTTTTTAGTCACTTAACAGTTCATAACACAGAAACATGGAATCCTGAGTTGTGTAATAACATTTTGTTTTTCACTCTCATTTTTTCACAATTGCTTCATGTTTTAAATATGGGCGATGGAACAGCATTTTTCAAATCAGAAATCGTAAAAAACAAATATGTGTGGTATGCAATTGGAGCTTCATTATTAATTCTATTTGGGGTTTATATAATTCAACCGGTAAGAAGTGTATTGACATTATATGAAATGTCGGTATATGATTGGCTGATTTCAGCAGGAGCAAGTATCATTTCTGTGATTTTAATTCAAATTGGTAAAAAATTTAAAATAGCACAGCAATGAGAAATATAGTTATCATACTTATGGTTTTTGCCTCAACAATAATTTTTGCTCAGGATAGCTTAAGGAAAATAATTGTAAATGAACGCAAGATTAGAACCTACGAAAGAACAATTGAAATTAGTGGGAGTCCTGATTCTGTTTTTGCTTTTATGGATGATATTCGAAATACCGGAAAGCATATGACTGAAAATAGTAATGCAATGATGGGAAGCAAATTAGGATTACACTGGTTAAGTGACCACAAAACTGGACTAGGAACCAAATATAGATGGACAGGGAAAGTTGTAGGAATGAAGATGGATTTTACAGTTGAAGTAAACAAATGGATTGATGGAAAAGAAAAAGAATGGGGCACTGTAGGTGATGCTAAAATGATTGTGATAGATTGGTTTGAGATGTACTTAGTTGTTACGCCCAATGATAAAGGCACAACAAATACAAAACTTGGAATCTTCTATACTAAGCATAGAGGCTTATGGGGATTGCTATTTGGAAAATGGTATTCTAAATGGTGCGTTAAAAGCATGTTAAAAGACACTAAAAAACATTTTAAGAATTATGAAAAAACAGAACAACATTAAAATTCAATTTCTTGGTGCAGTTGGTACTGTGACAGGATCGAAATATCTTATTCAAACATCGGAAAAAAACATCCTGATTGATTGTGGACTTTTTCAAGGGTTGAAAAAACTACGACTTTTAAATTGGGACAAATTACCTTTTAATGTTTCAAATATAGATTTAGTTCTATTAACACATGGACATCTTGATCATGTTGGGTACTTACCAAAATTAGTTAAAGATGGGTTTAAAGGGAAAATCTACGGAACTGAACCCACAAACGAAATCGCAAAAATTATTTTACAGGATAGTGCAAAAATTCAAGAAGAGGATGCGGAAAGGGCAAATGAAAAGGGGTATTCCAAACATAAAAAAGCCAAACCTTTATATACGCTTAAAGACGTGGATAAAACCCTTCCATATTTTTCTTCATTACCGCTTAATGAATGGGTAAAATTAAGTGGCAGCATTTCCTTTAGGTATAGATATAATAGCCATATTATCGGATCAACATTTATTGAATTAAAAATCGGCAACAAGCTATTTATATTCTCTGGAGATATCGGGCGAGATGACGACTTGTTGATGTATCCAAGCGAAAAACCTGAATCCGCTGATATCTTATTTATTGAATCCACATATGGAAATAGAATACATCCCAAAAATGCAGAGGAGAAGCTAAGTGATATAGTTAATAATTCTATAAAAAATGGAGGGACTATTATTATTCCAAGTTTTGCTGTGGAAAGGACTCAAATGCTTATGTATATGCTATGGCAACTTAAGTTAAAAAAGAAGATTCCAAATGTACCAATCTATATGGATAGCCCTATGGGAAGAAATGTTTTAGAAATATTCCATCACCATCCTGATTGGCACCGTTTGCCATTAGATAAGTGTAATGAAATGTGTAAGGATATTAGAAAGATTGAAACAGTTCAGGAGACATTAAAAATTGCATCAAGTAAAGAAACTAAAATTGTAATTGCAGGTAGTGGAATGGCCTCCGGAGGTAGGGTACTTACTTATTTTGAAAAATACATAGGTGATCCGAAAGCAACAATCCTACTCGTTGGTTATCAAGCAGAAGGTACAAGAGGTAGACAGTTATTAGAAGGAGTACAAGAAATTAAATTGCTTGGAAAATATTTTACAGTAAAAGCTAAAGTCGAAAACATAGAAGGTTTATCTGCTCATGCTGATCAAACTGGTTTAATTAACTGGATGAGTCATATAAAATCGAAGCCTAAACGTGTTTTTGTTGTTCATGGTGAACCGCAGTCTGCCGATGCTTTACGAGTAAAAATCAAAGATGTATATGGATGGAATTGCGAAATTCCTTCTTTAAATGAAATCACTGAAATTAATTAATATGAAATCAAAAATTATTATTACAGCAGGTCTAATGATATTCATGGTAACATCAGGCTTTTCTCAAAAAGACAGTAGTGGGATTTATTTTACCTTTAACGACTATGCAAAACACCAATTAAGTTTTGCTATTAACTGCAAAACAGAAAAACATAAGATAAAATCTGATATGATTTTTCATCCTAAAGAAATTTTAATCAAACATGTTGATTCCACTTACACTTATTCTAAAGATTCCATTTATGCAATTAAATATTGTGATGGGTCAATTGAAAGAGTTTATGATAACTCAATGTATCCGATGCTAAATCCTTATGAAGCAATAATGATTTATAAAGTTATATCAGGATCAGGAACCAAGGGAAGTCCGGTTGTTACAAAATATTATTTCAGTAAGGATGCAAAAAATAAAATAGAGGAACTAACGATTTATAATATTAAAGCAGCCTTTCCTGATAATCATAAATTCCATGA
>JACQAK010000118.1 GCA_016194985.1 Bacteroidota bacterium
AGATAATACCACTATTTTTCTATCAGTACCTGATATTAATTTTACCAGAGCTTTCATGCGTTCCGCACTTCCTACACTGGTTCCTCCAAATTTTAAAATATTCATTTTGTAAATATGATTTAATAAATTAGTTGCTTTTTGGCAGACTTAAATGTAATGATGTTTATTGATTTTTTTGATGTATGAGAATCAATCCCTGATTCCGGCATACGAAATTAAATATGGCTCGGGCGAGCCTTACGTTTACATTTGGATTTTATGTAAAGGTTGTTTTTCATTTAATTCGTTGCAAATAAAAAAATAAAAATCTGATTCACAAAACAAACGTTCTAAAATTTTCGGGTTGTTATAAACATTGAATCTGCCATAGATCTGATTTTAGGTAGTTATTGGCATAATTAAATCGAAGCATGAGATGTTGCCGCCTTTTTTTGGTTCACAGAAGCTCATTTATCTTTACTATAGTTTTGGGTATATCTGCTAAAAGGGGGGGACCACCGGCTGACTGACCGCATTTGGCAACCGGTTGAAATGACCTAATGATAAAATAAACCTGCATTATTCAGAGTTGCATATTTATCGATAAAAAGTCATTAGTTCTTACAATCTTATTTGTACTTTTGTTATATGAATTCTCTTTTTGTGTTATTTCTAAATTTAGGTGGGGGTGAAGTTGTTGTCATTCTCCTGGTAATCTTATTAATGTTTGGTGGTAAAGGTGTACCTAATATTGCCAGAGCTTTGGGTAAGGGGATTCGTGAATTTAAGGATGCGGCTAATGGTATCCAAAAAGACGTGATGCAAAATACGGGCGGTATTACCAATACTATTCAGGAACATATTCAGGAAGTTAAAAAAGAAGTGGACACACTTTCCGATCCTAAGTAATTTCTTTTTATCACGATGTTTTCAAAAAACGGTTTATATAGTTGCATAGTTTTTATCACTATTTTTCTTGTTAGTGCTTGCGGTCCCGAACATAAAGAAGCAGAAAAAGATTTTAATCAGGAAAAGGTAAAACAACAATTTGTAAAAGCCAATCAACAGGTGGTTGTCAAAGAAAATGATGAGATGGATTATTTTCAAAAATCACATCAAATGCCTTTTATCAAAACAACCAGCGGTATCCGTTATTATGTTTATAAAGCATCTGCCAAAGGTGACTCTATTAAAACGGATGATATCATCACCATTAATTATGTAGTGTCCTTATTGGATGGCACCGAATGTTACTCTTCTAAAACCGATGGACCAAAAAAGTTTACAGTGGGCATGGAAGACATTGAAGATGGATTGCATAAAGCCGTTTTGTTTCTAAAATCGGGAGATAAGGCCCTGATCTTAATCCCATCTCATCTGGCTCATGGACTTTTAGGTGATTCCAAAAAAATTCCTCCGCAATCGCCTATTATGTATGATATAGAGATTGTATCCGTTAAAAAACATCCAAATAATTAAGCGCACATGCGGATGAAGTGGATAGTATTTTTAGGTATCATTGTGTTTTGTTTTGCGTGTCGTAAACAAAATCAGATCGAAGGATATACCCGAGCAGAGGGAGGTTATTATTATCGTTTGCTGGGTATAGGAGACGGCAACGAACATCCCGGATTAGATAAGGTGTGTGTATTTGATGCTGTTATGAAAACGCAGTCAGACTCCGTGTTTTGGGATACAGAACACGACAGGGTGGATGGTCTTTTTGTTCCCTTGCAATCAAAACCTTTGTGGGGCTCATGTCAGAATTATTATCTCCGGATGGTAGAAGGGGACAGCGTTTCTTTCTTGATAAAACCAGCGGTGTTTTTCAGGGATTATTTTGATACCATTGTTCCTGCTTTTTGCGCACATGATTCCCTTATCAAAATTAATGTAAAGCTGAGTCAGATCATCACTAAAGCCGAGTATAAAGCATCGAATGAGTCGGCACAGGGATCTGATATTATAGAAGATACGGAATTAGAGGAGCTTCATTTGATTGATTGCTTTTTGAAAAACGAAGACCTTGGTTATGTAAAACCGGATGCTTACGGGCTTTATACCCTTGAAAAAACAACCACTAATCAGGATAAAGTAACTGCGGGCAAAAAGGTGAAAGTTGCGTTCAGGGGAAGTTTTATAGATGGAAGACCTGTTGACGCCCATGAGCAAATTATGGAATATATTTATGGAACCCCCGACCAGCTTATTAAAGGGTTAAATATTGTTATTGGTACATTAAAAAAAGGTGAAACTACAAAAATAATAGTACCTTCGCGACTGGCTTTTGGCGAATCAGGAAGTAGTAACGGTTCTATCCCACCTTATACACCATTAGTTTACCATATTAAAATAATAGATATAAAATAAACAAAAATGAACAAAATCACTATGTTACTTGGTTCTGCGCTTTTAGCGGGACTTGCATCTTGTAATAAATCGGAGTTTGAAGGCTTTACAAAAGCAGAAAACGGGTTGTATTACAATTTTTACAGACAAGACGAAAATGGTGTGAAAGCCGTTGAAGGCGACGGAGTTAGTATTAACATCGTTTATGCTTTAAAACGTCAGCCACAGGATTCTATATTATTTGATTCGAAATTAAATTCAGATGACGGATCAGGAACCGTTCGTTATATATTGCCTAAATCTTCGTTTTCAGGAAGTCTGGAAGATGCTATTGCGATGATGAGTAAAAATGATAGCGCTGCTTTTATTATCAGCGCAGATTCTTTCTTCTTAAAAACCAATAAAATGGCATCATTGCCTCCGTTTATCAAACCCGGAGACAAGTTACAGGTAACTGTTAAAATGGTAGAGATCAAAACCAAAAAAGAGCTGGATGATAATCAGAAGAAGCAGGAAGCTGAAATGGCAGCCATGGCAGAAGCTGAAAAACCAAAATTGGATGCTTATTTAGCTGATAATAAAATTACAACCGCACCAACAGCCAGTGGATTAATTTTTATTGAAACTAAAAAAGGAAGTGGAGCCAAGCCTAAAGCAGGGGATAAAGTAAAAGTAAATTATACAGGTCGTTTATTAGACGGAACAATTTTTGACACGTCTGTTGAAGCAGATGCTAAAAGCGGAAATGTATACAATCCTCAAAGACCTTATGAACCAATTGAGTTCATGTTGGCACAAGAACCAAAACAAGTTATTCAGGGATGGGAAGAAGGTCTCTTATTAATGAGCAAAGGTAGTAAGGGTAAATTAATTGTGCCATCTGCATTGGCTTACGGACCAAGAGGTGGTGGTCCGATCCCTCCTTTTTCTACATTGGTATTCGAAGTAGAATTAGTTGATATCAATGCCGGCGGAACAAAATAATGGGTTATAGTGTGAACTGTTTTTTAACCAAACATTAATAACATAAAAATGAAAAAAATAATTTTAGCTTCTTTGTTTGCTCTTGTATCCATAGGACTTGTGGCAAATCCGGATAAACCTAAAAAACCAAAAAAAGTAAAACTGACTAAAATGGACAAAGAATTTTTAAGTAAACAACCCGATGGGATGTATGCCAAATTTGAAACGGCAAAAGGAGATATATACTGCGCATTAGAATTTAAGAAAACACCAATGACTGTTGCTAATTTTGTTGGTTTGGCTGAAGGCTCTATAAAAAATACAGCTAAAGCAGAAGGTGTGCCTTATTATGATAGTTTAAAATTTCATCGTGTGATTCCTAATTTTATGATTCAGGGTGGTTGCCCGTTGGGAACAGGAACAGGTGATCCGGGATATAAATTTCCTGATGAATTTGATGAAACATTAAAGCATACAGGTCCGGGTATTTTATCAATGGCTAATGCTGGTCCAGGCACAAATGGATCTCAATTTTTTATTACACATGTAGAAACTCCTTGGTTGGATGGGAAACACACTGTATTTGGACATGTTATCCAGGGGCAGCCAGTAGTTGATTCTATCAAAGGAAATGATGTATTGAAACATTTGGTGATTCTGCGTAAAGGAAAAGAAGCAGAGGCTTTTGATGCCGCTAAAGTATTTGAATTCGAAAAAGCAAATGCAGGTGCCAAAGCATCTGCTAAGGCCAAAGCAGAGCAGGAAAAAATGGATAAAGTTTTAAATGAAACATATGGTTCAGCAAAAACAACACCAAGCGGTTTACGTTATATTATTGAAAAAGAAGGAGAAGGCGTGGCGCCTACAGCTACCTCTCAGGTAACAGTTCACTATACAGGATATCTATTAAATGGTAATAAATTTGATAGTTCTGTAGATAGAGGTCAACCGGCTGTATTTGGTTTAAATCAGGTTATTCCGGGGTGGACAGAAGGTTTGCAATTATTGAAACCGGGCGGAAAAGCTAAATTAATTATTCCTGCTAATTTAGGATACGGAGCAAATGGTTACCCTCCGGTTATTCCTCCAAATTCGTGGTTAGTATTTGATGTAGAATTGATCAAAGTAAACTAATCAGTGCCATCTTAATTATTGAAAAGGCTTCTCAGATGAGAGGCCTTTTTTGTTATGGATTCTTGTCAGCTAGGGCAGTCGGAAACCATCCCAACAAAATATCTCGCTTCTCTACTGCGCTTGAACAGGCATACAATTCATAAGGTTAAATATCTTTTGTATATTTAAGTAATGCAAAACATCAAAACACGATTCATTACTCATACGGTCTTCTTTTTTCTGGTATATGCCCTGATGTTTTATATCGTTTTGAGGGCCCTGAACTTAGTAATGACGCATGATGAGGCTTATTCATTTTACAATGTAAAGCATTTTTGGTGGGTAGAGACCCTGTGCACAGGTAATACACATTGGTTTAATTTTTTAGCTATTAAAATGGCAGTGATGCTGGGTTTTGAAAAAGCCAGTCAGTTACGGTGGTTTAGTTTGTTGTCTTCAGGTGTGTTTTTAACCGTTGTGTATTTTTGGATCAAAAGCTTAAAAGATATTCCTACTAAGGTATTTGCTTTTTCCTTTTTGTTATTGAATCCCTTTTTAGTTGATTATTTGTCGTTGGCCCGCGGATATTCAACCGGGCTGATGTTTCAGTCGGTAAGTATGTTGTGTTACTATATCGCTGTCCAAAAAAGAAATAGAGGCACGGCAACTCTGGCGCTGTTTTGTGCAGGTATGGCGGCCATTGCTAATTTTAATTTCTTTTATTTCTTTGTCGCTTTTAGTATTCTCTATTTTTTAAAGTACCATTTTAAACAGGATTTTCAATTTCTTAAAAACAAATTGTTTTATCTGGAGAGTGTTTTTGCTTTGGGAATTACCTGTACCGTTGTGAAAGCCCTGCAATTTATCACAACTTGTTCTAATGACATAGGTGCTTATGGCGGTGAGAATTTAGTAGAATCTGTTTTTTCGGGATATGTGTATACCTTAGTGTATCATGCTTATGAATTACCGGGTTCAGTGATTATCTGCTTGGCTTATGCTTTATTTATAGTCATATTGATAACCTCTGTTTACGGAATATGGTTTTCTAAAAAACACCGTATCGGGTGGTATCGTTTTTCGAGTAGTGTATTACTGCTTATGCTAGGGTTATGTGTTTTTAATAAATGGTGTTTTGGCGTTTTATATCCTATGGACAGAACCGCCTTAATGTTTTATCCATTACTCGCATTGGTATTAACCGGTTTTTTCAAATCGCTTTTGCCTAAGAATAAAGTAAAAAACGCATTACTGTATATGGCCAGTGCCATCCTGACCTTCCATTTTTTGTGCAGCGTTAATATTACCAGAACCTTTGATTATTGGCAGCAATCGGATACTAAAGCCTGTTTTGTTTATTTGGATAGCATTGGTGCAAAAAAGGTAGGCATAGCTCCCGAATTATTTGGTGTATATCGCAACTACTATCAGTTAACAGAGAAACAAGCTTTTAAATTTGAAGGTATAAGCATTAATACAGCTTTTCCTGAAGGGTTTGACGGAACGGGCAAACAATTACAGGAGTTGGAGTATCTGGTGCTATTTCCTCCATATAATTTGAGTTTTTATAGAAAAAATACCCTTCGTTTAAAGGGTATTAACTATTATAAAAATTCGGGAACCTTAGTGGTTCAGATTTTGCCTTAAGGCCCCAGAAAATCCTACATAATCTTATAAACTGATTAAAATCATCCCTAAAATCTTATAAACAATCGGTTGAAAAGTACGTTATCTAAAACATGGGATTTTCCGTAAATTTGCCCATCTAAAAATAAGCTATGACTACTGATAAATTTGTTTCCCGTCACAACGGTCCCCGTGAAAATGAAATCAAACAAATGCTTGCTAAAATTGGCGTTTCATCTGTTGATGAACTGATTAGCCAAACAGTGCCTGCAGGTATCCGTTTAAAACAACCATTGCAAGTAGCACCTGCTATGAGCGAGTATCAATATACCAAACATTTAAAAGCTTTGGGTAAAAAAAATAAAGTATTCCGCTCTTATATTGGTTTAGGGTATTACAACAACATTTTACCGGCAGTTATCCAGCGTAATATTTTAGAAAATCCGGGTTGGTATACAGCCTATACGCCTTATCAGGCGGAGATCGCACAAGGACGCTTAGAAGCGATTTTAAATTTCCAAACCATGGTGATGGATTTAACGGCAATGCCTATTGCTAATGCGTCTTTATTAGATGAAGCAACAGCGGCGGCCGAAGCCTTATTTATGTTTTACAGTAACCGTAGCAAAGCAAAAATTGCTAATGGTGGAAATAAGTTCTTTATCAGTGAAACTGTGTTTTCTCAAACGATCGATGTAGTGAGAACCCGTGCTGTACCTTATGGTATTGAATTGGTGATTGGTGATGCGAATACCGTTTCATTGGATGATTCATTCTTTGGTGCACTGATTCAATATCCTGATATTAATGGAGAAGTGAATGATTATAAAGCATTTGTTACCAACGCCCATGCAAAAGAAATTCAGGTGGTAGTTGCTACAGATTTATATCATTGGTGTATCTATTGATGCTGAAGGAAACCCTGCTTTACGTATGGCCTTACAAACCCGTGAACAACATATCAAACGTGACAAAGCAACGTCTAATATCTGTACGGCTCAGGCCTTATTGGCGATCATGGCCAGTATGTATGCCGTGTATCACGGACAAGAAGGAATTAAAGCTATAGCGCAAAGTGTACATAATGCGACGAACTCTGTGGCTGAAGCTTTAAAAGGATTAGGATTAAATGTTAAAACAAAATTATATTTCGATACGATTATTGTTGAGTGCGATGCCGCTAAAGTTATAACAGCTGCTGAAGCCAAAGAAATTAACTTCCGTTTGGTAGATGCCAAACATGTGGGTATTTCATTAGATCAAACGATTGAACAAAATGATTTAAATGATATCGTTTCTGTTTTTGCCGGTGCCGCAAAAGAAGTAACTTACAAAGCATCAACTTTAATTTCTTCATCCAACTTAAAACGTACATCCGCGTATTTAACTCATCCAACTTTTAACTCTTACCACAGTGAGAGTGAAATGATGCGTTACATTAAGCGTTTAGAGAATAAAGATTTATCATTAGTGCATTCGATGATCTCTTTGGGATCCTGTACGATGAAATTAAATGCAGCCTCTGAATTATTGCCATTAACCTGGCCTGAATTTGCAAGCATTCATCCATTTGTACCGGTTAATCAGGCACAGGGATATGCTGAATTAATTGAACAATTGAATAAAGATTTATCAGAGATCACCGGTTTTGCCCGAATGAGCTTTCAACCAAACTCCGGTGCTCAGGGTGAGTACGCCGGTTTAATGGTCATCAGAGCTTATCATATTGCCAATGGAAATGCTCACCGTAACGTAGCTTTAATTCCATCATCTGCACATGGAACCAATCCTGCATCTGCTGCAATGGCAGGTATGCATATTGTAGTAACAAAATGTGACGAAAAAGGAAATATTGATTTAGTGGATCTGCGTGCTAAAGCCGAACAACATAAAGATAATTTATCCTGTTTAATGGTAACGTATCCATCTACGCATGGTGTTTACGAAGAATCGATTACTGAAATTACTAAATTAATTCACGATAATGGTGGATTGGTTTATATGGATGGAGCTAACATGAACGCACAGGTGGGTTTAACTTCTCCGGGAAATATTGGAGCGGATGTGTGTCACTTAAACTTACATAAAACATTTGCTATTCCTCACGGTGGCGGCGGCCCCGGCATGGGACCAATTGGTGTGGTTGAAAAATTAGTACCTTTCTTGCCATCTCATAAAATTGTAAATACTTCCGGAGACAAGGGAATCACAGCCGTATCGGCTGCACCTTATGGAAGTGCCTTAATTTTATTGATCTCTTATGGTTATATTAAAATGTTAGGTGGCGAAGGATTGAAACAAGCTACAGAGATGGCTATTTTAAATGCTAACTACATGAAAGAAGTATTATCCGGTAGCTACAAAATTTTATATACCGGTAAAAACGGACGTTGTGCCCATGAAATGATTCTGGATTGTAATGAATTTAAAATGGCATCAGGTGTTGAGGTAGCAGATATGGCAAAACGTTTAATGGATTATGGTTTCCATGCTCCTACAGTTGCCTTCCCTGTGGTTAATACATTAATGGTAGAGCCAACGGAATCTGAATCAAAAGCAGAGTTGGATCGTTTCTGCGAAGCGATGATTTCTATACGTAAGGAGATCAAGGAAATTGAGGAAGGTAAATTTGATAAGGTGAATAACGTGATTAAAAATGCGCCGCACACCTGTAAATTAGTAGTTGCTGATAATTGGGATAAACCTTATTCTCGTCAAAAAGCAGCTTATCCATTAACATGGGTTCGTGAAAATAAATTCTGGCCAAGCGTTGCTAAAGTAGATAACGCGTACGGCGATAGAAATTTAGTTTGTTCTTGTGCACCTATAGAGGCCTATATGGAAGAAGCGGTTAACGCTTAAAAATTAAAAGCCTCTCCATTCGAGAGGCTTTTTTTTTGAATAAAATATGATACGCCGAACGATCACCTTATATAAAACATCATTTACAGGGCTCTCCAAAGAGTCCTGGTTACTGTCGTTTATTATGTTGATCAACCGAAGCGGAACTATGGTAGTACCATTTATGACTTTATACCTTACCAGTAAAGAGATGGGTAGAAGTTTGAGTGAAGCAGGATTTGTGATGGCCTTGTTTGGATTGGGTTCTATTATCGGTGCTTACTTTGGTGGAAAGTTCACGGATAAGATAGGGTTTTACAAAGTACAACTGTTTACGCTCTTGGGCGGAGGTATTATGTTTATTGTATTAGGGCAGATCAAATCGTATCCGCTCATTTGTGTGTGTACATTTTTATTAAGCATGGTCAACGAGGCTTTCCGACCTGCCAATTCCTCGTCTATTGCCTTTTATAGCACAATAGAAAACAGAACCCGTTCCTATTCTTTGAACCGCCTAGCCATCAATTTAGGTTGGGCTGTTGGTGCTTCTATTGGAGGTGTGGTGGCAGCCTATAAGTACGAGCTTTTATTTTGGGTGGATGGTTTGACGAATATAGCCGCCGCCGGACTTTTGTTTTATTTTTTGAAGCCAAAAATTCAGTTGAAGAAAGAGAGTGTACAAACCGAAGTAGTTCCTGTAACCTTATCGGCTTATAAAGACAAAACCTATTTATGGTTTTTGGTATTAATGACATTGTTTTCATCCTGCTTTGTTCAGCTATTTACTACTATTCCCAAGTATTTCAGAGATGACATGCAGCTGAATGAAAAATATATTGGTTTGATCATGGCGATCAACGGAATCATTATTGTAGCCATTGAAATGGTATTGATCTATACTCTTGAAAAGAAAAATAAAAACTCACAATGGATCATCATCGGTTTAGTGATGTGTGCCTGTTCTTATTTGTCTTTATTAATTCCGGGGAATGCTAAACTTATTTCATTACTCATGATTTTATTTATTACGGTGGGAGAGATTATGGCAATGCCCTTTATGAATGTGTTTTGGATACAAAGATCCAATGACAAGAACCGGGGGCAGTACGCTGCCTTATATACCATATCCTGGGGGATAGGTAATACTCTGGGCCCTTTCCTTATTTCTACATTGGTAGATGCAACTGGATTTAAGGTGGCATTTGTTGTATTGGGATTGGTTTTAAGTTTAGCGGCTTTCGGCTTTTATCAATTGAATTCCAAAAGCACCGTGTATGATTAATGTTTGGTTTTGTATGGATTTAATTTTCTAAATTTAACTATGCAACCAGCACTTCCATTATTTTCAGCCGAACAGATTAAAGCGATAGATGCTTTTACCATTCAATCGGAGCCGATCACATCCGTTGATTTAATGGAGCGCGCTGCTTTTAAATGCACGCACTGGTTGATGAAGCATTTTGATACACAGGCGGTGTTTAAGATCTGTTGTGGATTGGGGAATAACGGGGGAGATGGTTTGGCTATCGCCCGTCAATTACTGGAGCATGGATATAAGGTGGAGGTGTTTATTATTAATTATTCCGATAAATGTTCTAATGATTTTTTGATTAATAAACAACAGTTGAAAGCCCTGTATACCCGTTTTTTGATGGAAGTAAACGATGTGAAGCATTTGCCTCACTTTCAATCATCAGACATTATTATTGATGCGTTATTTGGTATTGGTTTGTCTAAACCATTATCAGGATTAGCAGCGGAGTGTGTTAATCGGATGAATGAAAGTGGTGCGATGATCATTGCTATCGATATACCTTCCGGATTATTTGCAGACAAAGGATCCGACAAGCAGTCGTCTATAGTAAAAGCACAACATACCTTAACATTTCAAAGTCCTAAATTGGGTTTTATGTTTGCTGAAAATAGCATGTACATTGGTAAAGGTCATGTGTTGGATATTGATTTAAAATGGACAGATGCTATACAAAAAGAATGTTCTGCATTTTACCTGACCGAATATTTTATTAAGCAATTATTAAAACCGCGACCAAAATTTTCGCATAAAGGAACCTTTGGGCATAGTTTGTTGATTGCCGGAAGCTACGGAAAAATGGGTGCTGCTATTATGAGTGCGCATGCTTTATTGCGAAGTGGGGCAGGTTTACTGACAGTGTGTGTGCCCCAATGTGGTTATGAGATCATACAAACAGCTGTTCCGGAAGCGATGGCTTTAGTAAATTGCGATGAGCACATGCAGTTTAGTGAATTGAATACCAGTTCGTATTCCGTTATAGGCATTGGCCCCGGGCTTGGAACCGAAGCAGATACTCAGCAAAGTGTTAAGGTTATTTTAGAGACTTTTGCAAAACCTTTGGTAATTGATGCTGACGCCTTGAATGCGATAGGTTTATATAAAGAGTGGTTGGCATTCATTCCTAAAGATTCTATTTTAACACCTCACCCCAAAGAGTTTGAGCGTTTAACAAAGCCCGTGAACAATGATTTTGAAAGACACCGTTTGCAACTTGAATTTTCGAAACAGTATAATGTATATGTGGTTTTAAAAGGAGCACATACCTGTATCACTACCCCGCAAGGCGACAGTTATTTTAATAGTACGGGTAATTCAGGTCTGGCAAAGGGAGGAAGTGGCGATGTATTAACAGGATTGATTACAGGATTAGTAGCACAAGGCTATTCGTCGCTTGAAGCCAGTGTTATTGGTGTGTATGTGCACGGTTTGGCGGGTGATATGACCAGAGATGAAAAAGGTGAAATAGCCATGATTCCAACGGATGTGATTGAAAATATTCCCAATGCTTTCATGCGGCTAATGGAATAATTTGAAAAGATTAAACCACTTAGGTACATATTTTTTTTAAGAATTGTATTAGGATAATGTAGGGTTTATTTGGGCGTGTCCGCCGGGAGGCGGATCGGGCTTTACGCTACAATCTTTTTTATTCGTCCCTCATAAAAAAGGATTTTCGCTGCAATCCCTCACGCAGTTTATATTTCAGATTCAGAATATTATCTTCGATCTAAGTTATGTTTGCGTGAGGGATTGAAGTGGAAATCCTTTTATACATCACGCTAAGGCGTGATGTATAAAAGATTGGAGCGGAAAGCCCGGCCTGCCGACAGGCGGACACGCCCAAATAAGACCTATATTATTCTAAGGTAACAGGTTTTTTAGAAGAGTACAGTATGGTAAATTAAAACACCACTATCAATTGGATAGCTATGTGTATTTTAAAAATCATAGCTAAAAAACTGTTATTATAAAGCTCTATTCTTATGATTTAACTGATAATCCTTCCATCAGCCATTTCAATGGTGCGGTGTGTTCTGGCTGCAAAATCCGGATCATGGGTTACAATTAACAAGGCCTGATTTCGTTCTTTCACCAGGTTATTAAAAATCTCAAACACCATATCGCTGTTTTTTTTATCCAGATTGCCGGTTGGCTCATCTCCCATAATAATGATGGGATCGTTTATTAATGCTCTTGCTATTGCTACGCGTTGCTTTTGTCCACCACTTAACTGATTAGGCGATTTTAAGGCTTGTTCAGCCATGTCTAAGGTGCGCAAATGTTCCATCGCCCGATGTTCAATTTCGGGCATCGAATATTTAGCCAGTTTAATACCCGGTAACATCACATTTCTTAATACGTTATATTCTGATAAAAGATAATGAAACTGAAATACAAATCCGATATGTTCATTTCGTATCACCGCTAAATCCTTATCGGTTTTTTTAGTAAGGCTTTTACCATTGATAAACAATTCTCCTTCATAATCTGTATCCATTGTAGACAGAATGTACAGCAGCGTGGATTTACCACAGCCTGATTTTCCTACAACCGAAACAAATTCCCCTTCGTTGATAGACATGGTAATGTCTGATAACACCCTGAATTTTACAGGATCGTAAAAGTATTTGTTGATATTAATGGTTTCTAATACTTTTTTTGACATGTTATTTTCCTCTAATAATTTCTACAGGGTCAATTTTACTGGCTTTTAACGCAGGAAATAAGCCTGCAATAGCGGTGGTACATACGGCAAAGGTTAGTCCTATAACGTAGTAGGTTATTTTATAATCAATCGGATAGGTTTTAATGGTTGGTAAAGATGCCGTTTCAAAAGGAATAATATCAATGATGTGACTTAAACCAAAGCCAAAGAGTAAGCCAAAGAGTCCGCCTACAATACCAATAATCAGTGATAAGGAAATAAATACCCATTTCACATCGTTGCCTGAAAAACCGGTAGCTTTTAAAATAGCTATGGAATCCATCTTTTCATAGATCATCATATTGAGAATGTTGTAAATGCCAAATCCTGCTACAATTAATAAGGTAATACCAACGGCATATGAAATAATGGAACGTACTTTACTGCCGGTTTCAAATTGTGAATTTGCAGTTTGTGCATCAATCACATCTATCTTAAACTTGGCCTGATATTCTTTGGCAACTTCAGGAGCCATTAATACATCCGTTAGTTTTACCTGTATATCGGTGATGTAACTGGCCGATTCTCCCAATAACATTTGTGCGGTTCTTAAGGATGTATAACTCATGGTATTATCAATTTCTGCAATACCGATCTGCATAATCCCCACCACTTTTAAACTCACTAAACCACCTTTGATAGTGGTAATTTTAATAACATCCCCAATCTTCACCAACATCTTTTCGGCAAGGCCCTTGCCAATGATGATGGTATTATTTTCGTTATTCAGATCAAACACATTTCCTTCAATAATATAATCACTTACTTTAAACAAATGTTCTTCGGCAGGCACATCAATGCCATTAACAACTCCGGTGATTTCGATAGAGCCTGTATTAAAAAAAACGGGAGCCGTTACTTTTGGAGCCACATCAATGACCCGTTTATCTTGTTTCAGAATATTAATGATGGCTTTACTGTTATAGATTTCTCTGCCCCTGTCTTTTGGTTTAACGGACTCAATAAAATTGGTATTGTTTTTATAGTCTTTTGAAATTAATACCGGTTGATCAGCGCTTGGTTTCACTTCATTATACAACCTTACATGTGGTGTACGATTCAGCATTAATCCGTCCAGAAGGTTGTTTAACCCATTCATAAAGCCCAGAAGGGTAATAAACATGGCAATCCCAAACGTTACACCAACTGCAGCAATAATGGATTGCTTCAGTCTTGCCCGAATTAAATTGACTGCAATGTTTATGATTAATGTAAAGTTCACTGAATTAAGGTTTATATATGGTTTCGTTATCTTTCAATCCTTCCAGTACTTCTGTTTTCTGATAGTCCTTCAAGCCTAATTTT
>JACQAK010000119.1 GCA_016194985.1 Bacteroidota bacterium
CATCCGGAACAGATATCGATATGGGTTCGGGAGGTGCCGGCGGCGGCGGCGGTGGACGTTCTTACGATGTTGGCTTATCCGGTGGAAAAGGTGGTAATGGTGGCGGCTTAGTACAATTAGTAGCAACAGATTCCATAAAGATTACAGGAAAAATAAGTGCAAACGGAGAAAACGGTGGTAATGGCGGAGATGCCGGTAACGGGGGCATTTCACCTAATTGTTGTTCTGACGGATGTGACGACTCTGGAGAAGCAACCTTATCCTGCGGAGCTGGATCAGGAAGCGGCGGCGGCGGCGGATCAGGAGGTGGTATCTATATTGAGACACAAACAATTGCGCTTATTACAGGCACATTACAAAGTAATGGCGGTAATGGAGGAAATGGCGGATTAAAAGGAAATGGAACAACCACAAATTATTCAGGTGGTATTTTTTGTGGAAACGAAACAATTATTAGCGGAAACGGAAATGCAGGAAACAAAGGTGGCGCAGCTGGAGGCGGAAGAATTAAAGTATTTATTCCTGCCTGCTCTTCATCTAGCATAAACCCTACGTACTCTGTCAACGGAGGTATTGGAAATACAAATGCCACTAATGGCACTTACCAAATAATATGTGGTGTTACCAATTTAAATGAGCTCTTAAAAGAACAATATGCTTTAACTGTCTTTCCCAATCCTTTTTCCGAAAATATTACTCTACAATTTAAATATGACGAAACTCCTGAAAACATGAGCGATATAAATATCCTCAACACATTAGGAATGTCAGTAAAAACAGTGTCTTCGGAGGAGCTAAAATATAACAGACGTCTTCAGATTAATTTATCTGAATTAGCTCCCGGAATCTATTTTATAAAAACAACCATTAATAACCTTAGTTATGATTACAAAATTATTAAGCCATAGATCCATCTTTACCTTTTTATTAGTATGTGCCTTTGTTAAATTGGATGCACAACAGCTTAGGACAAGCTCTTTAGAGCCTTGCCTTGCTCCATTCTACCATGGGGTTGCCTCCGGAGATCCCATGCCCGATAAAGTAATTATTTGGACACGCGTGACGCCTGATACCGTTTCTTCCGATCCGGTATTGATATCATGGCAAATGGCTACGGATACAGGTATGACAAACATTGTTCAGGGCGGAAGCTTAGTAACAGATAATACAGTAGATTATACCGTAAAAGTAGATGTAACGGGACTTAGTGCAAACACCTGGTATTATTATGAATTTAGCTGCAATGGTAAAAATTCAGCCAGAGGGCGTACCAGAACAACACCACTCAACAACGCCGATAGTTTACGATTTGCGATTGTATCCTGTGCCAATTTTGAAGCCGGGTTTTTTAATGCGTATAAAGTACTATTAAACAGGGCAGATTTTGATGCCGTGATTTGTTTAGGAGATTACATTTATGAATACGAAACGGGTGGCTATTCGCCTAACGCAACGGCCAACCGTCAGTGGCTTCCTGCAAACGAGATTTTATCCTTAAGTGATTACAGACAACGTTATTCTACTTATCACCTGGATGAGGATTTAAGAAAATTACATCAGCAATTTCCATTCATCACTATTTGGGATGATCACGAAACCGCTAATGATGCCTGGATGAATGGAGCCGAAAATCATACACCTGCTACTGAAGGTCCTTTTGCTGTAAGAAAAGCAAATGCCAAGCAAGCCTATTTCGAATGGTTACCAATACGTCAACAAGCCGGAAGTGCTGACCCTTACCAGATATTCAGAAAACTGGCTTATGGAAATTTAGTAGATTTTATTATGTTGGATACCAGACTTCACGGTCGTGAATTACAAAGTGGAACTTCAGGAGCTACTGTTACTGCCAGCAACCGACAATTGTTAGGAACCGATCAGTTTACATGGTTAGGCAACCGATTAGATTCCTCTACGGCTCAATGGAAAATATTAACCCAACAGGTGATGATCGCTCCTTTAAAAGTATTTGGACAGGCTATTAATGGCGATCAGTGGGATGGCTATCCGGCAGAACGAAACAGAGTGCTGAATTATATTGTGAACCATAATATCAGTAATGTGGTTGCTATCACCGGTGATATACATTCCTCGTGGGCTAACGATTTACCAACTGCCACTTATAACGGATCAACCGGCGCAGGATCTGCCGGTGTAGAGTTTGTGGGGCCAAGTGTTACTTCTCCCGGAATTAGTATTCCTTTAGGAGCTTCTGCAATCCAAGCATCTAACTCACATATCAAATATGCTGACTTGTCTCAGCATGGATTTATGATTTTGGATATTAATAAAGTACGTACTCAGAACGATTGGTATTATGTTAACACATTAGATCAACCTTCGTTTATGCATTCGTTCGCAAAATCGATGTATGTTAATAATGCCGAACGCTTCCTAAGAACCGCCAGCACATCTACCACTCCCCGCACCTCCATTTTTGGTACTATGGCGCCACTTTGCCCTAGAATTTTAAATACGACTACAGGTCTTTCTAACATAAACAGCCCAATCCGTTTATTAAATGTATTTCCCAACCCTGCTCAAAAGGAATTAATTATTAGCTTTTTAGGGCAACAGGTAAAAACCGGAAAAGTGGTCATCTATAATGCTGTTGGTCAAAGTGTATATGAATACGTTTTCAATGAAGCTGATATTTATAACAACCAGTTACTTGTTAACGTAAAACCATTAGCAATAGGCTTATACAATGGCTCTATAGAAATCAATCATCAAACACTGTCGTTTAAATTTGTGAAGGAATCTGATTAATGATAGATCATCACATTGGAATTAAACTAAAAACAGCAGGCATCGCTATTCTCATAATTGCTTGTTGTTCTTTTTTTACTTCTAATAAAAACTCTGAAAGATATCGTTACGTTGCTCAAAACACAACGCAACTCATTTCTGTTTTTGACAGATCTATTTCATTAGCCGACTCTATATCTGTTCCGGGAAAATTAAAGCAACTAAAATCCAATTATTTTATTACCCGTAATTACTATAAACACATAGAGTTTTTTATAGAGTATATAGCTCCTTTTGATGTAAAATATTTTATCAATGGGCCATTAGTCAAAAAGTCTGATTTAGAAATTGGTTCCCGTATTGTTGATCCGCATGGCTTTCAGGTATTGGAAGAACAATTATTCGGAACCGATACGATCGATCAAAAAATAGTAGCGGCAGAACTGCGCCTTTTAAAACAATCGTTTGAGGCTTTTCAAAACAAATTACAAGATATCAATGTGAATGATGCGCAGCTATTAGAAGCCATGCAATTTGAATTGATGCGAATGAGTAGTTTAACCCTGAGTGGTTATGACGCAACCTATACACAAACCAATATCACCGAATGCGTCTCTGTTTTCAGTGGTTTACGGGCCGTCTTAAATCAGATCAAAACAAATTATGCGTTGAACAAGTATCCAACGGACATTCATTTACAATTGATCAACGGCATTAAGTCTGCAGAAAAGTATTGTGCTTTACATAAAACATACGACTCATTTGATCGTCTGTATTTTATAACACGACACATCAAGCCTATATATAAATGTTTAGTTTGTCTTCATCGATCCGAATTATTTCCATTTACACCTGTTAATTATGCCATTAACCTCAACAACGAACATCTGTTTGAAAGGGAATCTTACAATCTTAATTATTTTTCTGTAAAAGCCGTAGACACTCTTGGCAATGCACTTCAGGCTAAATTAGGAGAATTGTTGTTTTTTGATCCTGTATTATCCGGCAACAATCAAAGAGCCTGTGCCTCTTGTCACAAGCCGGATATGGCGTTTAGCGATGGCTTACAAAAGGGCTTGGCGTTTGAAACCAAAAACAGCCTGGACAGAAATACGCCGTCGTTATTAAACACTATTTTTCAAAAACATTTTTTTTATGACGGAAGGGCTCGCCAACTGGAACAGCAGGCCAATGATGTACTGCACAATCAAAAAGAAATGAATTCGTCCGTTGATGACATGATAAGCCGATTAAACCTCAGCACAGAATATCAGTTATTATTTAAAACTGCTTACAAAGGAACTACCGATACTATTATCAGTTATTATGGCATTTTAAAAGCAATCAGCGAATATGAAAAAACGTTGGTATCCATGAACAGTCGCTTTGATAAGTACATCAAAGGCCATTACCAACAACTCTCTGCTCAGGAAATTAATGGTTATAATTTATTTTCAGGAAAAGCACTTTGCGGCAGTTGTCATTTTTTTCCTTTGTTCAATGGCTTGGTTCCTCCGGCATATAGCGATACAGAATATGAAGTGATTGGCGTTCCCGAAAACACTACTAATAAAAATGTAGACAAAGATGAAGGAAGGATCTTTGTCTCGAAAGCCTATATACATCAGTATGCATTTAAAACACCAACCGTAAGAAACAGTTCATTAACAGCACCCTATATGCATAACGGTATTTATAAAACACTCGACGAAGTGATTGAATTTTATAATAAAGGCGGCGGACAAGGACTGGGCATTAACATTCCTCATCAAACATTGCCATTTGATTCTCTTCAACTGAGTAAAAAAGAAATGCTCGACATTAAAGCGTTTTTATTAGCATTAACTGATACTGTTGGGCTTATGCATAAACCCAATAAACTCCCACTGTTCCAGGACTCTAAATTAAATCAACGTATCGTCGGCGGTGTGTATTAAAATATCTATCATTTGTTTTATAGTGCGGGCGTTATAAAAAAGAATTTCACTGTAATCACTCGTTGAGTGTGCAACAGACTTGCGTGAGGGATGCAAGCGGAAATCCTTTTTGCTGTTTCTTTGCAAAAAGATTGCAGTGACAGCCCGACCCCGCCGATTCTTTTTGCGGGGACACGCCCAAAAAATAAAATCAACGCATCATCGGTGGCATGTATTAAATGATCGATGGTTTGTTGTTCTTTGTCTAATAAGCATTTCCCTAACATTAGGTTCATCTCTGCATAAGATTGTAACTGCACATTTGTAAAAAATATAACGCCCATCATAAACGCTATTATTATGACACATTACTATTTACTTCTCGCTTTATCCATAACACTTATCGGTTGTAAAGAAGAACCAAAGCCACAGGATCCTGAATTAGCGGCTATTATCAAACGAAACACCATAATCATCAAAGGCTCAGATACAGAATTGCCTATGGTAAAAGATTTTTGTCAATCTTATAAAAAAGAACATGCTGAAATTTTATTTGATTTATCGGGCGGAGGCAGTGGCATTGGTATTGAAGCATTAATCAATAACGAAACAGACATTGCCAACTCGTCCCGTGAAATGAAACCATCCGAAATAGAACGTGCTAAGAAGAACGGTGTGAACCCTATTCCTGTTATGTTCTCTGTGGATGCCCTCGCGATTATTACTCACTCCAAATTAGGCGTGGATAGTTTGTCAACCGAACAATTAACACAAATTTTTTCGGGTGAGATTACCAACTGGAAAGACTTGGGCGGACCGGATCTATCAATTGTGGTATATGGTAGGGATAGTACATCAGGAACCTACTCTTATTTAAAAGACAAATTTATCAGAGCGCCTTATGCGGCTACCATGAAGCATTTGAGCGGTAATGCTGAAATTGTAAAAGCTGTACAAACCAATATTGCTGCCATTGGCTATGCCGGTGTTGGTTTTTTAATGGACGAGAACGGAAAGCCAAACGGAAGCATTTGGGCAATGCCTATTTATATCAAGGGCTCCAGAGCCTATTCGCCTTATGAAGTAACGGCCGTTAAAAAAGGAGATTATGTGTTAACCAGACCCTTATATCAATACATCAACGGAAAACCGAGTACACAAATCTATGACTTCATCATGTCGGAGCTAACATTAAAAGGACAAGAGATTATCAAAACACACGGTTATTTTCCTATCAACGATTATCAGGCAGAGATCAATAAGCTGAATGGCCTGTAATCTTTTCTGTATGGTCATTATAAAATTATTGTTACCTAATGTTATCGCATAATCGTTATATCCCTTATTTATGTAGCATTAACACTAAAAAACCACACGGTTATTTCAAACAAGCTTAATGTTAGGCGAATCATAACTTTTCTTATGTAGTCTACTTTTGATGTATAGTAATTGCCTTACATCATGAGAACTAAAAAAATAATACTGCACCTAAGTATCTTCATAAGCTATTTACTAAGTACAAAAGCTATAGCTCAAACCGTTTTATCAAAAGGAGATATTGTTGTTATTGGTTTTAAAACAAACTCAACAACAGATGCCGGCAACGATGCCATCAAACTTGTGACCCTGGTTGATCTGGAATGTAGTACAACATTTATTGTAACCGATAATAACTGGGATAATAGTATTCCGGGATGGGCCTGTAACAACGATGAGTTTGCTGTAGAAATTACCTGTAACAGTCCTATTGCTGCCGGAAGTATTTTTTATATTGAAGTAAACGCTTCCGGCGATCCGGCAACCTGTTCAGGAGGATCCATAAGCAGAGCCGAATTAAACAGTACGTGGGGTTCCAATTATGGTTTAAGCAGCAAAGGAGATAATGTATACATTCTTCAGGGTACAAGGGCTGCACCATCGTTTATCTTTGCTTTAAAGCATGTGGGCGCGTTTAGCAACACCTCTTGCTCCGACAAAGATCAGGCGGGGCTACCTTCGGGTTTAACCGTAGGTACAAATGCCATTGTAATGCCCTCCACTAAAGATCAGTGGCATTTTAATTGTGTCACAAATTCAGGCACCGCTTCCAGTATCAGGTCTGCTATTTGTAACACGTCAAATTGGGTTAGCTCATCAGGACAAAGCTGGAATCACTCTTCCTGCTTTTTTTCAATAACAACCGGCCTTATTCAATCAGGTGTTTTGGCTGTTTCCGGAGCCGGATGTGGCTGTTTATCCGGTTGTAATCTGGCCTATTCCGGAAGCACTAATTGTACAGGCGTTTCAGGCAATTGCTCTGCTGGCTATCAAAACATGTCAAAAAGTATATCCGTTGCTGCTGGTTGCACTTACATCGTAGCTGCCGAAATGAAAAACAGAAACTATGGCTGCAGTTCTTCGGGTGCAGATGGAAATTGTCAAACATGCGATGTTGTGAAGGTAGATGTTTCCGGAGGGTCAAAAACTTTTCAGCAAGGAGCCAGTAATGCTTCAATAGCGGATAGCTATACATTAACAGGGCCCGGAACGATCATTGTTTCGGGTAAAGCTGATCGTGCAGATGAAATTATAACGTACAGCGTCTCTGCAACATCCTGTTCCTGCTTAACGACCTTATTACCGATTGAACTTATTAGTTTTAGCGCTTCCCTTCAGGGAAAAAGTATCAAACTGAGCTGGGAAACTTCCTCCGAAATTAATAACGATTACTTTGTTATTGAGCGATCTATAAATGCTTTGGACTGGGAAGCTGTATCTGTTATTAAAAGCCTTGGTAATTCTATGGTTTCAAAAAATTATTCTGTTTATGATTCATCCCCTCTTGAGGGTGTGTCGTATTATAGATTAAAACAAGTGGATCTTAACGGACGTTTTTCTCATTCTAAAATTGAATCCGTTTCTCTGGATTCACCTATGGATTTCAATATCTATCCAAACCCTAATGAATCTGGACTCTTAAAAATTTCAGGTAATTCCGGATCTGGTTTTGATATCCTGCTTACAGATGTATTTGGTGGAGAAGTGTACAAGGCTCATTCTACCGATAACATGACGGATCTTGATTTAACGCCTTTTAGCAAAGGCATTTATGTGATTCATATTACATCAAACGAACGACGCTTTTCTAAAAAAATAGTGTATCATTAAATCAGGAATTTTTGTAGAATAATGTAGATTTATTTTATCATCAGGGCGTGTCCGGCGGAAGCCGGACCGGGCTGTCACTTCAATCTTTTTTTGTTTCACAAATCCGCCAGCTGGCGGATCGCTTGCATCCCTCACGCACGTAAATGTCCTTTTAAAGGTTTATCTGCATAAGGGAAGAGGCATTGTTTGAGCTCTTTTTTTGCCTCTCCGGTCAAATAAAAAAGCGAGCCTCGCCAATTGGCGGGGTATGCCCAAAACTTTACTAAAAATGATTGAAATAAGCCCACATTAGCTTAATACATCCGAAATTCGGACGCAGTAATTTATTACAACAATGCTCTGAATAATAAAAACAACCCACAGGATAATATAATAGTAACCGGCATGGTTAACACCCAGGCCAGAGCAATATTGATGATGGTTCCCTTTTGTAAGTTTTTTAATCCTTTCTTCGCCACCATCGATCCGGCAATGCCCGAAGACAACATGTGTGTAGTACTTACCGGTAAGCCAAAAGCAGAGGCAATGCCAATACCGCCGGCCGCAACTATTTCGGCAGATGCTCCCTGCGCATAACTCATGTGTTGCTTTCCTATTTTTTCTCCTATCGTTTTTACGATGCGTTTCCAACCAATCATGGTTCCTAATCCTAATGAAACGGATATCATAATGATGACCCAATAAGGCGCATATTCTACCAGTGTTTTAGCGGCTTTAATTTCAGAGTTTAGTGTTTTGATTTCTTTTTCACTTAAGGATAAATTGCCGCTGGAAATTAATTTTTCGCAGCCCTTGGTGATTTTTACAACATCCTTTCTTAATCCAAAACGGGCCGTCATTTCCAATTCATTCGGTTTAAATTTTCCTGCGGTTTCCTGCTTAAAGTGTGCCGCATGCATAAAAATATCTTTGTAGGATTGACGCTGTTTATCAGACAAAATAGTTGTGTCGGCTTTAGAAACAAGGTATTGAATGTGTTCAATATTGGCATTGACGCTTTGGATATTGATCTTTTCATCAATTGCAAAATAACCGGGCATAATGGCTATTAAAATAATCATTACCAAACCAACGCCTTTTTGTCCATCATTTTGTCCGTGAAAAAAACTCACCAATCCGCAGGTTGACCATAATAACATACGAATCCACATAGGTGGCTTTTTTCCGGGAATTGGTTCTTTGTAAATGTATTCGTTTTTAATGGTTCTTTTAAATAAGAACATCATTAAGATTGCAGCCGAAAACCCTAATAAGGGTGATATTAATAACGCCAGGCCGGTATCTTTAACTTTATCCCAATTCACTACACCATTACATCCGGTGTTTGGAAGAAAATAAAAAGCAATACCTATTCCTAATATAGAACCAATCAACGCGTGTGAACTCGAAGCAGGAATACCAAAATACCAGGTTCCTAAATTCCATATGATGGCCGACAGCAATAAAGCCAATATCATGGCTATTCCATGGTATACATTACTGTCGAGCAATGCTTCCATGGGTAATAAATTAATAATGCCCATGGCTACCGCAATGCCGCCTGTCATTACTCCTGTAAAATTTAATAGTCCGCTATAAACCACTGCAGTGGTTGGTTTTAAGGAGTTGGTATAAATAACAGTGGCCACAGCGTTAGCTGTATCATGAAACCCGTTTACAAATTCGAAGGTGCAAGCTAATAATAAGCAAATGATAAGAAGAGCAATTAGTCCCGTAGTCATAGTGTTTCTTTAGATTTTAAAAGTAAATGATTTAAAACCCAGGGGTGTTACGCCTGTGTTATTGATTTTAGAAAAACCATAACATTAACTCTACATACTGAACAACAAAAAACCCATTTACTGAATAGTAAATGGGTTTCACAAACAAACGTTCTATAGTTATAAAATCGCTCTGAATAGTAAGAATAATGCACCCGATAGGATAATTGTTACAGGTAATGTTAATACCCAGGCCAATAGGATATTGGTAATGGTACTTCTTTGGAGGTTTTTTAAACCCTTTTTAGCCACCATACTTCCCATAATACCGGAACTTAACATGTGTGTAGTACTTACCGGAGCTTTGTATGCTGTAGCAACACCAATACCAATAGCGGCCACTATTTCGGCAGATGCTCCCTGCGCATAGCTCATGTGTTGCTTTCCTATTTTTTCTCCTATCGTTTTTACGATACGTTTCCAGCCGATCATGGTTCCTAATCCTAAGCAGATAGAGATCATGATAATTACCCATGATGGCGCAAACTCCACCAGTTTCTTAGCGCTGTCAATTTCTTTTTTCAGTGAATTGGCTTCTACTTTAGAAATAGCCACGTTTTCGCTTTTCAATAATTTTTCAGCACTTTTTGTGATCTTAACCACATCTTTACGCAACTCAAAACGTTCTGTTTCTCCAATCGCATCAGAGTATGCTTTACCCATACTTGCTTCAGCAAAATGTTTGGCGTGTTTTTTAATATTATTGTAATTTTTAAATTCTTCTTTCCCAAACTGAGTGGTATCAGTGGCAGAAATTATTTTTTCTATCACCGCCACATTGGCATTAATGCTTTGCAGATTTATTTCTTTATCCAAAGAAAAATAAGCAGGCATGATGGCTATTAAGATCATCATCACTAAACCAACACCTTTTTGCCCATCATTTTGCCCGTGAAAAAAGCTCACCAAGCCACAGGTAAACCATAATAACATTCGAATTGCAACAGGAGGTGTTTTTCCGGGAATTGGTTCTTTGTAAAACAAATCGTTTTTTACAAAACGCTTAAATATAAACATGGCCACAATAGCGAGTGCAAATCCGGCAAATGGAGAGATCAATAAAGCCCAACCGGTATCTTTTGCTTTATCCCAATTAACGGCACTGCCACCAACATTTCCCGGTAAAAAGTAGAAAGCGATACCGATCCCTAAAATAGAACCAATTAATGTGTGTGAACTGGATGCCGGTAACCCAAAATACCAGGTTCCTAAGTTCCATATAATGGCCGACAGTAATAAGGCCATGATCATGGCTATTCCGTGGTATACATTACTGTCTACCAGAACTTCCATGGGTAATAAGTTTACAATTCCCATTGCTACCCCTATTCCTCCGGTTAATACTCCTATAAAGTTCAATAAACCACTATAAACCACGGCGGTGGTTGGTTTCATAGAGTTGGTATATATTACGGTAGCTACAGCATTGGCTGTATCGTGAAAGCCATTTACAAATTCGAAAGTACATGCTAATAATAAGCAGATAACTAAAAAGATAATTAAGGTCGTTGTCATAGTGTTATTTTTGGGTAAATGTAATGGGTATTGTTTTTTGCAATGTTAAGTTAATGTTAAGTTAAGGCTAAAAACGTGCCTGCATTCTTAATGTTAACACATTATCCTTTAAGTCTTTACTATACCCTATGATATTTTTGGTGGTTTCGTTTTGTACCAAATTATAATAAATCATGAATTTAATATGATCATTAAAGTAATTTACATAACCAAATCCTATGTCTGTATAAGCCAAATCAACTGTTCCTAATCCTGAACCGGCTTTGCCAATAGCATCTCCGGCTACTTTGGTATTAGGATCATAAAACGAATATTTAACCGCGATTTCATGTTTTGTTTTAGCAATTCTCTGAACAAACACAGCGCTATAAGCACTAAAATTACGGATATATGTAGCGGTTTTAGGTTCAAAAGCAGGGCTGGTGGTGGTGGCAGAGGTTCCGGGTTGTTGCCCGAACATATATTCCAGTCTTAATGTAGACGTTCCTATTTTAGATTTAAGAGATACCTGAGCATCTGCACCATAATAAATACGTTTAGCGCCTTTTCCTTTCAGACTCATATTGGTTGAATCTGTTGCCACCCAGGATTTTGTTCCTACATCATTTGTTTGAATAGTAGAATATACAGTGTTATTAAATTGTCTTACCGCTCCGTTGTAGTATGAAACTCCTACTCCGTATTTTACCTTATCTTCTTTGGTTGATTTGGCATAGTTAATACGCCCGATAAAATCCTTAAATACATCAAAATCATTTAAATACGGTTTTGTAGGGTTATTGTAATCGCCGTTTGTTGGAATTCCTGTACCGTTAAAGAATCCGCCGGAGGCTTTGAATCCATATAATTTTGATTTTTTAGGTGCTTCTATAATAACCATTCCTCCCATA
>JACQAK010000059.1 GCA_016194985.1 Bacteroidota bacterium
AACAAATTTGTTTTAATGGTGTTGTATGTGTTTTTAACAGATATTGACACCAACGGTTGTGCTGCCAAATGAAAAATGAGGTCGGGCTTGTGTTTTAAAATAATCTTTTCTATAAATGGATAATCATCGATGGTATGATAATACTGTACTAACTTTAATTGAGACTTCACAGAGTGATAAAAATGTCTTTTTTTATTATTAGCAGAAGATATTCCAATAATTTCACAATTAAACATGCTAAGCCACAAACTCAACCAGGTTCCTTTAAAGCCGGTGTTTCCGGTAATAAGTATAGTTTTATTGTTATAAAAACGGGCTATATCAGAAGCCTTATTTTGTCCCATATATATTACAAAGTATTTAAAATAAAGACTTTTATTCGTAAATTTAAACAAATATCTTTTATAAAGTGGAAATAAGTGTTTTGCTTTTGGTTTATCGCAGGCTTGAAAAGGCTCAAAAACTGTATGCCGTATTACAAAAAATAAAACCAAAAAAATTATACATCAGCTGTAATGCACCCGCAAACCCTACCGAAGTTTATTTTTGTGAAGAAATAAGAAAACTATTTCTACATCCGGATTGGGATTGTGAAGTTTATACTTTATTTCAAGAGCAGCACATTTCCGATTGTTCAACATCTATCACCACCGGCATCAATTGGTTTTTTTCTCAGGAAAAAAAAGGAATCATTTTAGAAGACGACTGTATTCCTGAAACATCCTTTTTTCAATTTTGCAAACTGATGCTGGATAAGTATGAAGATCATGAATCCGTGATGCATATTTCCGGAACTAATCTTCTGCAACAAACAAATCCGAACTATGATTATTTTTATTCAAAAATGATTTTACCTTGCTGGGGATGGGCTTCGTGGAGCAGAGCCTGGAAAAAATACACACCATTAATGAATAACTGGCAACAACATCAGGAATTGATATTAAAAGACGTTAAGCACAAGGCGTTTTGGGAAGAAATTCTTAAAAAAAATGAAAATGAACTGATTGGTTGGGATTTACAATGGATGATTGATGTATGGGTAAATAACTCTGTAGGGATTATCCCTTCACAAAATATGGTTAGCAATATTGGATATGATAAATATGCAACTTTAACTACAAAAGAAGATAGCAAATTTTCACAACTACCGGTAAAAAATGTTACCTCTTTTAATAAAACAGATCTCAGTAACTATGATCAATTATTAGAGGATCTGATCATCGATTTTATTAAAGAACTTTAAACATGCAAAAGAACACGGTATACGATATTATCATAATAGGCGCCGGACCAGCCGGAACAACAGCCGCAATATTAGCAGCAAAAAAAGGGTTAAAAGTAGCCCTGATAGACAGAGCTGTTTTTCCACGGGATAAAATATGTGGTGATCAGATTATCTTAAATGCCCTGGATATTTTAATAAACGAAAAAATAGATATCACACCTCTACTGCAGCAATCTGTTCTAACAGGTTGCTTACAATATATAACCAACAAAGAAACCGTTTCCTTTGATTTAAGAAATTCTGATATAAAAACAATTTCCTGCAAAAGAGAATTATTTGACTCCTTTTTATTTAATGAAGCAATTAAGTTAATAAGCGCATGTCATCAAGGTATTAAAGATTTATCGATTGTAGAAGAAAATGGATTGAATACCATACATTTTACTGATTCTGAAAAAGAAATAACACTTTCGTCAAAGTACCTCATAGGAGCAGATGGAGCAACCTCTTTTGTCAGAAGAACTTTTTTCAGTAATCTCCGTTTAAGTCATGCAATAGCCACCCGCTCTTATGTAAATTACACAGGAAATAAAGTATTCATGAGAGGATTTTATTATAATGAAATTGCCAAAGGAGGATATTTTTGGATATTTCCTGTTAACGAAACAACAGCAAACTGTGGAGTCATTTTATTTACAGACGATTGGAAAAAACATTTCAAAAATATAAATGATGTACATTTTTTCTATGCAAAAAAAGAGGAGGCCTATATCTCTTACCCTGAAAAAGTAAATTCATGGCAAACACCATTTCTTTTATCCAAAGAACAACTGACACATAATTCCATTTTGTTAATAGGAGATGCTGCAGGGCTTGTCAATCCTATGTTTGGCCATGGCATTGATGCAGCTATAATATCTGCAAAAATAGCAGCAGAACATATTCACAAAAAAATAAACAATCCTGCCGCTAACCTGAATGCATATAGCGGGGAAATATTTGAAACATTTACAAAAAAATATATAGCTCATGAAATTTTCAGAAATCAGGAAATGACATTGGATGAGGGCTTTGAAACCAGATTTAGAAAATATTTTGAATTAAAAGACAATATTACCTTGTCTTAATTTCTCCCGAATAAATTTTATAGTGTCAAGTCGTTTGTTTTCCTGTAGACTAAAATGATTGTGATCATCAGAGAGTTGATTCAATCTGAAATAATATTTCGCCTCAATATCGCTATTCTCGTAAAATCCATGTGCAATATGATCATTAAGGCCCCATTGATTAACCAATAGATCATCAATATCTTCAGCAATCCGAGAATGAATCTTCAGAAATTTTGAATAAAATATATTATCAGACAAATTGCAGCCGATAACTTTGTTAAACGATTCACTCTCTGTATACTCTATCAAATCGGCGGCTACCAAATGAGGTTTGCTAAACCTAACGGCAAATTTTTCTTTATTGTATAATCCAGTAAAATAATAATAGTACTTAACATGGCTTTTACCGCTCTTAAATTCTTCGCAAATACCAACATTTAATAAATCCCCAGAAAAACACTTAAATGCTTTTATATCTGGGAATCCCTCAATATCCTTCTTTATTCTAAAATGAAAGCCTGTCGTTATTTCCTTATGGCTATTTATTTTAATAGAAAATGTAATTCCATTATTTTCCATGCTCCTTTCTTTAACCGATGTATAATAGGCTATGAATTTTTCGTAGTTACCGGATTCAGGAATAAATTTCTTAACATATTGTATATCCGGCGGAGTAAAAAATGAAAAATAAAGTTTCAAATTTAACAACTTGTCTTTATCAAAATTAACGCCGATATAGTTTTGGTATGGAAATTCTGGATCAACAGGAATATCGCTTAAAATCGAAAACTCCGAAGATCTGAATACTTCCTCAAACAATTCAATGATTTGTTTTTCTACCATACTATATTTACATTTAAGTATTATAAATATATGGATAAATATAAATCAGATAAAATAAAATCTTTATTAAGCGCCTCTTTTATTAAAAAAAAGGAAATAACTATAGATGATGCAATTAAGAGGGCAAGTGATGAAAATATCCTGACATTATGTGATGAAGAATTCTTTGAAAAAATACATGAGCTTTTGCATGAGGTAAAAGGCAAAAGTGCCATTATATCAAGAGTAAGAGCGGATGTAACTGGTGGAATGCATCGTAAAATAGTGGAAGCGTC
>JACQAK010000064.1 GCA_016194985.1 Bacteroidota bacterium
CATACCACATTAGTTACATTAGCCGGATTTAGATATAGTAACGAAAACCAAAGGAGTATAGAATTTAGAGATGAGTATTTACAGGAGTGTTGTCAAGTGGTGAAAAGAGAACTAAAGCGTCTACATGTATTCCAACGTTCAAGTTTAATCTTCCTGAGAGGTTTAGGGACAATATTTGGACCGTTCTTTTTTTACGATTTACCAATTTTAAATCTTATTTACCCTTTACTATTCAATATACCAAGACCCATAAATTATGATTTTTCTAAAAAAAAGTATGTCCGGAAAAATTTAATGGTAAAACATCCTCCTTTGTTTATCTTTGGGAAACAAATTCATTTTGGAATGTTCAAAAAAAATGCTTTTTAAAGATCAAATACTGCAAAAAAAGCTGGAAGAGGATGGTTTTGTAACCGTACAATTACTCAATGCGGTTGAGCTAAAAACGCTGAACGATTTTTATAACCAAGTACATCATAACCAGGAACCACCTGATTTTATTGATAATATTCACATGACTATCTGGTGCAGTGATAGAGAATATAAACAACGTATTAAATCAAACCTGGAGGAATTGTTTCATGATTCAACAAAACAATTATTTTCGGATTACAGAAGCCTGAATCATGTGCTTATTGTAAAACGATCAGGTTCCGAAACGACTTTCAAAGTGCATCAGGATTGGAATGTTATTGATGAAACAAAATATCAGTCGGTAAATGTGTGGGTTCCGTTACATGATGTTAATAAAGATGGCGGGGCATTATGGGTAGTAAAAGGTAGTCATAAAATAAATCGCCCGGTTAGAGGGGCAAGTTATTTGTTTCCCGACTATTCTGCTCATATAGGTGAATTAGAAAAAGTAGCAACATCTGTTAATTTAAAAGCGGGTGAAGCCATCATATTTTATCATTCAATCATTCATGGTTCGCCACCAAATTTGGCTAATACCCATCGTAAGGCAGCTTGTTTTACTGTTATTCCAAAAGAAGCGCCACTTTGTATTTATTTTCAAAAAGATAGCCAAAGTAATTTGGAACGGCATGAACCAACAGATGATTTCATGTTTAACTACAAGCACTTGCGCACTGAGACTTATACAAAACCACCTACAGAAAAAGCGATGAGTGTTTTACCGCCATATATAAATAGAAAAGTCGAATTATCCGAATTAGATATTTTTATTAAAAACAAAAGAAAATTCTGGCAAAAGTTGGGATTAAAATAACTATTTGCAGTTAAAAATTTAAGGTGCCCAAATATGTTTTTTCAATAATCTCGTTTCTTTTTTCAGGAATTATGCTGCTTGTAAGCAAAAATAGATCTATACGTTTAACATCATTTAATCCGGAAACATTATTTTTCCATAAAAGCCAGTATTCATTTAATTTAGACTTTAGGCTTATTTCATTCCCTTTTTCAAAACATTCAGAAATTCTGACTTCATAAGGCCTGATATTTTCCCATCTGAATTCTGCTTTTTTTCCTAACTCTTTCACATTTATTATTTGCTGTTTAGAATCGTAAGCAACCATCTCTACCGTTTTAATTCTATCTGTTACAATAGATGAGTAAGTTGGATAAGAAGAAAACGGATAAGAATGAACTTTAAATGTGCTAAACAAAAAATTGGTAACAACAAGTATAGATGCTGATATAAATGCATAATAATATTTTTTATCTCCTAGCAACGGATTAATATTTCCGATTATTTGACTGTTCGGAAGTTTGATCTTTTTGTATATCCTATTTCCGATTTTATCCCAGGGGATATAACTTATGGCAACCAATCGTAAATTTGAAAAATCGATGTACATAAAATATCCACATAATAAGTGAAATGTAAATGCGCCAATAAATGCCCAGATTCTTGTATTAGTCTTGAATATTAATAAAACATAAAGAATTTCAAAACATATAACAGCAATACCTATTTAGGGTGATTTTCAATAACGAGAGATCGCCCTTTTCGCTTACGAATCCATGCTTCAATAGACCAAACGTCAGCAACAGGTGAAAAACAAAACAAAACAGGCACCCAAAATAAAATATGACTATGGCTTAATTTGCCATAAAACATTGGAACACCTATAACATAAAATGCAGTTGGAATTAATATCATAAAGGCATATCTGGTTCCCAGCCCTATACATATACACCAACAAGCTATACCTGCCAATATCGAAAAAACAGTATATATTTCAGGAGAAACAGGAAGAATATGAACAAGCCAGTTTATTAATGGCAGCCCAACTTTACTCGAATCAGGTAAATATGTCCAAGAAATTTGGTACTTAATTGTGTAAAAGAAAAAATGCCCACCAAGTATAAAGAAATAAATAATTCTGAAGATTGCCAGATTGTATGCTGATCCGCTTTCCGAAAAATAAGTGGTGAGCAGGAATTTAGTCCTTTTCCAATTGGAACAAACTAAGAAAATAATATGAAAACTAATAAATGCAACTAATACTTTACTTATAAGTAATTGATCCTCGATTAGTTTTTGAGGGTTTGTGACAATTCTTTTTAAAAAATAATAACCAAAAACAAAAAGTAAAAAGTAGAGAAAAAAAATTCCCAAATGTCTTAAACCAAATGATTTAATAGTTTTTGAAGTATAAGCAAAATACATTTGTTTATAAGGAATACAGTAAAGAGTTGAAGAGGGAAAGATAAACAATAAAATTACATAAAAATTCATTTTTTTATTTGTAAAAAACAAAATAGACGCAAAATCACTGTTATTTCTATTATCAAATTATTTCCCCTATTTTTGAGAAAGTATTAATATCACTTTAATTTCAGAGTCGTATCTCATAGCATTTATTTAATCGTCATTTTATGTTTACTATCAAACAACTAATAGGTAAGTTTTTAACTAAAAAAGCATCAACCACAACTTCCCCTGAAATTGCTATTTCTGCGAGTACAAATGAACCTTATGTTCAAAAATTTACCACAGAGCCCTACAATTTTAAGACCATTACTGTTGATGAACTTTTTCAGCAGGATGCTGCATTGTGGGATTTATATACTAACGAAAAAGACGGTTTTTTAATCAAAAACTTTCTGTCTGAAGAAGAAGTAGATAAAATAATGGAAAACTTTAATAAGGCTTTAAACGATAATCCGGCACATACGTCTGTGGGATTTACATATCCCCCTATTTTTGCTGAATTTTCGAGTAAATTACGTAACGCTAGTAATGAAGAAAAAGAAATTGAAGTAAAAAAATACTTTGAGAAAACAGGACATTTTAACGATAATTTCTCAAATATGTATAATGTTGATGTCAGGACTAGAATGGAAAAACTGTTCAGAGGCATTGCGGGGGGAAGAGAAATTAATGTTGCAGAAACTGCCGATGGAAAAGGCAATTATCCTTTTGCCACGTTCAGGTATCTTTTACCTGATAAGGGTCTGATGACTGTACATTGTGGCAATTATTTCGGTAAAACATTTGGTGAGTTTTATAAAGACCTAGCACAAAAAGTGGCAGTGAAAAATCAAATGAGTTATTTTATTATGCTGAATGAACCGGAGCAAGGAGGAGAACTTACCTTATTTAATTTCAGATGGAAAGATGGCCAAACGAAAGTTGACAATATGGAAGACAACGAAATTATACAACCAGATGGTTCTAAAATGTATGTTGAAGACAATCCTAATATTATAAAGGATAAAATCAAACCGAAAAAAGGAGATATGATATTATTTCAGGGTGGTAATATCTGGCATAGGGTAGAGACAGTAAGGGGATCAAAACCTCGAATAACCCTGGGTGGTTTCATTGGTGTTTCTATAGACAAAACGAAAATATATTATTGGTCCTGATTAAAGTGCTTTTGTATTCCAGATGCATTGTGGTCTTAGCGGGTAAGTTATCCCGCTGCTATTCCAGTTTTTATCAGCTTCCCACTCTCTATGTTTTACTGAAAATTTAGTATAAGATTCGGTTTCAATAAATAATTCATCCATCTTGCCAATAATCACATCAATTGTATACGTTCCTTTATTTAGAAGGTTGGCGGGTATTATACATTCGGTTTCGTAGTGACCTGCTTCTTTGGTCTCAGCTACATAATCCAACCTTAATAACAAGCCATCCATTAAAACAGGTCCGCCATGATAGTTAATTTTAACTATCACATTCGTTATCTCTGCCTGTTTCAAATTATAATGTACAGTGATCTTTATCTCTTCATCTGTGTAATAGGATTTCTTTTCTGGCTTTATGCTCAGCAATGATAATTTATCGCCTTCTATGACTGATGGTTGCTCTAAATCCTTTTTGCCAGATAACATTAGATACTCTTGCATAACATCTGAAGTATTTCCGAATGAAATGACTTTACCCTTATCAAGAATTAAGGTACGATGACAGGTTTGGGCTATGGTATTCATATCATGCGAAATTAAAATACATGATCTCTCTTCCTGTACTTTGGCTTTAAGTCTTTTTAAAGCTTTCGATCTGAATTCAGCATCTCCTACAGAAATTACTTCGTCAATAAGAATGATGGAAAAATCAACATGTAAGGCAACCGACAGCGCCAGCCGAAGATACATTCCGTTTGAATAATTCTTTAATGGCTCGTAAATAAATTGTCCTATTCCACTAAATTCAACAATTGAAGATGTTTTTTCTTCAATTTCCTTTTTGCTCATACCTAATAGTGCACTATTAAAAAAGATATTTTCGTAACCGGATAAATCTGGATGAAAACCAGTACCAATCTCTAAAATAGAAAGAATTTTTCCCTCGTATGTAATTTCTCCCTCGTTCGGCGTGAGAATTTCTGCCAGTATTTTTAATAAGGTACTTTTCCCTGCTCCATTCCCGCCAATGATACCTAATGTTTCGCCTTTTTTCAAGTCAAAATTTACCTTGTTAAGCGCGTAAAACTTTTGTTTATCAACTATAAACGTTTTACTAACATTTTTGGCAGATAGTATGATTTTATTATTTATCATAATTTATAAATCGCTCTCCTTCCAGTTTTCAATTTGCATGAGGTACATGTTTTGCAAAAAATAGCTACTGTTACCAGATGTCAAATCTATACTTCGTTTAATTAGTTTTAATTCAAAAAAATCTACAGGAAAGATATAGTTTCTTAAATTATCTATTTTGTTGATCCCTGTCAAATCCTGAAAATCATTAGAAATAGTTAAGTTTTCAAATTCTTCTAAAGGTATGTCAATTGTTTTGAGTAACGAAATAATGTACCCTTTTTTACGGGCAATGTCTAAAATGGTATTTAAATCAGGAATATTATAATGGTATGCTTCATTAATATTTTTTACTTCCTTATCAATGCCTGCTTCCATTGATTCAAACGGTGTTTTTTTTATGAACAAATCTTTTATATAAATACTTCCGCCTGGTTTCAATACGTTCCATGCTGAATGCAATACCTGCTTGTGATTTAGCGCATGGCCAAAGGATTCTAAAAAATAAACAACGTCAAATGTATGTTGCGAATAATAGTTTTCTAATTGATGGTAATCTCCTTCTGTAATATTTATAAGGTTTGATAGGTGATTTTCTGCTATTTTTTGCTTTGCCAGTTCTGCCTGCTTTTTCGATATTGTCATCGCCTCAATTTGGCATTTTGTATTTTGGGCGAAATATACTGCTGGCCCGCAAACACCACAGCCCGCATCTAGGGCTTTAATGCCGGAATTTAAGCCAATGGCATTAATTTGATAGTCTAAAAGAGTGGAAATGTTTTTCGTTCTAAAGGCTTGAATTACATCCCCATATACTTTCAGGAAATTATCTGTTTGTTCATTGTAGAATTTTGCTACATCTTTTTTTTCAGCAGCTGTTGTTTTTTCTGTTTCAATTTTTTTTGGGTGTATAGTATCTTTTTTCCTTAAACGATACTTTGCCTCAGCTATGATATTTTTAGGAGTGTACATTTCAAAAAAACTTCTTTTGTCAGTATTCATAGGTGTGTTGTGAATAGGATTAGCTGATGTCTCAATGAAGATAGTTTCAAACTCTGCTAAGGTTAATAAATTTTGTCGGGTAGAAACGATTTCTCTTTGTGGCAATTGAATAAAGTCTGTTGATGTATTTTTTTTTAGAAAAAAATTTTCATCACAGTCATAACTTTTTATTTCACCATTATCATTTGCATATAGTAATAAATCAGTATCCTGTTTTACTACGCCAATTACTACACCTATACGATGTTCACTTGAGTTATTTGGTGGTGAGCCATGCAATAAGGCATGGTCATAAAACAATGCCTCTCCTTCTTTCATTGGCAGGATTTTTAAATATGGCCACAATTGTTGCTCTATATTTTTGAAAACTGAAGAAATGTGAGGCCCCCGATACGTTTGAATTTTGTTGTGGCTTTTATCCAGTACATAGATAGCACCATTAGCTTCTGAAACGTCTATTAAGGGAATCCATAAATTATAAGACCGATCGAGCGATTCGTCAACTAAGTTCCAATCCTGGTGAGCTTGTAAAATACCCTTACCATGAGCCGGCTTTACTACAAAAGCGCCTCCAAGCAGTTTATAATTATCAAGATGCTTAGCTATATACGGTTCAATGACTTGCTTAATAAAGTCACTGGTGTTTTTTCTGAAGTCAAAATTTGGAGAATGGGTTGATGAGTAAAAATGTTGTGGATCCTCTGCTTGATATGCTCGATAATAATTTTTCAGCTTTTCTATGCCAGTAAGATCCAGTAAAGGAAATTGCGTATATCCAAGTTCTGTTAATTCTTTTTGTTTTAATGTATCTGCAACAATTGCTTTCATCATTTAGTTTCTCAAAAGCAATTTTAATTTTTCTAACAATGTTTTTTTCTTGGGACTTATTAGTCGGGCAATTTCCTCTGCATCTGCTACTCTGTATTTAAACGATTCTGTTCCAATACTTTCACCTATCTGAGGACGATTGAAAATATCTTTATGAAAATCAGTAAATTTTAACAAAAAATCATCATCTTGTTTAAATTGTTCAATCACATCCGGTATGTTTTTATCCCAGTAATGAAAAAGCATGGGTGCATTTACTGTTTTAATTCCGGTTGTTATGGCTATGCGTGTCTTATCTGTTTTGTTGGGTTTTGAATAATGTATAACCGCTTGATTTAAAACAATGGCTTCTGTAGCTTTTGTTGGAAGTATGGTCAATTTCGATTTTAACTGTTCCTGAAATCCGTTATAATAAAATGGTAAGGTAGGAGCCCTTAACACATCATGCCACTTATGGCTTCCGGCCAAAACTTCAAGGGTACCATTATATGTATCAGTATCTTGCAAAGGGGTCCATATATTTAAAGCAACATATTTACTTTCATCCACAATTGTCCAATCCTGATGCATGGGCATTTCACTGCGGGCGCCGTTACCTTTTGATAAAAAAGCAGAACCAAACCACGAGAAGTCGACAAAGACATGATTTAATTTCGGAAATATAATTTCGCCTATGGCATCACTTATTTCTTTTTTTAATGAAAAGTCGCTTTCATAACTTGATGAAAAAAAATTCTCAGAAGGCTTGGGAAAGTAATGTCCATATAGTCTTAGTAGTTTTTCAACATCTGTCTGATCGAGTAAACTAATTTTTACAAAACCATTCTTATCGAACTCTTCCTGGAGTTGTTTATTTTTAAAAATTGCAGGAATCATTAATTAAATAATCGTTGGAAGAAATTCTTCCTTTTAGGTTTTTGTTCAGTTAAAGTGCCGTATTCTTTTTGTAAAAGCTCCCGGGTAATTTTAGGAAAGTCATATTTTACAAAGCCAGCTGAATTTCCAATTTTTGGTCTGCTAAAAATATCATGCCCGAAATTATCAAAATTGGTCATAAAGTCAGGAGCCTGATGAAAGACTTCAATTTCACACCTTTCATTTTTATCCCAGTAGTAAATTTGTATTTCGGCATCTTTATGCGTGATAAATGTATTGATAACCGGGCGTGTTTTATCTGATTTGTTGGCCGGAGAATAATGAATAATACTTTGATCAAAAATAACGGCCTGTCCTGCTTTCAAATATTTCGGCTGCATGAGTTTATGCACCTCAATCTCAATACCATCATAAATATCCGGTATGGTTGCGCCTCTGTATGTTTGGAATAAGCGATGACTATTAGGTAAGATTTCTATAGCACCATTTTCCGTTGTTAAATCAATTAACGGAATCCAGATATTAATGCCCGTATAAATGGATTCGTCAACCAGCGTCATATCCTGATGCATTTTTAATTGACTTTTTTCATCAGTCCCCTTTACTATAAAACTACCACAATGAATTTTATAGTTATCAAAATAGTGATTAATGCCTCGTAACATTTGGCTTTGAATCAATTGATCAACCTCTTTCCTGTATTCTTTATCTGTGGCAAATGTGCTGGTATAAAATCCCGTAACACCATTTGGATGCTTGCTTTGATACAAGTCTAACAGAGTATTAATTTCTTCGTTATTTAAAAAATCAACAATAACAAAACCATTCGTATTTAAACTTGTTTGTAATGTTTCGTCTTTAAAAACACGGGCTTTATGACTAAAATCAAGCATTAGTTTAAGTTATTGAGACGATATTTAATTTCTGCCAATATATTTTTCGGAGTATATTTTTGAAAAAATGTACGTTCATCTTTCCATTCTGCATAAGCTGGTTGGTTTTGCACTGGCTTATGCTCTATTAAATGATGACCCTCCTCTTTTAATGCAGATGTTTTGTTTTTAGGCGTGCCATCTACATTGTACTGATATAATTCTGCCAATTCACTCATTAATGCCATATTAGGTTTAGCATTTGTTTTAGAGGTAATCAATTGTATCATCTCTTCTTTACTAAGCTTAGGAACGCTCTTAATGATGGTTTGACGCAATTCCAGCTCTGTAGGTTTCATGCCATTATTGTATAGCTCCGAGAACTTAGCGTTATTGTATTTTTCAAAGAATATGTCATCTACATTATAAACTTCAATCATATTACTACCAGGCAGTTCATAGTAATGTAATAATTGTGCATCTGACTGCGTAATGCCTATACCAACGCCAATTCGGGTTTGATTGGAAATATTAGGCGGTGAAGCATGTATTAGCCTGTTGTCAAAAATCAATGCTTCGCCAGCTTTCATATCTATCACATCTATGTATGGAAAAAGCGTAAATAAATGTTCTGAGAGAATAGATTTTGATTGTGGAGAAGGAGAATTGCGGGGTGAGTTAAACAGTAAATGGCTTCCCTTAATAACGCCTAAAGCTCCATTAGCTTTGTTAACATCCATCAATGGTATCCATACGGTTGCAGAACAAAATTGCTCTTCGTCAACAAAACTCCAATCCTGATGGGGCGGTACAATGTTTTGTAACCCTGCCTCTTTAATAACATAACTGGCTGTAAATGTTTTATAGTCTTTTAGTATAGGATTTAATTTAGGTTTAAGTGTCTTAAATAATTTATCAAAAACTGTTTTAATATACTGTTCGTCCTTACTATCTAAACTAACGTGAAAACCATAATTACCAATATGCTCATGCTTCAACGATAAGTAAAACTCCTTCAAATCTGCTATTTCAGCCGCATCTAATAATTGTAATTTTACATACCCGTCTTTGCTGAATTGTTCCTGCAAAAGTGAATCCTTAAAGAAAGAAGAATAATTTTGTCTTTCTGTGGTGGAATGATAACCATCAAACCGGGGGGCTTTTAATCCATTCAAGAAATCTTCGTAGGTAAATATCTTTTCATTAAAAGGAATTTTTTTAATTTCTTTTAATCCCTTAGGTTTTAACCAGGGGTGAAAATTGGTATAAAAGTCAACATCGGTTTCCAGAACATTAATGTTAGTTGGATCCACGGCCTTATCCAAATGATAATGCACAGAAGATGCTTCTGTCGGAATCATAATAAGCTGTATGGCCAGACGCAAGCCCGGTGTTTTATTAATATTACTATAATGCACGATACTGTCGTCCAGAATCACTGCCTGACCTGCTTTTACAGTCATGGGTGTTAAGTGCTTCGCAACGATTTCTTCTTTTAATTTACGCAGTTCCCAGGGAACCATGGGACCTCTGTATTGGCCAAAACGTTTGTGGCTACCATCAACCATCTGAAGCGTTCCATTTTCTTCGTTGCTATCCACTAAAGGAACCCATACAGACACAGAAGTGTACTTTTCCTCGTCAACAAAGGCCCAGTTTTGATGCATGGGTACTTCGCCTCCGCCTTCTTTTTTACGGATATAGTTCGCTATAATAGGTTTATAATCTAGTAAATAGCTATTTGCTTTTGAATTAAATTTTTCGGTAATAATATCAAATACCTTTTTTTTATAATCAATGTTGTTGTCGATAAATGTAAAATCATAACCGATCTCTTTATTGGCATTAAAATCAACATTAGGACCTATTTTTGGTCCACAGCTTTCATTAATCGTGTCAAAGAATTTTTCTTTGAAATAATTAATTTCATCGTCGTTCAGAAAAGGAATTACCACATAGCCTTTTTTATTAAATTCTTTCTCCAGAATGGGATCTTTAAATACTTGTTTTGGCATGTTATAATTTTTCAATAATGCGTTTCTCGAATTTAATAAAAATAACGAAAGAAATAATGAAAAAAATAACTGTGCTTATAAACACAAAAATGGCCTCGGTAGTAATACCCGTATTCCCAAAAAAAGCATCGCGCATTCCTTCCAGAGGAATTATGAGGGGATTACCAAAGCGAAACAGATTTTTATATTTATCCGGAACACTTCCAAAAGCATAAAAAACAGGAGTTAGCCAGATGGCAAAATTGATGGCAAATGGAATAATTTCAACAAAATCACGAAATTTCAAAGTAATCATTGTACAAATGATACCAACGGCAAACGATAAAAAAACAACGTCTATAAAGTAAAAAATGCTTGTTAACATATTTAAATTAATGTTGTGTTGGGTAAATATAATTGCAATAACCGATATGAGTAACAGGATAAAACATTCAAAAATAACCGGGGTAATTTTTGTAATTAAAACAATTATTTTTGGAAAGGAAACCTTTGTAACAAGTTCTTTGGATTCGAATAAGGCATGCATACTTTTGCTGATGATTCCTGTACTTAAATACCATAGTACCAAACCTGTCAATACAAACTGTGGGTAAGGCACATTATACGTATTAAGCTTTAGCATGTTTTTAAAAAAAAGCGTATAAACAGCTACAACAATAGCGGGTTGAATAAACACCCAACCAAGGCCTAAAAATGTTTTACTGTATTTAATTTTTAATTCCCTTTTAATTAAAATATAGAGTAAAAATTTTTTTTGAGATAAATGAATTAAATAAGATTTAACACTGGTAGATTTATTATTAATAACATTGAGCATAACAAAGCTTCTATTTAGTAAACAATATAGACTTTAATTTACTGAACAAACCTACATTTTTAGCCGTTGTTACTTGTTTTTTTACGACAATTGGCTCTGACTCGAAGTGACACTGGGTGGTTGAAAGCTCATTGATGAGTTGTTGTTGTTTGACGCCATTTTTTTTACACAATTCTATAAAGGTAGCGCTTTCCATTTCCGGAAAATTATCCTCTACTCTGGCAATAACAACTCCGGATGCCGGCCTTGAATGACAATCATGATAGAAAGTTTCATTCTCTAAAATAAAACTGTCCGGCTGTTCTATCAATTCTATTTTGGAATTTTCATCAGGATCTTTATGGCATGTGATAAATTTAGCATCTTTGGGAAAAATGCCACATAGAACAACTAATCGATCCTCACCCGAGTAATTTGGCAAAGAATTATGAATCAATCTTGAATCAAAAAAAATGGCTTCTCCTGCTTTTAAATAAACCGGCTTAAGGTATTTCTTTAAAGTAGATTGTATCTTTTGGAAGGGAGGTTTAATAGTAATCCCTCTGTAAGGAGAAAAAAATGTATGTGTTTTTTCAATGATGGTTAATGCTCCATTGCTTTCAGTAATATCCTGCAACGGAATCCAGACGCTTAATGCCGAGTGTTCAAACTCATTTAACGCAGTTGAATCCTGATGTAAATAAAATTCGCTTTTCGTCCCAGAGGCTTTGGTAATAAAAATGTTAACGATGTTTTTATAATCCTTAAAATACTGCGTGAAGCTTGACGACACAATGCCCGAAATCTGGTCATGAATTCGTTTTCTGTATTCTAAATCTCTGGAATACAAACTATAAAACATACCTCCGTTTTCCATTTGCAAATTATGCTCTTCATAGTACAATTTCTTCAAGCTACTAATTTGTTCTTCAGATAAAAATGGCTTAACGGCATAACCAACATTATGCAAGTGCTCTGTCAAAAAAATATCTTTAAAAACAGTGTGCGGTTTTGGTTTCCAGTGAGTATATGCGTCTTGTATTTCCAAAATTTATGAGGGTAGTTTTATCCAAATATAACAATTAAATAGAAATGTTATCTTTAACCAAATTATATATTTGAAATTAATATCTAACATAGTTTCCAGGTTTAAACCGAAGCAGGATGTATTTTGCATCATGCCCTGGGTGCATTTTCATGTAACCCAATATGGCACCGTAACCCCTTGCTGCCAGGCTCCTTGGCAACAAGAGCATTCATTTGGAAACATAAATGAAAGCAGCATAGAAGAGATCTGGACAAATGAAAAAATAAATTTGTTCAGGCAAAATTTAAAAACTGGCAAAGGAGACAAGAGATGTGAACAATGTTATCTGAAAGAAAAGCAAGGATATACCAGTTTGCGACAAGTTGCGAATAAAAAATACAGTCATTTTAACAATATAATAGATAAACCGGATTCGATGCCTGTTTATTTCGACATTCGGTTCTCAAACACCTGTAATTTAAAATGCCGTATTTGTGGACCATGGTCAAGTTCAAGCTGGCACAGCGATGCATTAAAACTTGGAATAATAGATGAAAACGCAAAACCATTAACTTATGCCTTTAAAAATACAAATGCCTTTTTTGAAGAGTTATTCCCCCTTTTAAACACCGCAGAAGAGTTTTATTTTGCCGGTGGTGAGCCTTTGGTAATGCAGGAACATTACGATATTTTAGAAGAGTTAATCAAACAAGGAAGAACTAATATTCAGTTAACCTATAACACAAATTTTTCTTCATTTAGGTACAAAAATTATCATATTTTCGAATTATGGAAACAATTTAAAAATATTAATATCTCAGCAAGTCTTGATGCTAGTGGTCTCAGAGGGGAATTGTTGCGAAAAAACATCGACTGGGAAACCGTTATTGAAAATAGAAAATTATTGAAGAAAGAATTGCCTCATATTGAATTTACAGTCTCTGCAACACTAAACGCATACAACCTGATGCACTTACCCGATTTTCATAAAGAATGGGTCAACCTGAAATTAATCAATGTAGAAGATTTTATTCCCACTCTATTAATGAATCCTAAGGAATTAAATATTAGTAATTTACCAATCAACTATAAACAAAAGGCTATTAGTGCATATCTACCCCATATTGACTGGATAAAAAGCACAACTTCTGTAAACAAAGAGAAACGCCATTATATGTTAAACCAATTTAATAATATTATAACTGTATTAACAAAAAATAAGGGAGAAGAAAGAGCAGAAGATTTTATAAAACATATCAATAATCTTGATGAAATTCGAAATGAAAAAACATTGAACATTTTCTCTGAACTTAAAGAATTATTCAAGTGAAAATCCTTGGTATATCTGCATATTATCATGACTCGGCAGCTGCGTTGCTTGTTAATGGAGAAATAATAGCCGCCGCTCAAGAGGAGCGTTTTACAAGAGTAAAACATACTGAAGCGTTTCCAATCAATGCGATAACATTTTGTTTAAACCAAGCCCAACTGAACATAGGAGATATTGATGCTGTTGTGTTTTACGATAAGCCATTTTTGAAATTTGAGCGATTGTTGGAAACATATATGGCCTTTGCTCCGAAAGGCTTTAGGGCGTTCCTGAAATCCATGCCGGTTTGGTTAAACGACAAATTGTTTTTAAAGTATCGTATTAAAAAGGAATTTGAGCAATTAAATGGATTCAATAAGCAAACATTTAAACTTCTGTTTACTGAACATCACTTATCTCACGCCGCCAGTACATTTTTTCCAAGTAATTTTAAGAGTGCCGCTATACTTAATATAGATGGCGTTGGTGAGTGGTGCACTACTTCAATAGGTATAGGAACTGAGAATCAGATAGAGTTTCTTAAAGAACAGCATTTTCCTCATTCTGTGGGGCTGTTGTATTCTGCATTTACATATTATCTTGGTTTTAAAGTAAATTCAGGTGAATATAAGTTAATGGGATTGGCGCCATATGGACAAAAAAACTCTCCTGAAGTAAATAATTATATCAACATCATTAAAACGCATTTAGTTGATGTCAAAGATGATGGCTCCGTATTTCTGAATCAACAGTATTACAATTATGCGGTTGGGTTAACGATGGCCAATGATAAGAAATGGGAAAATTTACTGAGATTAAAAAAGAGAAATGATCACGAAGATATTACACAGCAGCATTGTAATTTGGCGTTAGCGATACAACTGATTACAGAAGAAATTGTTATTAAACTGGCCCATGAAGCGAAGCGCTTAACGAATTGTGAAAACTTATGCCTGGCAGGAGGAGTAGCCTTAAATTGTGTTGCAAATGCCAGTTTACTACAGGCAAATATATTTAAAAATATTTATGTGCAGCCTGCAGCCGGAGATGCAGGAGGCGCATTGGGTTCAGCGCTGGCAGCATATTATATATACTTCAATCAGCCAAAACCTGTAAAAGATAATGATGCTTTGAAAGGCTCCTTTTTAGGACCTCAGTTTATGGATTCTGAAATTGAAGAGATGTGCTCCAAAAATAAGGCAGTCTTTGAAAAAATACCGGATGAATACCTTTACAAAAAGATAGCCGAATTAATTAGCGAAGGAAATATAGTAGGATGGTTTCAGGGGAAAATGGAATTTGGCCCGCGCGCATTGGGTAACCGTAGTATTTTAGCGGATCCCCGAAATGAGGATATGCAGAAAAAATTAAACCTCAAAATAAAATTCAGAGAAGGGTTTCGCCCTTTCGCTCCTTCAGTATTGGAAGAAAAAGCACACTTGTTTTTTGAAATGAAGAGTGAAAAGCTGCCTTATATGCTTTTTACGGCACAAATAATAGATTCGTTAAAAAATGAAATCCCTGTCAACTATGATCAATTAAGTATGTGGGATAAACTCTATTACAAACGGAGTAAACTTCCTGCCATTACCCATGTTGATTTTTCTGCTCGTGTACAAACCGTATCAAAACAAACTAATCCAAGGTTTCATCAACTGATAACAGAATTTGAAAACCTGACAAATACGCCGGTTTTGATTAATACAAGCTTTAATGTGAGAGGAGAACCTATTGTTTGTTCACCAAACGATGCTTATAGATGTTTTATGGCAACGGATATCGATGTATTGATAATTAATAATTTTGTATTTTTAAAAACCAAACAAGCACATCATACTGATAAACAGAAATGGCAAACGCAATTTGAAAAAGATTAATGGATTTTATAAAAGATATTTTTAAGTTCTTGCTGGAAAGGAAAAAATTCTGGTTAATGCCACTGTTTTTTGTGCTTTTAATTTTGGCGGCATTAATTGTATTTGGCGGTAGCTCTGCACTTGCGCCATTTATCTACTCTCTTTTTTAATTGATGAAAAAAATAACAAAAGAAATGAAATCGGTATTAGCAATATGTCTTGCTATGATCTTATGTTATTTAAAATTTCAATCGTATTATTTTTTAGTAATTGCAGGAATATTAGTTATTACATCCATATTGTATAATCCGGCGGTCATATTTATTCATAAATACTGGATGAAACTGGCATTAACGTCGTCAAGGTTAATGCAACCCGTAATTTTCTCTATTGTGTTTTTTGTAATCCTTACACCACTGGCATTACTTCAAAGACTCTTTGCGAAAAACGCTATTCAGTTAAAGAATAATTCCGCCACAACATTTGTCGAAGTCAAAAAGAAATTTAACAGCAATCATTTTGAAAACCCCTGGTAATAAAGAAGAAATACCCGAATCGAAGAAAAAGAAACGTAAAAGAATAAAAATCCAATTCCTGATATTTATTTCTTTATTTATTTTACTGGAAATTATTTTGCGTTTGTGTGGTATGGTACCGGGCAACTTAATTGATGATTTTAAAGTACAGGAAAATCCTACGTATGAGCCTCGTTTTTATGCGGATGAAAATGGTATAAATTATATTATAAAAGATGCCACTACCCTAATGTTGGGTACTGTAATTAATAATCAGGGCTTTAGAAGCAGAATAAATTACACACCACAGACCGTTGATTCTATTCGAAAAGCGACCAATAAAAAAATAGTCATGATTATTGGCGATTCATTTGTTGAGGGATGCTGTGCCGATACCGTAACTAATTCATTTCCTGATTTGATTAGCAGGCAGGGTCGTTATATTATATTAAACATGGGTATTTCAGGAACAGACCCTCTACAATATAAGCTGGTAGCACAAAAGTTTGTGCCCTTGCTGAAACCAGACTTAGTGGTTACCGCATTTTATTTCGGGAATGATATTTTAAACTTAAAAAGAATTCCTGAACCAAACGTGCCTTTAACATTTCCGTTTAAAGATAATAAATGGATTTTTGCTATAGCGCCAAATCATTTGTCGGGTAAAACAAATTATAATTTCAAAAGTGCTGAGGAAGCATATCGCTTTTATGTCAATAATTATACATTACACGGAGAGAATAGAAACTGGTTTGAAAAAATTATAAAACATAGCGTTTGTTTTTCTAAAATTTATTTGGCCACTCAACATCAATGGCTGCAACGAAAATGGGCTAAAAGTCATCCGGGCTATACGGTCAATGCTAATCAAATTGCCTATGATAATTTAAATACAATTAAAGCAGAATGTGTAAAGGACTCATCGAACTATTTGTTTGTAGGAATACCTGCGCCAACAGAAGCCACAGAAAACCTGAAAGAAAAATACAAATCGGTATTTAATGACATCGAATGGTATTCTCCTGATAATTTAACCAAAGAAGACTATGATGGCATGAATATGTCAAACCATTTAAATAATGCCGGACATAAAAAATATGCAGATTTTTTGACTGAACTAATAGATAAAAAAATTGGAAAAAATAATGAACAATAGCTTAAACTTTCTTCATTTTTTTACTAAACGCCTACGATTAAGCAATCCTTGGAATTTTAAAATTCCATTTCTGATTACTATTCCATATCTGGTTTTCTATATCTCCGATTCTGAGAATACATTAAAATTCCCTGTGTTTTATATTTTAATTTCGATAGCAGTCATAGTTGGTGTAGCAGGGATAGGTTATTTGACCAATGATTTAGGAGACAAAGAAAAAGATAGGTTACAAAACAAGCCAAATGCTACAGAAAAATTAACCCCATTGTATTTAAGCGCACTATTTATACTTTTTATCACATTAACTTTTGCCCCTTGGGTTTATCTGCCTTTCAATCGAATGAGTGCCTTTTTATTGGTCACTGAGATACTATTATTTTTAATGTATGCATTCCCTCCCTTTCGCCTAAAAGAAAAGAAAATAGCAGGAGTAATAGCAGATGCTTTATATGCTCATGTGTTGCCAGCGATCTTGGCATCCTACACATTCTATATACTAACTAACTGCAATAAAAGAAGCTACTTATTCTTAATCTTCACGCTTTGTTCCTGGCAATTTGCGTTAGGAGTGAGGAACATTCTCTTTCATCAGATACAGGATTTTAACAATGACTTGTATACACAGACTCATACCTTTGTCACTGATAATGGGATGTTAAAATCCGAGACTATTGTAAAAAGAATTTTATTGACGGAAATAATAACATTTCTGGCCTTTGTTGCATTTTGTACATATGTGCATATATGGCTGGGAATTTTTGTTTGTTTGTTCTGGCTCATCACTTATGTGAAACAAAAAAAACTAACGGAAAAGAATTATCGGCAATATGCATATATGTATCTGGACGACTTATATATAAAATGGTTTCCGTTATTTATATTATTGTTACTATGCCTAAACAATTCACATATAGCGAAGAGCATTTAATCAGTGCTATCGAAAAATATATAATTAAAAACAAAATCAGGGTTGTTTTTTGTGAATATGGACCCAGCGGTGTCATGTTAATGCCCGTTTGCAAAAAGTTAAACCTTCCCCTTATTGTTCATTTTCATGGATATGATGCGTTTCGAGATGATATACTAAATTCTTATGGAAAGCATTATACAGAGCTATTTAAAATTGCAAAAGGTAGTATTGTTGTTTCAAACGATATGAAACAACAACTCATAAATCTGGGTTGCTCTCCTGATAAATTACATTTATTGCCCTATGGCATTGATTCTGATTTTTATAAATCAAACCCCTTAAGAGAAAAGATATATGATTTGGTGTATTGTGGGCGCTTTGTGGCCAAAAAATCTCCTTTAAAAATTATAGAAGCCTTTCATGCCGTAGTTAAGAAAAAGCCAAACTGCAGGCTGGCCATGATTGGAGACGGTGAATTATTAGACCCCTGTAAATCTATGGCCCATAAATTAAAGTTGGATAAGAATATTGATTTTTTAGGGGCATTGAAGGCTGGAAACGTTGTAGAGATTTACCAAAAAAGTAGAATTTTGGTCAATCATTCAGTAAAAACGAACGATAATGATAGTGAAGGAACCCCACTAACTATCTTAGAGGCTATGAGTTGCGGACTGGTTGTTGTTGCTTCAGATCATGCAGGAATTAAAGATGTTATCATTAACAATGAAAACGGCTTTATTATTCCCGAAAATAATTGGCAACTATTTGCCAGCAAATTAACAGAAGTTGTTACAGATATTACTCTGCATTCTGAGATTTCGAACAATGCCATACGTACAATCCAGGAGAATTATAAGCTTTCAACATATCTTGATAACATCTCTAAAATAATTGAAAAATATTGCAATTAAATGCAATATATTTATATGTTGTAACATTCATCTATTATTTAATGAAAAAAATACTTGTTCTTGGGGCCGGTGGATTTGTTGGAAACCATTTAGCAACGCGTTTAAAACAAAATGGCTGCTATGTTGTGGGTATTGATTTGAAGTTTCCTGAATTTAATAAAAGTTCCTGTGATAAATTCATCATTGGTGATTTACGTCGCCTTGATATTTGCGAACAGAATATTACTACTGATTTTGATGAAATATATCAATTGGCCGCAGATATGGGTGGAGCTGGATATATTTTTACTGGTGAAAATGATTTCAACTTAATGCACAACTCTGCGCAAATAAATTTAAATATTTTGTCTCTCGCCATTAAAAACAACATAAAAAAAATATTTTATTCATCATCCGCTTGTATTTATCCTAAGCACAACCAAATGGATCCGGATAACCCAACATGTAGCGAACAGTCTGCATATCCGGCTGATCCGGATAGTGAGTATGGCTGGGAAAAATTGTTTAGTGAACGTATGTATCTGGCGGCAGCAAAAAATTACAATATTCAGGTGCGTATTGCAAGATTCCATAACGTTTATGGGCCTTTGGGTGTTTTTAATAACGGCAAAGAAAAAGCCCCTGCAGCATTATGCAGAAAAGTAGCTGAAGCTGAAAACAATACATCTATTGATATTTGGGGTAATGGTAGTCAAACACGCTCTTTTTTGTTTATAGATGACTGCGTGAATGGCATTCTGGCATTAATGCAGTCAAGCTATGGTTATCCTGTGAATATTGGCTCTGAAGAAAAAATCTCTATAAACGATTTTGCTAAAATGATCATCAGGATTGCTGACAAGAACTTGTCCATTAATAACATTAATGGTCCTGTTGGCGTAAATGGGCGGACTTCAGATAATACTATTGCAAATAAAGAATTAAACTGGTATCCGCAAACAACGCTTGAACAAGGGATAACCAAAACCTTTTTGTGGATACAGGAACAGGTAAAAATGTTAGCTACTGCTAATTAAAATGATAAATAACCAATCTCCATATCTGTCTGTTGTAGTAGCATCCCGTAATGACAATCATGGTGGAGACATGTTACAGCGCATGCGTATATTTGTTCAAGGACTGATACATCAGTGTAATAAACATCAATTACCGTGCGAATTGATTTTTGTAGAGTGGAACCCTCCGCTGGATAAAGATTATTTAAAAGTGGTTTTGCCAGAGGTAAAAGAAAATGATTTTTTATCCATTCGTTACATTATTGTTCCGAACGAAATACACAAACAACTTGCCTTTTCAGATAAACTGCCGTTATTTCAAATGATTGCCAAAAATGTTGGTATTAAAAGAGCAAAAGCCGATTTTGTGCTATGTGCAAATATTGATTTATTGTTTTCTGATGAGTTATTTATTGAACTCAGCAAAAAGAATTTGCAACAAGGTGTATTCTATCGCGCTAACAGATGTGATGTACCAAAAGACATTTACACAATACATAATACCGAAGAGCAGTTAATGTATTGTAAAAAAAATATTTTAAAACGATTGGGCAAAAATTGTCGTTATGCAAATTTCACAAACACTACAGGGATATTTTTCAGATATAGGGTTCTGCAATGGTTATTACCCATGTTATCAATTATAAAATCCCTATATGCAAAAAGCATTAACGATGCCTTTAATGAACTTGATTTTGATGCCTGCGGAGATTTTACGTTAATGAGTAAAAATGACTGGCTAAAAATAAATGGTTATCCTGAATTAGAAATATATAGCATTCATATCGACTCTATGGGAATAATTTCTGCGGCGGCCCTTGGCCTTAAACAAAAAATATTTACACCGGAAGCTTGCGTTTATCATATTGAACATGCCGGAGGCTGGGAATTTAAAACCCCTGATGAGCGTATAAACTTTTATACAAAATTTCCAATGCTGGAGTGGTGGGCTGTTAGGGAAGCCGGACTTCATTTGCTCAAAACAGGCACGAATTGGAATCTCAACAAGAAAAATTGGGGATTATCGGATATTATACTAAAGGAGTTTTAGGAGGATTGTCACAAATTAGTTATTTTAGTTTGCTGTAATATGGAAAAGATTGCGATTATGGGCCTTGGCCGTTTGGGGATTTGCTTGGCTCTTAATATTGAAAGAATTGGCTATTCAGTTTTAGGTTTCGATATTTCTGAGGACCGTGTAAGTTTGATTAATCAGAAAAAGCTACAAAGTACAGAGCCATTGGTTGAAGAGTTTTTATTATCAGCAACCAATTTTTTGGCAACCTCCAATATTAAGGAGGTTTTAACCAGTTCAGCCGAAATTATATTTATCGTTGTTCCCACTCCATCTCTTCCCGATAACTCTTTTAATCATGACGCTATAGACAGGATTATAAAAGAACTTGCTGCTTATGGAAAACAACCATCTACAAAACATGTAGTCATTAACAGTACGGTAATGCCTGGTTATTGTGATTCGGTGAAAAACACCTTGGGCGAATTAAATTACACCATAACATATAATCCGGAGTTCATTGCTCAGGGAAGTATCATTAAGGATCAACAGTTTCCGGATCAGGTGCTAATTGGGGAAACAAATCCCGACACAGGTAATAAAATAGAAGCGGTATATAAAAAATTATGTAAAAACAATCCGCGATATTGCCGTATGTCGCTTGTTAGTGCAGAAATAACGAAACTTGCTACCAATTGTTTTTTGACTACAAAGATTGCTTTTGCAAACGCTGTTGGTGATATTGCAACTAAGGTAAATGCAGAGCCTGACAAAATATTAAATGCCATTGGATCAGATTCAAGGATAGGGGAGAAATATTTTAAGTACGGTTTCGGATATGGAGGTCCGTGCTTTCCTAGAGATAATAAAGCTTTTACTCATTTTGCAAATAACATCAATTACCAAATGCATCTTTCGCACTCAACAGATGTTGCTAATATGCAACATGCCGATTTTATAGAAGATGTTTGGAAAGATAAAAACAGCATAGGGGCACCAATTATTTTTGATAGCGTAACATATAAAAAAGGGACTGATATATTGGAAGAGTCTCAGCAATTAAAGCTTGCCCTGTCGTTAGCCAGACAAGGCTATAAGATCGTGATCAAAGAAAGTAAAATGGTTATTTCCCAGCTGGAGAAATTATATCCGAATATGTTTATTTACGAAATCAATGAATAGCAATCCGGCCATAATTATTGTAACATATAATCGTACAAACTCTTTAAAACGGTTGCTGAGTTCGGTTAAACAGGCAACTTATTCATCAGAAGAAGTACCATTAGTTATAAGCATTGATAAAACAGATACTTATGAAATTTATAACATTGTAGAAGAGTTTGAATGGAAACATGGTAGTAAAACTATTATTAAACATACTACCCATTTAGGGCTGAAACAACATATATTAAGTTGCGGAGATCTTACTGAAACATATGAGTCGGTTATAATACTGGAAGATGATTTAATGGTATCGCCCTATTTTTATGACTATGCTACTCAGGCAAAACAATTTTACCAAAATGAGGATAAAATTGCAGGAATTTCACTCTATAATTATCAGGTAGCAGAGAGTTGTTTTTATCCTTTTCACGCAATAGATGATAATAGCGATGTGTATTTTATGCAAGTGGCATCGTCCTGGGGGCAGTTATTTACAAAACAGCATTGGAGTGATTTTAAACAATGGTTCTTTATAAACCCTGAACTAACAGATAATATCTATATTCCAGAATATCTGCACCAATGGGGCAAACATTCCTGGAAAAAGCACTTTATTAATTATCTGATATCACAAAATAAATTTTTTGTATTTCCTACGTTGTCACTAACAACCAATTGCGAAGAAAAAGGTACTAATTCTTCAACAAAAAATGTATTTCATGTTCCGGTACAATCTCATAGAAAAAAATATAACTTCAACTCATTTGATCAATCACAAAATAAGTATGATGC
>JACQAK010000158.1 GCA_016194985.1 Bacteroidota bacterium
CTGTTTTATCAAAAACAGAAGGGATCGGGGCAGCGGTTCATGCTGTTTCAAGCGCTACCAATAGTGCGTCAGCATTGTCTCTATGGGTTGAAAATGGACATGTTAAATCTACAGGCACAGCTCCAACAACTAGTTCAATATCTGTATCAGGTGGAGGATTAACAGCAGCCGTTCCTTCACTAAGCAATGCAACGGATGTAAAAGGAAAATTAACTGCTGTTATTACCACTACTAGCATAGTAAATCCGGGAAATAATACAACTATTCGAATAACTTTTAATAAGGCATATTCAATAGCTCCTGCAGTGGTTGTTACTCCTTTAACAGATTTACTAGGGATGAGTTATTTTGTAACTAATGTTAATACAGGATCTTTTGACTTAACAATTAAAAACGGTACCGCTGGAAGTATATCTACTCCTGGAACTTGGACAGTTAATTTTAATTATATGGTAATTGAATAATACGATGAAATATTTTTTAATTGTCATATTTGTTTTTGGAATTGGTGTGAGGCTGTTTTCTCAAACCGTGTCGCCTGCTGTTATTAATTCGGCAGGAGGGGGAGGGCAGATAGGTTCTTCCAATTTGGAAGTATATTATAACATTGGTGAACCGATTGTTTCTACTGCTTTAAACAGTAACAATATTATTACTCAGGGATTTTTGCAACCCGATATCGTAGGTGAATTTGGGTTAACGGCATCTGCTTTTGTAACACCAAACAGTTGTGCAGATAAAACAGATGGTGTTATTAAAATTTCGGCAAGTATTTCAGGAGCAGCCAATCAATCCGATTTTCAATTATCTTATTACTGGAGCCCGTCATCGTATTGTTCCTCAGTAAACACGTGTTCGGTTATTAGTAGCTTACCGGCAGGTACATATTCGGTAATGGTGGTTTCGCATTATATAGGTTCAGGAAATGCCCTTCCGGATGACACGGTTAGTATTTCTAACCTAACGGTGAGTGGAAGTACAGAGCCTTGTCAAATCAGTGTTTATAATGGTATTACGCCAAATGGGGATGGGCAAAATGATTTTTTTGCCATCGATAATATTGAGAACTTTCCGGATAACCGTGTAGATATTTATAACCGCTGGGGACAAAAACTGGCGGGCTTTGACAACTATAGTAATACTAATAATTATTGGAATGGTACAATTCATGGCACAGAACAACTGGCACCTTCGGGAACGTATTTTTATGTGATAGAATTAAAAAATGGGTCAAAGCCCATTAAAGGATGGATAGAATTAACGAGTAATAAGTAATAACCGGCTTAATGAAAAGAATTATAATTACGCTCATAGGATGTTTGCTTTTTGTGTTAGCAAAGGCACAGCAGGATCCTCAATATAATTTGTATCAGTATAATCAAATGGTTATCAATCCAGCATATGCAGGTGCCAGAGATGCTATTGCTGCGGTACTGGACATGAGAAAGCAGTGGGTAAGTTTTCCGGGCGCACCAACTACATTAGGATTCAGTATTCATGCACCGGTTTTAAATAATAAGGTGGGCCTTGGTTTTAGTGCTGTGTCAGATCAGATCGGAGCAAAAAGTGTAACAGGTGCTTATGGTAATTTTGCCTATATCCTTAAATTAAATAATACATATAAACTATCGTTTGGTGTAAGAGCCGGCTATTTGAATTATAAGTTTAATTTCAGTAAAGTTAATTACAAAGATGCTAACGAAACTGCTATTGCCGATTTATCAAATACAAATAAAGGAACCGTTGATATAGACGCAGGATTGTTTTTAAGAAGTAATACCTTTTTTGCCGGTTTAAGCGCTACGCATTTAACGCAGGCCAAAATATACAGTCATGATTATCAGGCTACCAATTCATCAACAGGTGTAACGTCAAACTTTACCAGCAGCTATTCGTTAAATTCTCATTTGTTTTTAATTGTAGGAAAAGCCTTTGCTATTAATGAGAACTTTGTATTTAGCCCTTCTATCATGATTAAGTCTGTTACTAAAACACGAATGGCAGATGTGAATTTAAATTTTTTATTGAGGCAACGCTTATGGTTAGGCGTGTTTTTTAAACAAGGGTATGGTGTAGGAGCATTGATACAGGTTTATGCTACCGATAAATTACGTATAGGATATAGTTATGATTCCGGTCTTGGAGCAAAACGCTTACTGGGCTCATCACATGAAATTATGTTGGGATTTGATTTTGGTAATTATAAAGCAAAAACATTATCACCAAGATTTTTATAAAAGCGTTTTAAAGAACTATGTTACTTCATAACAAATATATTTTTAGTGTAGTCGTATTATTGCTGTCTTTTTTTGCACTTGCGCAAAAAAAGCAAGCTGATAAGTTATATGCTAAAGCAGAGTATTTTAAAGCTATTCCTAAGTATGAAAAAGCTATTAAAACAAGTGATAATGCCCAAAAACAGGAAAGTTTAATCAAATTGGCACAGTGTTATCATATCTTAAATGACTATAAAAAATCAGAAGAATATTATAAACAGGCTTTAACATTAGGCACCGTAAATCCTGAAGTGAACTATGAGTATGGTGATATTTTAAAAAACAACAATAACTACACAGAAGCTATTGCTAATTATAAAATTTATTTAGCAGCCAAACCAGATGATAAAAAAGCAGCTTATGCTGTTAAATCCTGTCAGGAGATAAAATACTGGCAGTCTAAACCTCAGGAATATCAGGTAAAATCAATGGAAGGAGTGAATACCAACCGTTCCGAATTTTGTCCTGTATTATTGAATAACAAGCTGTTCTACATTGGCGAAAAACAAAGTGATTATATTGAATATACAACTAATAATTTTAACGGAGAACCTTACCTGAATGTGTTTTATGCTGAGATAAAGAATAATACAGTCCAAAGATCGAAGCCGTTATCGGGAACCATAAATACGAATTATCATGATGGTCCGGTTGCTTTTTCGGCTGATGGAGGAACCATGTATTTAACCCGGGTGAATTATATCGTTAATAAAAAGAACAAAGACTTTGTTAACCGTGGTAAATTGTATATCTCAACAGGCAAAGACAGAAAGTGGAGTAGCCCGAAAGCATTTCAATATAATTCGGATGATTATTCGTGCGCTCATGCAAGTATCAGCGCTGACGGTAATACCTTATATTTTGTGTCTGATATGCCCGGAGGTTATGGCGGAAAAGATATATGGATGTGTACAAAAAACGGAGATGGATGGAATAAGCCTGTAAATCTTGGATTAGATATTAATACCAGCGGCGACGAAATGTTTCCATACATACGAAAAGATGGCACCTTGTTTTTCTCGTCCAATGGCTTGCCTGGATTTGGAGGATTGGATATTTTATCTGCCAAACAAAAAGAAGGACATTGGTTACTGAACAGAAATGAAGGCTTGTTGTTGAACAGCAGCGCGGATGATTTTGGGATTGTATTTGTGAACGACAGCACCGGCTATTTTTCTTCTAATCGTTTGGGAGGTAAAGGCAGTGATGATATATATAGTTTTACGTACACTAACAAATATATTACCGTTGACGGTATCGTTTTGTTAACGGAAAATAGTAACGACCCTGCCAAAAATATTAAAGTGTATTTATTGGATGAAAAGAGTAAAGCTATAGACTCTACCAGAACGAATGAGCAGGGTTATTTTGCTTTCAGAGACCTGGATGCTGATAAAGTATACATGGCTGAAGTTGAAACAAATGATGTCAATTTTAAAAATAAGTCGAGATATTATCTGGCCGATAAAAACGCTAAAATATCCCGTATTACCCACAATAATGGTCCCGGACAAAAGTTTGTGTTTAAGAACCTGCCGGTTGATCCTAATGGAATGCCTGATTTGTATAATGATGATGACCTAAGCATGGCCGGAAATTTATTGTATGGTGAAAACCCAAGTAAGCCAATTGCCAATAAAAAGGTAGTGATCAGAAATGAGTATGGCGATATTGTTGAAGAAACAACCACTAATGAGTTTGGGGCTTTTGCTTTTCGTAATTTGCCTTTGGATCAGAATTACTCGCTCACGGTGTTAGATGATGATCTGCCAGCGAATGCCAAAATCATTTTGACCAACAAAAGTGGTAAGGAAGTCAAATTTGCAAGATCTGACGCTAAAGGGAATTTTAAATTCTCTTTATTAGCTGTAGATAAATCGGCTTTATCTGATCTGGTAGTAGATGATCAGGATCTGGTCATGTCGTTAAATGGCTATTTATACGATCAGGATAAAAAAGCATTAAACAATGCCAAAGTTACTATTTTCAATAAATCCGAAGTGATCGCCAATATCATTACGGATGAGAAAGGGAAATTTGTGTTTAAAAATTTGGGCGCCGATAAAAATTATTTATTTGGGATCGATGATTCAGACCCACGTTTTGCTAATATATCGAAAGTGTATGTTGCGGATGCCAAAGGAAGGATTTACCGTGAAATTAAACGCAATACCAATGGTAAATTTCAATTTGACTTGATAGAAGTTGATAAAACAGCTATGGGCGATTATTCGGTTGATGATCCATGGCTGGAAGTACTTAATATGAAAAATAAACAGAAACAGGAAGCTATTACAATCATTGAAAACCTTTATTATGCTTATGGCGATTATAAAATAGATGCGGCCGGGCAAAATATTCTGGATAAAGTAATTACGGTGCTTAACACAAATAAAGATCTGACTATCGAATTGAGTTCTCACACTGATTCCCGCAGCTCCGAGGCGTTTAACTTAAGCCTGTCTCAAAAAAGAGCCAAAGCGGCGGTAGACTATTTAATCTCAAAAGGGATCAGTAAAAACCGCCTGAAAGCCATAGGTTATGGGGAGTCTAGATTATTAAATAACTGTAAAAATGATACTCCTTGCAGCGAGGAAGAACATGCTAAGAACAGGAGAACCGAATTTAAGATCATTGAGGTTACAAAACTTTAAAATATTGACACAATAATTATTAATTTTAGAACATAGACGAGTGTCTATGTTTTTATTTTTTAGAAGCATCAACATGAAAAAAATATACTTATTCATCATTACGGTCATTTGCCTTTCCTCTTTTGCTCAAAAAGATTATTCGAGGTATTATAATTCATGGCGCTTGGGGTTGAACATTGGTGGAGCATGGCAAACGGCTGATTACAGAAGCTGTTGGGGAATGGCAGGCGGAATCACTCTGGAAAAGGGATTTCATGAAAACAAAACCAACATTTTTTCATTTGCAATCAGAGGGCGTTATTTAGCTGCCAATACCTATGGTATGGATTATAATCGTAATTACGATATCAAAACAAATAATGCCTATAATGGGAAATATGATATGAATGTTAACTATGTGGATACCGTTCATATTGCCAGATCCTATGTATACGATAATTATAAAATGCAGTTGGGCGAGGGATCACTGGAACTTCAAATTACCTTTAACCGGTTAAGAGAACGTACACATGTATTGCTTAATTTATGGGGAGGAATAGGATTTACAAGTTATCGTACGAAATCCGATTTGCTGGATGGTAATGGAAAGATGTACGATTTTAGCCAGGTGGATTCTTCGGGAAATAAGACCAAAGCTTTAAATACATATAATGGGTTGATTGATAAAAAATACGAATCCTATGCGTATGGCAGTAAAAATGGCAGGTTGGTTACCTTTTCACCATCGCTTGGTATTGGGTTAGGTTATCAGTTTTCTCCGGGTTTCTCTATGCTTTGGGAGTATAAAGTTACCTTTCCGCAAGGAACCAACGCTGATCTGCTGGATGGTAAATTGAGTGCCAATAAAGATGCTCTTGGAGGTAGTAATGATTATTATCACTATACCGGGCTTAATTTGGTATTTACCCTGAGAGGAAAACATAAAACCACCAACACACCGGTAAAAGACGAAACTGTTTACACGCCTCCGGTGCAGCCTACAAATCCGGTAGCTCCTGTGTTAACGCCTGCTAATCCTGTTGTTCAGCCCACAGATCCTGTTGTTACTACACCTCCTCCTCCGGTAACAGAACAAAAACCTTATATCACATTTATTACGCCTCCTGTAAGTGGGCAAACCGTTAATAACCCGCAATATAAACTATCAGCAGAGATCCTGAATGTTTCGGGCCCTAATCAGATACAATTTAAATTGAATGGGGTAGGGTACTCAAATTTTACCTATAACCCTCAAAATCATATTTTAGAATATAATGCCACTTTGGTAAATGGTAATAATACCATTCAACTATCAGCTTCTAATAGCGCTGGTACTGATAACCGATCAACTTCCATAATCTATCAGCAACAAAAGCCTGTGGGAAATCCTCCGGTAGTGTCTTATATTAATCCGTCGCAGACGGGTCAGGTAAGTACCAGCCAGTCTTATGTTGTTAAGGCACAGGTACTAAATGTAGCTGCACAAAATGGCATCTCAGTGTATGTGAACGGAATGTCTTCTCCATTTACGTATGATGCTAATAATAAACAGGTATCTATACCATTAAGTTTGAATGCCGGAACAAATGTGATCAGTATTACCGCCAATAATCAGGCAGGAGAAGATACCAAAGAAACGAATGTGATATATACAGCGGCGAGTTCGCTTAAAGCACCTCCATTGGTTACGATCATTAATCCGAATGTATCTTTGGCCAGTTCGCTTGTACCTAATTATACATTCAAAGCAACGGTTACTAATATTACATCGAAAGCACAACTTACCGTAAAGCTGAATGGTAATGTGGTGTCTAATTTTGCATTCGCTTTACCAAATGTTATAATCCCTGTTACATTAATTCAGGGAAATAATATTCTGGAAGTAGTTGCCGCAAATAATGATGGTAGCGATTCGAAGACAGCAACGGTTAATTATAAACAGAAAACGTTATCTCTTCCTCCGGTGATTAATTTAATGATACCTTCCTCAGAGATCAATGCTACCGATAATTTATTATACAACTTTAAGCTGTCGGTATTAAATGTGGCATCCAAATCCGATATTGGAGTTGTGTTTAACGGAGTAACTCAATCTAATTTTACATATGATGCTACTACCAAAGAAGTATTTTTTCAAACTAATTTAAGTGTAGGAAGTAACACCTTGTTTGTAAAAGCAACCAACCAGGATGGAACCGCATCGAAACAGATCACGGTGCAATACACGCCGCACGCAGAAATTAAATTGCCTCCGGTTGTTACTATTAACAATCCTTTTGGGACCACGGCCAATGTCAGCAATCCGAATTATACTTTTAAAGCCACAGTGACCAATATGCCAAATACAAATGGGTTAACGGTGAAATTCAATGGAACAGTTATAAGCAATTATACTTATGACGGCAGTAACCTTATATATCAGGCTACATTGGTGCAGGGTAATAATACCTTTAACGTAAGTGCAGTTAATAATGATGGTAATGATACTAAAAATGCCATAGTTACCTATAGACCAAAAGTGGTAGCCATTCCGCCGGTGGTTAATCTAATTAATCCTTCATCAGAAATTAATGCAACGGATAACTTGTTGTACAATTTCAGGTTATCGGTTTTAAATGTAAATTCTAAATCTGATATAGAAGTTGTATTTAACGGAACAGTTCAGTCTAACTATACGTATGATGCAACTACCAAAGAAGTGTTCTTTCAAACTAATTTATCAATAGGTCCTAACAGCTTATCGGTAAAAGGAACGAATCAGTTTGGTATTGATACTAAACAAATTTCGGTTGAATATACGCCGCATGCAGACATTAAATCGCCGCCTGTTATTACATTTGTTGCTCCGGGTAATATGGCAGGTACTTCGCAAACTACCAATTTTGTATTTATGGCAACTATTGCCAATATGCCTAATACCAATGGAATGACAGTAACTTATAATGGTTTGCCTGTATCTGATTATACCTATGATGGCGCCAATCTTTCGTATACTGCTGCTTTGAGTACCGGAACTAATACACTTCAGATTGCAGCGTCCAACACAGATGGTAATGATCTGAAAGCTGCTACGGTTACTTATAAACCGAGGGTAGTTGCAAGGCCGCCGGTAGTTGTTGTTACACAACCTGTAGCATCACCAACCGTTACAACCGAATCATATAATTTTCAGTTTAAGGCCTTTAATGTTGCACAAGCACAATTGGAGGTAATGCTTAATGGAAAACCTGTAACGACCTATAGTTTTTCATCTTCCAATGGTAATTTTACTACTAATCTGATTCCTGAAAAAAACACCCTTTCAGTTAAAGCTACCAATGCCGATGGTTCTGTTACCAAAACAGCAGATATCTATTTGATGCAACCGGGAACAGGAGAACAACAACAATCCACCAATTTATCGGATACCACACGTCATAATGCAGGGACTTCTTCCGGAAAAATGGTAATATGTCACCGAACAGAAGGCAATGACAGTCAGACGATTTCTATTCCGGCGTCAGCATGGCCTGCGCACGAGGCACATGGAGATACCAGAGGAGAATGTCCTGCAAAAAACAATACAACACCGGTAATACCTAACCATGTTCCGGCTTCGATGAATGGCATCAATGAACAACCTATAGATACTCTTAAAAAACAACCGGTTAATACGATACCAATTAATACAACTCCCCGAAGACCACGTTAATATGAATTATATTTTATTTGATGATACCACCTGGCACAACCTTTTGCCATTGACCTTTACCAAACCTGTGTCTGAAATACGCATTGGGATCTTAACCATTACTGAAAAATGGGAGAAGTACCTCCATAGCAAAATCTCGTTTCAAACACAAGGGTATTTAAGTACAAAGTACCAAAGCGTTATCACTAATGATGTAGTATTTATTAATGGGAAAATTTGTCCCAATGCTACATTGCGGGATCGTATAATGGCATTAAAGAGCGATACCGGTATCAGATCAGGTAATACGCTTATTGCCTTCCGAAGCTCTATCTCCGAGCCTTTAAACATTAACGAGGCTCTTGAAAAAGCACAGGATATTGCTTTAGATTTTATGGCAGTTAATCATGTATGGGATATATTTTCCAAAAACGGAGAGGCTATTAAACACGACTTTGAACTATTAACCAGAGAAAGAACCTCGCAGGTACTGTCCAATACGAACACTCTTATTGGGAATGTCAATGCCGTTTTTATAGAGGAAGGAGCTGTTGTTGAAGCAGCAATACTAAATACGACTTCGGGGCCTGTATATATTGGTAAAGATGCCGAAGTTATGGAAGGTTCTGTTATTCGCGGACCCTTTGCATTATGTGAGCACTCTGCCCTGAAATTAAGTACAAAAATATATGGACCTACTACCATTGGGCCTCATAGTAAAGTAGGAGGAGAAGTAAATAACTCGGTAATATTTGGATATAGTAATAAAGCACATGATGGATTCTTAGGAAACAGCGTAATAGGCGAGTGGTGTAATCTGGGTGCTGATACCAATAATTCAAATTTAAAGAACAACTATGCTCCCGTGAAATTGTATAGCTATGCTCAACAAAAAATGGTGGATACCGGATTACAATTTTGTGGACTAATTATGGGAGATCACAGTAAATGTGGGATCAATACCATGTTTAATACAGGAACAGTAGTAGGTGTAGGGGCTAATATTTTTGGAGGTGGATTTCCGCCTACGCACATACCCGGTTTTAGCTGGGGTGGGGCAGATGGTATGGAAGAATATCAATTGGATAAAATGATTGAAACTGCCAATCGTGTATATGCCCGCCGTGGCCTTACAGTGAGCCCTGAAGAAAAAAATATACTGGAAATACTATTTAAAGAATCTCAGCAGTACAGGCAATAGAATTAAGGCTATTCATCCTGTTCGCGTATCATTTGATTCATTTCCAGATACAGGGTAATAACGGTATACCCGTTTCCCAGTTTGTAAACAGCCTCGCGCAGGTCCTTTTCGGAGCAACGTAGTTTCTTGCTCCAGTAAACGAGGCCATCGCCACTAATGTCAATAAGACCATCCTTTAAGTACTCGTTCGCATCCATGGGGCAAATATATAACCTATAGATTAATCCCGCTTACACATCTTGTGATATATCTTACATTGTATTTGTGATGTAAGATATATTGTAAATATGACTTTACTATCGTTGCTATTTTCTATAACATTGTGTATCGCACAACAGATTTGCGTACTAAAGTTTACCAAATAATTAACAACGCCAATACACTCGTCAAATGGCATTAATACAATGTAAGGAATGTGGAAATGAGGTAAGTGACAAAGCCTTTAGCTGCCCAAAATGCGGAGCTCCCGTTCAATCTGCACAAGCTTTGTTTACAGAGCAATCCACTACTAAAGTTCAGGAAGTCGTTCCTCAACAGTTTGCAACCACTATTCCGCTGCATGAAAAAAATGCGGCATTTAAGATCATTGCGATCTTAATGGTTATTGCGGTGGTAGTAACTGTTTTTTTTACACTACAAAGCGAACCTGATTCTATAGCGGATGCCAGATTTCATGGAACTCCGCCAAGCCCTGTTGTAGTAAGCAGTAAGGTAGATAAGGCTGATACCACTACTCATACGGCGGTATTTGCTACCATACAAAATCAGGGAGGTGATGGTCCTGTATTTGTAACCTTTACGGTGCATCTGGATAATAACGATTACGAAGTTTCGAGGCCCGTATTTATGAAAGCCAATCAAATCCTTGATTTGGCAGAAACCTTTAAGGAAGTAAAATTTCTGGAAGGAAAGATAAAATTTAATGTAGATGCAAGAATAGAATAGTAATAGGAGAGTGCTGAAAATCCTTATTAAAGAGTAAGCAAATAGTATTCACCATTAATCCAAAAAATTATGAAACAAAAAATGGTTCTATTGGCATTGACTTTAATAAGTACAATGTTGTTTTCTCAGGCTGTTCCGATGGCTTTTGAAGACTGGAAGACAAATGCAGGTACGCAGGATTTCTTTTAAAAAAACATTACGAAAACAGATGCTTACGGAAATGTGTATGTAGCGGGTGCTACTTTGAACGGTTCAGGAAATTATGATATTCTTTTGGCAAAATATAATTCTTTGGGCAATCAGTTGTGGATACAGCAGTATGCCGGAGCATCCAATGGAACTGATGCTGCCGTTGGGTTAATTGTGAAAGATACTTACGTTATTTTAACCGGAGCCGTTTGTAATAATACTGTTGTTCCCGAGTCAGATATTATTACTATTAAATATTCGGCGGCAGGAGTATTTCAATGGGCATCTACGTACGATGGCACTGGTAATTATATAGATGTAGGTGCCGTTGTAGATATAGATCCCTACGGAAATGTGTATGTAACAGGGCCAAGTTATAATGCTAGTTATAATACCGATTATGTCACTATTAAATACAATAGTTCCGGTACACAACAGTGGGTTAACCGTTTTGATTATGGTGCTCATATGGACGATGCCCCGGTAGTTTTGGATGCTTCCGGCTCCAGTATTGTTGTAGCAGGTGCTGTTACCTATACACCTAATGGCTACACAACAGCC
>JACQAK010000159.1 GCA_016194985.1 Bacteroidota bacterium
AATAACCTTAGTTCCCATTTTATATGAACCTTGAATGTAAAATTTTGGAGTAAGGAATTTTGCATGAGATTTAAAATGTTCACGAATTCTTGTCTCTAAAGCTTTACGAGAGGCTATAAGTTTTTTCTTTTTAGCTGAGCTCAACGAAATTTCTTTTTCGAACTGCAAGAATTGATTATGTGTGTTTCCCATTGTATTGTAAATTATTTAGATTCTAAATACCTATTTCCATCTCCAAAAAGATTAATAATCTGAGTAGCATTGTTTTGAAATTCTATATTGGCTTTTTCTGCTAATTTCTCAAGCTTTTTTTTATCAGTTTCATCCATTTCGATATTGCAACTTTCATCTAATTGCGTATCAATTCTAATATATTCGAAATTGTCTGGCTCTCTTTTGTCAATGCCATTTTTTAAAATGCTAATTAAATTCTGTACCTGCTGGGTTTGTCCTTGCATAAAAAGATCGATTAATCTTTTCTTACCATCTTCAAGCATCCAATAACGAATACCATACTTAACACGATGGTTCTTTTTTTTATCAATTCCCGCATCGCAAAAACGCTGATGACCTGTTCCAATTGATAGAACAGAAATGTCTTTCAGTTGAAGATTAAAAGCTTTCTGAGCCTCAATAATACCATTTAGAGTAGGGTTATTGGCAAATACACCACCATCAACTTTGTTTTGAAAAGGTTTCTCTAAACCATTTAAATCAATATATTTATCGGAGTAGGGGTCAAAGTATGTTGGAGCGGCAGATGTTGCTAATGCAGCTTGATATGCAGGAATATGATAATCTCTTACGAAAGCATCGTGATATTTACTTTTTAAAACAGATGGTCGTCCTTCCATTAAATCGTAAATAGGAATAGCCACATGAGTTTTACAATGTTTTAATCTTGGATCTTCACCATCTTCTCCATTGTGATAAGATTTATATTTGTTTCTAATAAGCGTTTCAAGTTCATCTCTTTGATGAGCTGAATATTTGATTCGTTTTAGAAAGCCTTTTTTACTTCCAAATATCTTGTCAGCATTATTTAAATATAATTCATAAATCTCTTTTGCCGGAATACCCAACGCAAGTGCAACAGCCATTATTCCACCAGTAGAGGTGCCGCAAATTAAATCAAAGTTTTGGTATACCTGCCATTTTTCAACACCCTTAGCTTTTAATTCAGCTTCATAGTTAGCTAATACCATAGCAGGAAAAACTCCTCTGATACCTCCACCATCTATTGATAATATTTTGAAAGGTTTATTTTCCATCCTTTTTAATTTTATCAAATGAAATATTAAAGTTAGCCGACACACCACTTAGTATTCCATCTTCCATTAATTTATCCAAATCACCATTATTGCTAGAGGGCATCCTTGAAAAAGAAATACTTGCTGTAACTCCAGAAGCATCTAGTGCATTTTTTATATGTTCAGGTATTGCAGTAGTTCTTCCTTCATAATCACCGTGATGAAGTATACCGCCAAATATCTCGTCTGTTCCCTTGTCTCTTATGTATACGAATGCATGCTCATCAATAACTTTATTTTTCTCGTCTGGTCTGTAACCTATAACTCCATAAAAATCATACGATGTGCTTGCAGAAGCAACCACTAAAGCTGAATTAAACTTTTTTGAAAGTCCATTTTGCTGAATGAAATCAGGTAATTCGTGAACTTGCTTAAATTGATAAGTATTAAGTGGAATATAGTTGTTCCAATCTGTAGAATCGTAATCACTTTTAAAATCTATAAAATTATTTTTCTCTGCCATTTTATTTAATTTTTAATCTTTTTTTGCCAGTTAACAATTGCTGCATCAAGCCTTTTTTTTGTTCTTTTAAATAATTCAATTTGTTTTGAAGTAATTCTATTTCCTTATCAACAAATAAGAAAAAATTAGATATTGCATTTTGTTCTTTAATAGAGGGTACAGGAACTTTTATTTTTGAAAACTCATCCCATCTTAGTCCACCTCTTCTGTCAATCGAACCTTCCATGCGCTTTTTATATTCATGGATATAAAGTTGTGATTTTAAAACTCTATATAAATAAACGTCATCTATATTTTCGTCTGTTTTAAAAACAGTATACATAGGGCTTATTAATGCTAAATCCATTTTCGACTGATAGCCAATACTGCCTTCTTCAATATGGTTTGTGGCATAAGCAAAATGAAATTTTGGTACAACTTTATACGTTGTTAAATCATCTGAATATATCTTACGTCCAAAATATTCAAGCGAAGGAACGAGTCCATCGTATTTAGTACAAGAAAGTACTACTAAATCTTTATCTTCTTTATTCTTAATAGAGATTTCTTTTGCAAATGAGTGAATGTTTTTCATTACCAACTTTTCTCTCTCAAAACCTTTTAATCTTTTTTTGCCAGTAAGTAATTGTTGCATCAACCAATTTTTGCGTTGCTCTTTTTGGAAAATTAGTTTATTAATTATATCTACACAGCTTTCCCAATGACTTATTGCTTTTGAAATAGCAATTTGCTCTTGATGAGAAGGAAGGATAAATTTGATGGTGTCTAAATCTCTACCATAAATAGCAGCTACACTTGTAGTCCCTGTCGCTATACTTTTTAATTGATTTAAAGCATAATTTGAGTTAAATGCATAATTCATGAAATAATTTGATACGACAAACGCTTCATCAAATTTCATTCTCATTAGGTTTGAATTATAAACAGCTAGCGGCAACTCATTTTTCCAAATAGCCACTTTACCAACCAAATCAAGAGTGTTACGAGTATTAAACAACAAATCACCTTCTTTCAATACATCCTCTTCATTGTATATGCAATCCTCTGGCAGATATTGGATTTTGTCTAACTTGATAACACCTCTATCAATATTTCCCATTTTCATTACTGGAATTCCTTCATTTGCTTCCGCATTTTCATAATTTCCACCAAGCCTCCCTTCTAGGATAATGTCCTTAAATTTTCTAACCTCCCAATCAATTGGAATCAAGCCAAGAGGAGAAGATTTGTAGCAAGTTGTTGTATTGTTATTTTTTGTCATTCGATTCTTCTTTTTTACTAGAGTTATGTATTCCGCCACCATGCCATTCTCCTGTTCCTAGCCAAATTTCGTAATGGTATAGCCATTCAAATGTCCATGGAATAACAGTTGCAGTAAGTAACATTGTTTTATCCCACTCTTTATATTTAGGATAATACAAACAAAGACGCTGTTTTTTTTGATCGTAACAATGCGGTAATCCTTGTTTTCCTTCTGCTAATAATAATGGTTTAGGATCGACAACATATACTTTGGGTGATTCTGTAAGATGGTAAACTAATTTAACTTTATAAGTATCACCTAAAGGTGATGGTGTAATAGAGTGTATCCATGTTAATTCACAATCACGCAGCAACGTAACCTTTGTTTCAGGAAACATTTTTTTTATGTTCATTGCTTGTATTGCAATTGGTAAGGTCTTAATCTTCGGTACCATAAAAGTTATGTGGTTTAATTGGATTTGCCGCTCCTGTCATAATACCTAATTTTGTATCAAAACGATTATTACCATTTTCAGTCAGTAATTTAGCGTCTTTGCCTAGATTAGAGAATGCTTTTGTTACCTCAGTTTTACCAAATGAGTTTGATAAACTTTCCATAATTCGGTGGCTACCTGTTAACCCCGTTACATTATTAATATCAACTTTAACTTGACGCAACCAGTTATAAAAATTTTCTTGTCGTTTAGGATTCTCTTCCCATTTATCGGCAAAGTTCTCTTGTTCATTTACTGGATTTGCAATCCATTTAATAGTTTTGTTTGTTTTAGTTGATTTGCGTTCTTCAATATAGTTTGGCATCTTATCAATTACATTGACAAGAGCTTCAATGATATTAACTTCCTTATTATAAGCTTTTGCAGCTAATGTTGTTATAATGATTGAAATTGGTTTGTCATCATCACCATTAAACATCATATCTCTATGACGTTTTAAAATTTGAACAACACGTTGGAGCGGAAATTTGTTTTTTTGAAATTTAGGAACAGGTTGAATCGCTTCACTCATCATTCTCACTTCATGAACACTGGTTTTGCATCTATTTTGAAACCATATTGCATATCCAAAAGGATTACTTTTCATCCATTCAAGTAAATTTGTTGAAGTTTTGTATATAGAGGATGTGTTATCTGTGATGCGAATTCCCAATGACTGTGTATCTTCATAATTAGTTGCAGAAAAAGCTTTTTCAAGTATAGTTTTATATCCTTCTGCCACAACAGATGGTAAAATATCTAAATGAAATTTCGCAGTTTCGGCATATTGTAACGTCCAACATCTTCTACCGTCAGGCTTCACGAGTAGTTTGTCAAGTGTGCCATTTGCTTTTAGCCTATCACCAACCAAATGTTTTAAATTAAATTGGGTAAGACCTGGTCTTATCTTTTCAAGCTTACATACTAGATCTATATCTAATTCATCCTCTTCGTGAATAGGCTTAATCATAGTTTGTAATAAAAAAGATCCCTGTGGCAAAATCTCAGGGCTATATTGTGCTATAGGTGAATCATCTTTTGAAAGCCATTCAGCAACAAATTGATAGCTTTTAACGGCAGCTTCATATTGAGTTTCTGTTACATCAAGCGTTTTGCCTAATTCTTCAAGTATATCACTAAATTGTTTTTTTTGTTCTACAGATAAATTCATGTTCCTATATATTAATTTAATTCTTTTCCTGTTCTGTGTTTATATGTTTCTTTAATTCTACCCAAAGCAAACATTGCTAGTTCTTCTGATATAGAATCAATTTCCGTTTCCGTTAAATTTTGGCTGTATAGCTTTTTAATTTCTGTTAGTTCATTTCGGGAATTATTTTTTTCATTGATATAATAGTGATAATCATCAAAATCTAATCTAAAATCAACTCGTTCACTAAAGGCACCTGCTCCTTCGCCTAAAAAACCTTCCCATCTAAAATTGACAGTAGTATAACTAAAATTTATATTTGGTATCGCAAATGTGTCATCTAGTAGTTCCAGATAAGCTTTTTCTACTTTAGTTGTTCTTCCTGTACTTTCTCTATAAACAACTGCTTCAAAATCAGTAAACAATACACTAAGTTTACTTAATTTATTAAACACTTTCGAGAATAGGGGAGTTAATGATTCTTTGTAAATGCTATAAATAACTTCAGGAGAGCGTTTAACTACATTTGCTTTTTTGTTTTTTATTAGCAATTCTATTTGACTGAGTTCCTTTTCAAAGTCACCTAATTCAGATATACTTTCTCCTTTGGCACCTTTAATATAAATTTCAAGACTCCAAACTAATTGTTCAGCTATGTATGTGATAAAGGCTTCAGAATCTCCCGCATCTGCTTCATGCAAAGCTTGCAAGTATTTGTTTTTCTCCTTAGATTTTATAACAACAGCAGGCAAGTTATTTTTAAGTAACACATAATTCATTAGCAAACGAGACACTCTTCCGTTTCCATCATCAAATGGATGAATACGAACGAATTTATAATGAAGCATTGCTGCAAGTGTAACGGGATGAAGTTTATTTTCTTCTGTTCTGTACCATTCCATTAATTCGTTCATTAAAATGGGTGTTTCAGATGGAGAAGCGTATTCAAACAATTCTCCATTTTGCAAACGAACAGAATTTGGATATTCTTTATAGTTACCTACTTTTATTTCTCTTCTTGTATTTTGCCCATCATGTGTAATAGCTTCTTTCCAAAAAGGGCGAACTAAAATAGTTTCATTTAAATTTTTAATTGCCTGCTCAGTTAAAGGTCTTTCTGTTTCATTAGCCCATTCGTTTATCATTTTGTAAGCCACATCATGCGCCTTCATTTCTTCATACTCACGCATTTGATGACCACCTTTTGTATTATCAAACATTAAAAGCAATTCCGTTTCATTATAGGTAAGCGTATTCCCTTCCAAATGGTTGGAATTGAAATTAAACTCCAAGCGGAATTTTTTATCAAGCTTTTGCTGATATTCCGCTTTAATTGGCTTTAATTTATTTAAAGCAATTACCAGTTCGTCTACCTTATCTAATGAAGATTGCATTATTATTGTCTTTTTACTTTAGTAGAAAACTTTTTTTAATTTGTTCTAAAACTTTTTCCGGTTCTATTGCTCCGAATCCCATTTCTTTAAAGATTGCTTTATCGGGCAAATCACCAGCAATAGCATTTACAAAGCCTTGTAACTGTTCTTTAATGCTCTCGGGCAATTCAAACACATCATTTTCGGCTAGCATAACTGCTAAGCGAAATACATCACCCTTATGTTTTCGGAGTTGTTTGCTATCTTCTTTACTACCATTAGCTATACGCTCTGCAATTTCCAAATATGCTTTTGCTTTCAAGCATATCAAGGCTTCGGTATTAGCTCTATGTAATCCATTTTCCAATACACTTTGTTTTAGCATATAATGATAGAAATCCTCATTTAACAAAATGGCGGATAAGCTACTTAAATCATCATCTACTGGAATAGGAGTTAAGTGCGCTTGTTCGTCAAAATCAATTAAATCGGGGTTTCTTGCGAATAGCTCTATTTGAAATGGAAATTCTACATTTTCAGGTTTCATAAAACGGTAGTATTTACGTTCATCTTCGCTTTTTTCCTTACGCTCGTAATTTCCATCTTGTATAAATTGCCAAAATTGTTTTACAAAATCAGCGTTCAAAGCCTCTACTACCAAAATTATATCTATGTCCTTAGTAGCACGAGGTATGAAACCCGCTTCATCAATAATCATATCGCAAGCAGTACCACCAATTATTACATAATTATCAGGGTATGCTTCAAAGTATTTCTTAAATATATCTAATCCTCTTACCATATTGTTTTATCTATTATTTGTTCAAGAGCCATTTCAATTCGCTCATCATGATTATCTTTAAGACTTAGGTATAAAGAAAGAGGATCTACAACTGAACTGTCAGGTAATGCCATTTCATTTAGTAATTCAGGATTGTATTTCCATACTTCTAAGCAGTAACGACCTTCATGATTATTAGTGTTTACTAAACCATTTTTTCTTTGTAATTCGTAAAAATCGTTTTTATCAATGGCATAAAATTCCTGACGGCTAGGGTTCATATCACTATATTCAGGAAGCGCAGACGCATTAGAGTGTAGCATAAAATAGCCAGAAGGTTTTTCATCTACATACACTTGTTTTAATACCGGATTAATCAATAAATTTCTGTTCAAAGTCTCGTGCCATAATTGATGTCGGTCTAAATTAAAGCGGATGAATTTTTCTTTATCTCCGATTACGTCAATCAGTTCATGTTGTTTTAAATTTTCAGCGGCACGTGTAATTGCCATAGGATTAGTTTTTAATAAAACAGCTAACTCTTTAAATGTTTTTTGCTCTAATAATTTATTCTGATTTCTATCAAGAATATGTAATAAGAAAATTTGTTGTGCGGTTGGCGTTAGAGTTTTAGTTTCTTTTTTTACTGCTTTACCATATTCTTTCAGATCGATAAAAAATTCAGGTATGTACAATTGCTTATCGGGTAAAATAAATGCTACTCTTCTTTCAATAAGGCGTTTTCTATTATACGCCTCCATTTTACTGAAAACTGCAATTATTGGTAAATTGAAAGTAGTTTTTGCTTGTTCAAAATGTTTCTCAATTTGCGCAACTCCAAAATCGTTTGCATTTTTCAATTCAGCTAATAAGCAAGTTCTGCCTGCGAGTATCGCTTTGTGCCATCTATAACCCTCTCTTAAGTACATAGGGAGTTTATTCAGCATAGAATTATCTAATGGCTGAATCTCTAATTCAATTCCAAGAACACTTTTTATGTATGCTGTTAACTTTTTCATATTTCAATCAATATCATTAATAATGCACAATAACATTAGCTATGTTATTGTGCAAATTTAGTGTTATCTTACTGATTTTCAAAATAAAATGGTCTTTTTAGTGTTAAATAATAAATGTTCGTTATTTTGGACATAACCTAACTGATTAGTAATCAAATTAGTGCTTCCTAGTTTAAAATCAGGGGTATTTTGGTGATGATGCCCGTATATCCAATAATTAATATTTGATGTTTCAATCATATCAAAAAGTTCAACCGCAAATGCATCACTCAACATGCTTCCTTTGTATTGTTCCGGATAATTCATAAATGTTGGAACATGATGCGAGACAACTATTAAATTTTCGGAGGTATTGCCAAGTAATTCTTGCTTGATAAAAGAAAGACTTTCTTCATGTAACTGATTAAAATGATTAGATGAAAAACGATTGCCGTTAAACTTAATCACTTGAAAATCGCTCATTCCTCTTTCTATTTGCCACTGATGCTCAAGGCTGATTTTTGACCAAAGAATAGAGAAAATCAAATTAGTATTTCCATGCTTAATAGATATATTATTTACTAAGAATACATTATCTCTAATTTGTTCATTAAGTATACCGCTCCTTTTTGCGGCATCATAATAATAGTACTCATGATTACCCGGTAACCAATAGGTTGTTTTAAAATTATCGGAAACATAATCAAAGAAATCATTATGCTTATCCATTATAGCAAATGGTACAATATCTCCAGCCAACAATAAAACATCGCCCTTTGGTAATAAAGGGTTTGCTTTAAGGAATTCCTTGTTTTGAGGAAATTCTAGATGAAGATCTGATGCATATTGTAATACCATTTTAAGCTCCTAATTCTTTTAAATATTTATCCATTTCTGTTTGAACTTTCTTAAGTTCTGTTTCTAGTTTCACAATTTCTTTTTGAACTGCTTTAATGTCTACTTCAGCTTCTTCCTCAAACGTATCAACATAGCGTGGTATATTTAAGTTAAACTCATTTTCTGCTATCTCTTCAAAAGTTGCAACGTAACTGTATTTTTCTTCTATTACTCCAGGAGCTAATTCGCCTTTATTAAATTTGCGATAAGTATCAACTATCTTTTCTATATCAGCATTGCGTAGCTTGTTTTGGTTTTTCCCACTTTCGTATTGTTGGCTAGCATCAATAAATAATACATTTTTGTTTTTCCCTTTTCCACGGTTAAATATTAATATAGCAGCAGGAATACCAGTACCAAAAAATAAATTAGCAGGCAATCCAATTACTGCTTCTAAAATATTTTCTTCAATTGTTTTTTGTCTAATTTTTCCTTCACTACTTCCACGAAATAAAACACCGTGCGGAATAACAACACCCACTTTTCCTTTTCCTTCATAGGTTGTTTCAATCATGTGAGAGATAAATGCCCAATCACCTTTACTCTTTGGTGGAATACCTCTCCAAAAACGATTGTATTTATCTGTTTCAGGATCAAAACTTTTTGCTGTTTTATTTTCCTCCTTGTCATCTACTTTTCCCCATTTATCAAGTGAAAATGGAGGGTTTGCCACAACAGTATCAAACTTCATCAAGGCATCACCTTCTTTTAATTTAGGATTACGAATGGTATCTCCCCAACGAATAATAGCATTATCGAAACCATGTAAAAACATATTCATAACTGCTAATGCCCACGTGCTACCATTTGCCTCTTGTCCGTATAAAGAGAAATTATCAGAACCAACTTCCTTTCCGGCTTTTATTAATAATGAACCTGAACCGCAAGTTGGATCAGAAATCCTTGCTCCGGGTTTACTTTTAGTTAACTTAGCTAATAAGGTTGAAACTTCGCTAGGAGTATAGAACTCACCTGCTTTTTTACCTGCATCACTAGCAAAATTTGAGATTAGGTATTCATAAGCATCTCCAATAATATCATTCTTTTCTAAATGAGAAGGAGTTAAATCTAGAGTACTAAAGTCTATTAATAAATTTTTTAAACGAGTATTTTTATCCTTTGCATCACCTAAGTTACTGCTATTAAAACTGATGTTACGGAAAATGCCACTTCCGTCTTCGCTACTTAATTTCTCACGATTTGCTTCTTCTAAATCCGTTAAAGCAATGTCAATCAATTCACCAAGATTACTTTCGTTACGGTGTTCGTATAAATACTCGAAAGTACTGTTTTCAGGAACCACAAAGCGTTCTAAACTCATAGCTCTTGCTGCGCGTTCCTTATCTCCTTTGTATTTTTCAAGATGTTTTTGATAAATATCTCTATGTACATCACTTACATATTTTAAAAATAACATAGTTAAAATGTAATCTTTGTATTGACTTGGATCGATGATGCCACGGAATGTATCGCAAGCTTTCCAAACGATTTGGTTAATGTCTTTTTGAGTGATTTTATTTGCCATTTTATTTTTTAGTTTAATGAGGTTAGTAATAATTGTTGAACATATTGTTCTTTTAAATCAGCTAATTGTTTTTGAATACTTTGTTCTAATTTTTTTAATGCGTTTATTTTTAAGATTGAATTTTGTTTATCAATATTAGGAATAAGTAATTCCATTTCTGATAAAGTAACTTTAGATATTGATTGAACAGCAGAACCAATTGAATTAGTTTTTAGCCATAACTGAGTGTTTGGATGATTAATATACCATGATAGAAATTCAGACGATATCTTTTTTTTGCAATCAGGTTTAATGCGGATAACCATAAACGTGGATGAAGCAACACATAAGCCATTTCTTTCTTCGTAAACAGTAGCGAAATTTTTATTGCCTTTAGCTGCAATTAAAATATCTCCATGTTGAAGAAGATGTCTCTCTGTTTGATTTGTTAATTGAAGGTCAGGAATTAATGAAGTATTTAGTTGACCATTTTCATTAAAATGTTTACCTTGTAAGTATACAATACTTCCAAAGGAATCAGGCTTTACATAGATTCCTGACTGGATAGATGCGATATTTTGTAGTGTCGTTTTCAATTTATTTCGAGTAATTCGTCTACAAATATACTTCAAATCTGAATAGAAAGATATTTAATTTTGAGTACACGGATTACAAATTTTATCTTTTTAATCTAAAACATTGAAATACAGTAATATAAAATTTTAAACAAATAATGAACAATGTAAACTTTAAACGAAAAGATCTTTATGATCTTATTTGGTCAACTCCCGTAACATCAATTTTAAAAAAGTATGTACTTTCTTATACAGAGTTTAAGAAAATTTGTACTCAAATGGATATTCCCTTGCCTAAAGCAGGGCATTGGGAAAAACTAAAAGCAGGAAAAGAAATTGAATTTTTTGAATTACCTATAGATTATAAAGGAGCAGATGAAATTTCGTTAACACTAAGAGAAGAGGGGGATGATAGCTTAAAAGGAAAGTTATCTCCTGAAGAAGTTTTAAGAGATGAAATTGAAAGTGATCCATCACTTGATATTGTTGTGCCGGATAAACTTACAAAGCCGCATAAACTAATAGTTGAAACTAAAACGGCACATTTCAACAATGAAAACCGTTTTAGCAAAAATTTCACAGGTTATTTAAGGAGTCCATTAAGTATTTCTGCAACCAAGGATAATTACAATAGAGCTTTAAGAATAATGGATACGTTTATTAAAGCAATGGAGCAACGAGGACATCTATTTCAACTAACGAATGAATCAGTTCAAGTTGTAATTTATGGGGAAGAATTTTCAATTGCCATTAGAGAAAAAAACAAAAGAATTCCAAAACCTAAAACTAATAGCTGGCAAGAATATGATTATATCCCATCAGGAATATTAGTCTTTTCATTAAGAATTAGTTATCATAATATTGAGTGGGCAGACGGAAGACAACCATTAGAAAATCAAGTGTCAAAAATTATTGCTAAGCTTGAAATGAAAGGTGCAGAAGAAAGAGCGGATACATTAAGAAGAGAAAAAGAAAGGGAAATAAGAGACGAACAAAACCGCATAAAGAAGATTAAAGAAGAAGAAATAGAACAGGAATTAGTGAAATTCAAACAGCTTAAACTAAAGGCGGAACGTTGGCAGGAAGCTTGCCAAATTCGGGCGTATTTGGTGGATATAGAAGCAAAAGCAACCAAAGAGCAATTGATTACCGAAGACCTCACAGAATGGCTAAAGTGGGCACACAAAAAGGTGGATTGGTATGATCCGAATATTGAAGCAAAAGATCCATTAATGGAGGGGGTGGATAAGGTAAATTTAACCTTTAAAAAATCCAGTTATTACTAGTCCTTTTCTAAAATAGCTGTTATTTCCCTAAAGTGAATTTTATAGAACTCGTGAAATTTAATTAACTCCTCTGTTAGTCTTGTTAGTCGTATCAAATCATCGGCATCGGGGTAAAAAATACTCTTTTTAATATGGCCTTTACATTCTTCCAGGGAACTGAACGAATCTGTTTTATCTATGTAGCCGTAGCCAACATAATGGCCATTCTCGATAACAATAAGGCTCCGTTCGTTAGTGGTTTTACCATGATCTACTAGAGCAAAATGCTGGTCTTTAAAGATAATGCTGTCTATTATTTCCTGAGCTCTTTTATTATAACTCAGGATCTCTTCTTCTTCAGCGCAAATGCCTTTGCACTTTTTTATCTTATGGTTAAAGCAGATGGCTTCGTCGCTGGTTAAATGGCAGTAGCGCAAACATAGTTCATACTCCTCAAGCCATTTTTCTAACCGTTCGCGTGCTGTTGAATAATTTACAAAGGACACTAAGGGGTTCTCAGATCCCTCATAATCTATTATCTTAAAATTAATAATTCCTTTATCATCCTTAAACCAATCGATGGTGTGAGTAAACAAATCGGCTTTGCGCATTCGGTTATACTTGGGCTTGTGCTTTTTTATTTCTTCGGCTTCGTGCAATAAGGCTACTAATTCGCTCCCGGTTTCTACAAAATCAACATTGTACAGATCATTGAGCATTTTCTTGCTCTTGTGTTCCTTGCTATTGAAATGACTCATTGCCCGGTTATACATATTCACGCTTTTGCCGATGTATATAATTTCCTGTTCTTTGTTGAGGAAGTAATACACGCCGCAGGTTTCGGGTAATTTATTTAAGATGTATTGTTTGATCTTATCAATACGTCTGGTCATTAATTCTTCTACACCCTGATTTTTGTATTGCGGGTGCATGCTTTTGAGTTCGAGCAAGCGGTCAAATAATTTAACGGTGGCATCCACATCTCCTTCTGCCCGGTGTCTGTTCTCTACATCAATACCAATGCTTTCACATAATTTCCCGAGGCTGTAGGATAATTTTCCGGGCATGAGTTTGCGGCTTAATCGCACGGTGCATAGGGTTTCCCGTTTGTACTTATATCCTAATCCTGCAAACTCGTCTTTAATAAAGCCATAATCAAACCCAACATTGTGAGCCACAAAGATCTTCCCTTCGGTAAGTTCTATTATTTTTTTAGCCACTTCATGAAACTTGGGGGCATTGGCTACCATCTCGTTGGAAATACCGGAAAGACTAATGAAATAGGGACTGATATAACACTCGGGATTAATGAGTGTAGTAAATTTTTCCACTACCTGCAAGCCATCATGTATGGCAATGCAAATTTCAGTAATACGTCCTCGTTTGTATTCGTATTTACCGCCGCAGGTTTCTATATCAATAATGGCAAACATCCATTACAAATGTAATGGATGCAGTTGTATGTGTTTGCTATAGATTGTAGCATTTTACAATACTATAGTAAAAAGTTGATTTCAAAATTATTAGACGAATGTTTTGTATTAAATAATGCTTATAACTATCAGGTCTGAGCCTCAAACCCATATATGATAGCATCTTCAAGTATGTTGATGTTTATATCCTTTAGCGCTTTAAACTTAATGCAATATCCGGTTATGCTTGCTTTACCTATTTTGCTGCTATATGTTTTGGCTAAGTAGGTCTTATCATTGATGCCAAGGATATAGACAGAGATGCCTGTTTTGTTGGCACTGATACCAATTTGATAAAACTCTCTGGTTTTTCCATCCGCATATGTTATAGTGTAATGTCCATATCCTATATTAGGATTAGAAACAACTTTGTTCTCTTCGTTTTTACCATCCAGAAACCATAATTGACAAGCCGGCATTATTTTCAGAATGAGGTGATGCAAGGTTTGCATATCATTCCGTTTTGGTTCGGGTTGATCGTTAATATATTCTTTGATTTGTTCTTGTATATTCATATAAATGACAGATTGTTTTTGTCTGTATTATACATTTATTATTAATGGTTCGTTTTGAAAACTAATGTGTTGATTAATCGTGACTTCTCAACGTTTAAATAAAGATATAAGGTTTCTATGGATATGCAAAATGAAAGTAAGCTTCTAGAAACAACCTTGAACTTGGATCCCAATTACATGGCTTTTAATAGGAAAATAAATGCTTATAGCTGTTTCTATAAATAAAAATCAGAAGACATGTATTTACAAATAGAATTAAACTTAAAATTTTCGTTACGATAGTGATATCGAAACAAAAGTTTATAATTACTATTTGTGAAATAATGAATAGATAAAAAAGAAGTGCAATTTTTCTGGTAAAAGGAATGATAAGTGCAATAGCCACAATGATTTGACTTAGCGCAATAGTTTTTGCATAGGTTGGAGAAATTGAATGATAAAGCCACATAAAATTTACGGGTTTTAGATCTTTTAATAATGTGTGTTGAAATCTATATGAAGTTGTCGGGAGCGATAATTGATAACCTAGTAATTTTGCAAATCCATATAGCGTGAAAACGATTGAATTTAAAAAGATTAAAACATATGTGGATAGTTTTTTTATCATAATTCAAGATACTGGAGATGCATAAAAATAATTTATTCTATCAAATAATCGGTATTGCCAGTAATTTTCCTTAGAATTTAAATCCTATAACTATCATTTATTTAGCCTATGCATTTACCAAAGGCGCTACGCGTTGTCCAATCAACTCAATGGATTGTATCAGTTTTTGGTGCGATAAGGAGGCATTATCCATTTGAAACGTAAATCGGGAAATACCACCTAGCGCTTCGCTGTGTCTTAGTATTTTTTCGGCTACTTCTTCGGGGCCTCCAACCAGTAAGGCTCCCTTCGGTCCGTTTTGTGCGTCAAAATGATTTCTAGTCACCGGAGGCCAGCCGCGTTCTTTACCAATTCTGGTAAAGGTTTCGGCATAGCCCGGATAAAAATCATCAATGGCTTCTTCTTTGTTGTTGCTCACATAGCCTAAGGAATGCAATCCTACCTTTAATTGATCGGGAGAGTGCCCGGCTCTTTTGCCTGCTTCTCTGTATAGATCTACTAAAGGTCTAAAGCGATGTGTTTCTCCGCCAATGACGGCTACCATTAAGGGAAGGCCAAGGGTTCCGGCCCTTACAAAGGATTCGGGCGTTCCACCAACACCTAACCAAATTGGAAAAGGGCTTTGTAACGGACGAGGATAAATAGCCTGATTGTTTAATGCCGGTCTGAACTTGCCCGACCAGGTAACGGTTTCGTGATCGCGAATGGTTAAAAGAAGGTCCAGTTTTTCAGAAAACAAAGCATCGTAATCGTGCAAATTGAAACCAAACAAGGGAAAGGCTTCTGTAAAGGAACCACGACCCACCACCATTTCGGCGCGGCCTTTCGAGATAAGATCAAGGGTTGCGAAATTTTGAAATACCCTAACAGGGTCGGCCGCACTTAGCACGGTTACCGCACTGGTTAAGCGAATGCGACTAGTACGGGCTGCTGCAGCTGCCAGAATCATGGTAGGAGCAGAGTCTAAAAATTCTTTGCGGTGATGTTCGCCAATACCAAATAGATCTAGCCCGGCTTTATCGGCACATTCTATGCGTTGTAGCAATTGCTCCAGAGCGTCCATGCTTTTAGCAGCGGTATTTGTATCATGGCCAACTGATGCGGCGGCAAAACTATCGATTCCTATTTCCATATTCTTTTTTTCTTACACAAAGGTATTCAATTTGCTTTCTAAAAGATAGCGCTATACAAAAGGATAGTGTGATTGGAAAAAGAATTCTTTTGATATTTATAAATCCACTGAGCCTGAATTCTTAATGATTATCCCCGCCAAAGTAGGTTTGCTCAATAATATCGGCATTGGTAGCAATATCCCAAACAACTTCATTTAAAATGGCTTCGCTGGTTAATTCTACAGGCTGTATGGCGTGTACTACCACTGTTTCGCAGGGAGAACCATCCATACGTTTATCGGTTGTAATAATAACCGAGCAATAAGTGCAATAGCTGCTTTCCTTCATTAATTGATACAGATTCAAATTAAGGTTGTATTCTCCGCAGCGGCTGTTGAAATAAAAGGCATCCTTGCCCATGTAGCGTTCTTTGATCAGCCAGGCATATACGTATTGGTATCTGAAAGAGCCGTCTTTTTGTTTCATGGCCACATCTATTCTAAATACTCCCGGCGAGGTTTCGTCTAATTTATATTTCCAGCGTTCGCAAATATTGGTTAAAGCAATTTTTAAATCCATTAGTTTTTGGGTTTGGGTTAATGAAATAAGAGCTAGTCTAAAATAGTAAAAAAAGATGTTATTAAACAAATAAAGTCAATATCTTTAGGGTTTTGTAGGTTAATACATGTAACCTGCTTTATACATTTACAGAACATTGCAAAACAAGGATAAAATAATTATTGACTCTACGTTAAGCTCGTTTTTTTCGTTAAAAGACGTGCTTAAATACAGGAGCTTACTGAACAATTTAGCCCGCCGCGATTTTTTGGTGCGCTACAAGCAGGCTTTTGCGGGTATCATGTGGGCACTTATAAAGCCATTGATCAGTATTTTGGTATTTGGCTATATTTCCAGTAAGATCAGTAATACGGGTAATACGGCTACTAATTTTGTGTATGTGGCTTCGGCTATGCTTTTGTGGCAATTGTTTTCCAATGTGTTTAATGACGTGAGTAATTCTATTATTGGTAACGCCAATCTGTTTTCCAAGGTTTATTTTCCAAAGATCATTATTCCCTTAAGTACCATTTTGGTATGTCTGGTAGATTTTCTGATTTCTTTGATTATATTGATTGCCTTATTTATTATTGCCGGGCAAACCATTCACTGGCATATTATACTGGCCCCATTGTTTATTTTGCTTACGGTAATTAATGGCTTTGGGATAGGATTGTATTTTGCTACCATTAATGTTAAATACCGCGACGTAAAATTTATTGTTCCGGTAATATTACAATTTGGGATGTATGTTACCCCGGTTATTTTTAGCACGCAATATTATTTAGATAGATTACCGGAATGGTTACATTGGTTGTTTTGTTTGAATCCTATGGTAGGCGCCATTGATGGCTTTAAATATGCTCTGTTTGGCGGTGAAGCCATTTATAACATCAATTATTTTATTCTGTCGGTAGGAGTTTCATTTTTATTCCTTTTTATTGGAGTGAAGTATTTTTATAAGTTCGAACGTAGTTTTGTGGATTATATTTAATGGGTAATAACAGTATCATAAAAGTAGAAGGATTAAGTAAACATTATTTGCTTAATAAACAATCGACCTTAAAAAGCGATACCTTATATGGTAATGTGATTAATGGCTTAAAAAATTTAAAAAACATCACTCAGAAAAGACAAACAGAAGATTTTTGGGCCTTACAGGATGTTAGTTTTGAGATTCAGCAAGGCGATCGGGTAGGAGTTATTGGTAGAAATGGAGCTGGAAAATCGACCTTATTGAAAATCTTATCCCGTATTACCCCTCCAACAAAAGGACGAGTAGAAATAAACGGCAGACTGGCTTCATTATTGGAAGTGGGAACGGGGTTTCATGGAGATCTATCAGGTAGAGAAAATATTTATTTAAATGGCTCAATATTAGGAATGTCGAAAGCAGATATTGACCGAAAATTTGATGAAATTGTCAGTTTCTCTGAAATAGAAGCATTTATAGATACTCCAGTGAAACGATACAGTAGTGGAATGTATGTGAGACTGGCTTTTTCGGTAGCGGCACATCTAGAACAGGAGATCTTGATCCTGGATGAAGTACTGGCTGTTGGAGACTCTATTTTTCAAAAAAAATGTATCGATAAATTAAATTCTGTCTCAAAAGAGGGCCGAACAGTTTTATTTGTATCTCATAATTTTGCGGCTATCGAATCGTTGTGCAATACAGCTATCCTATTAGAAAAAGGCAGGTTAGTGGCACAGGGAAGTGTGATGGATGTGTTTAATAATTACAATAGTAATTATAAAATGAGTTCACGAACATTTAATCTGCTTGAACTGGATCGTACCGAACATGCCCGTCAGTTATTATTCAGTAAAATTGTTTTTGATGAAATGCCGATTCGTTTTGGTTCGTCATTGAATTTTTACGTTCAGTTCAAATCAGTTTTAAATAAAAAGTTTAAAGGTATTGATATCGGAATAAATATCTGCAATCAGAATTATCAAACCATTTATCATGTTAGTAACAGGTTTATTAATTCGATATTTGACCATGATGATGATGATCAGAAATACAGATTTGAAATAGAGAATAATTTAAAGCCCGGCGATTATTTTTTAATACTCTTTTTGCGGGCCGACGAAATGATTCAGGATGTTTTAATGTATAGTATTAGCTTTGAAATACTGGATGGCAATCCTTATGGCTTTGAAGATTCCTCGCAGTTGCAGGGAGCCGTTCTTCCTAAATTTAAACTAGAGTTGCTTAAATGAGTACAACACCGGCAATTTTAATGGTAGTATTTAACCGTCCGGAATTAACCAGACAGGTATTTGATGCTGTGCGACACTCTAAACCCGCCAAACTTTATATTGCTGCTGATGGTGCAAGAAAGCATGTGGCAGAAGATGCTCTTAAATGTGAAAAGACGAGAGCTATTTTTGCGGAAATAGACTGGAAGTGTGAAGTGAAGACGTTATTCAGAGAAGAAAATTTGGGTTGTGGCAGAGCTGTGAGCGGTGCTATTTCCTGGTTTTTTGATCATGAGGAAGAAGGAATCATTTTGGAAGATGACTGCGTGCCGAATCCATCCTTTTTTTCGTATTGTCAAACCTTGCTTGATTTTCATCGCCATCATCATCAGGTAATGCATATTGGAGGCACCAATTTACAATTTGGAAAAAAATATGGTCCCGCTTCGTATTATTATAGTTCTATTCCACATGTGTGGGGATGGGCCAGTTGGCGCAGAGCCTGGAAAAACTATGATTTTAATTTATCAGATCTGAATTTTTTTCTCAATAATCATCAAATAGAAAAATATGTGGGCAAAGGTAAAATCCATGATTTTTGGTTTGATATTTTTTGTAAAATGAATCAAAAGAAAATTGATACCTGGGATTATCAATGGCAGTATGCTATTTGGAATAATAACGGCGTTGCTGTTATCCCTCAGATAAATTTGATCAAAAATATTGGTTTTGGCGTGGATGCTACTCATACAACAGAAGCGCATCCTTATGCTGATATGGAAACCTTCGAAATGTCCGAAATTATTCATCCTCAAACGATATCAATTAATAAAGATGCGGATAAAGCCTTTTTTAGTTTCAATCAATAATATTCATGACTTGTAAAATTTGTAACTCACCTACCAAACAATTATTTGAAAAAATAATTTTAAATAAGTACAAAACATTTTATCATAAATGTACGTCATGTGATTTTATTCAAACGGATGAACCTGTTTGGATTGAAGAGGCCTATAGTAATGTGATCACTTCCACGGATATAGGACTGCTTAATAGAAATATATATCTGGTAAAGGAAACAAAAATAATTATTGATGCCTGTTTCCCTGAAGCAAAAGTCATGTTGGATTATGCGGGAGGATATGGAGTATATGTGAGATTGATGAGAGACGAAGGATATAACTTTTACAGACAGGATGCCTATTGTGAAAATATTTTCGCAAAAACATTTGATATAGAAACAATAAAGGATACACGGTTTGATATTGTAACAGCCTTTGAAGTTTTAGAGCATTTTGTGAATCCTTTGCAGGAAATTGAAAAAGTGCTGTCTTATGCCGAAACAGCCATTTTTTCAACAGTATTGATCCCTGAAAATGATAACGATTTGCCAAATTGGTGGTATTTGGCCACAGAAACAGGTCAACACGTTGCTTTTTACAGTGAAAAATCAATGAATTATATTGCTAAGAAGTACCATAAAAATTACTACTGTCGTAATGGGAACTTGCATGTTTTTACATCTGCTAAATTAAATGCGGATCAATTGAAAGAAGGTTTTACAATAAAAAAAGCATCATTCTTAGAAAGGTTGTCTAATAAATTACTAAAAGTAAATACAGGTAGCAAAAGAGTGTCGTTATTGGAGAGTGATTATAATTCGATCAGGAAGTCACTGAGTAAACAATAAAAACAGTAGTTATATGCATATCGCTTATGATAGTCAAATATTTAGAATGCAACAACATGGTGGCATTTCAAAATATTTTGTTAAGCTTATCGAGGCATTGAAAAAAATAGAAACTTCTATTGAAATAACTACTGTTGCCGGAATTACTCCCAACGAACATCTATTGGAGTCTGATATCACATTTTCGGGAACCTCATTTAATTGCTTAAAGCGACAATTAATGGTCAATAGATTTTATGATTTTTCAGAAACATATAACACCTTTATTGAAAAGAAAGCCTTATCAGATCCAACTATAGATGTCATTCATCAAACGTATAACGGGTATGAATTATATCTTCCGAAAAATGTGAAAACAGTTATTACTATTCATGATCTTATTTACGAAAAATATCCTCATGATTTTTCTGATACAGATGATTATTTATGGAGGAAGAAAAAATCTATAAATGCGGCTGATCATATCATTTGTGTTTCGAAAAACACTCAGTCGGATTTAATAAAATATTATCAGGTCGATATACATAAAACGACAGTAGTTCACCACGGTGTGGATGATTTTGAATCTCAGACAAAGAGGATGATCAAAGAAGATTATATTTTGTTTGTTGGAAAGCGCGAAGGATATAAGAATTTTGGTAAAGTCTTAAGGGCCTATGCGTTGTCCTCTTTTAAAAACCAGGCCAAATTGATCTGTTTTGGAAGTCATGCATTCAATGAGGAGGAATTAAAGCTGATGTCAGAACTTCAAATTTCAGACAGGGTGAGCTATCACAAAGGTAGCGATGCGGATTTGATTAATTTATACCAGTATGCTACTTTTTTTGTTTACCCAAGCATATATGAAGGATTTGGGCTACCTGTTTTAGAGGCGATGGCTAATAATTGCCCGGTTATTTGTTCAGATAGCAGTAGTTTGCCGGAGGTTACAAATAATAGCGCACTAGCTATTGATTGTGAAAACAGCGAAGAATTACAGAAGGCCATGGATAAATTATTTAAGGATAGGGAACTTAGAGATAATTTAGTTAAATTAGGGAAACAAAATGTTAAACAATTTACCTGGCAAGCCACAGCATTAAAAACGTTGAAGGTTTATCAAAATCTAGTGAAAACAAATAATGGATAATATAAAAGCGAATGAGGTCCCGGTTGTTTTTATTCATTTTGGTGATATACCGGAGTATCTTGTTAATGCAATAACGCAGGCCGCTTCTTTTGGTAATAAAGTATATTTAGTAACAAATAATTCTTCTCTCATAAATGATGCGGAATTAATTGATAGTACGAAAATAAATACGGATGAATCTCTTTTTAAATCCTATTACAAACACATGAGTTCAAATTCTTATCAGTTTGAATACATCTGTATGTACAGATGGTATATTTTGAAGAATTTTATGAAGGAGTATAATATAGATAGAGTATTATATTTAGATTCGGATGTCTATTTATATGCTCATACATCCCATATAGCAGCTAACTATCCGGTTTTTGATTTCGCATTTAATGTGCCGGAAGATCAGGATAATTGCTATTGGGCTGGTTCGGCTTGTTGTTCGATATGGACAAGTGACGCCATTACAAGGTTTTGCGAAAAAATAACGTCTTACTATACAACAGATGCAATTGAAACCCTTTCTCAGAAATGGAAATACCATACTGATCATCATATTTTGGGAGGCATTTGCGATATGACCTTTTTATATTTTTTTTCAAAAGAAAGTGGTTTTTTTAATTTAGGAAAAGTGTATAATGGCTATAGTTTTGATTTTAATAATGCTAGTTCTGCTAATCTGGTTAATAATGAGTACAGATTTAAACAAGGGACTATATTTCAAATACCAACAAAAGATATTAGCTTTAAGGATGGAATGCCATACGGGGTTAATTTAATGACCGGGAAAAGCGTCTGTTTTTATGCCCTAACAGAATATGCTAAATTATTGGCCTTGTCAAAAAGACAAAGTTTATTAACGAAACTAAAATATATTGGTTATAACTTTAAAGCAAAACTATTTAATTAAAACATCCATTGGCTAAATTATCCATCATAACCATTAATTATAATAACAGTGTAGGTCTTCAAAAAACCATTAACAGTGTTATTTCTCAAACCTTTCAGGATTTTGAGTTTATTGTGATCGATGGAAATTCATCGGATAGCAGCGTGGATGTTATTAAACAATACCACCGGATTAATGAATGGGTAAGCGAAAAAGATAATGGTATTTACGATGCCCAAAACAAAGGCATTTTAAAAGCTACCGGAGACTATTTGTTGTTTTTGAATAGCGGAGATATATTAGCTAATAATAATGTTCTGCAAAATGTAAGCCCTGTTCTGTCTGGAGGTAAATCATTTTATTACGGTAATTTAATTTTAGAAAAAAATTCTGTTAAAGAGAAACATATTGCTCCAATAACTCTTGACATCGATTTTATGCTAAATAGTACGTTTTGGCATCCCTGTGTGTTTATTAAGGCTGAATTATTTAAAGTCTTTGGCTTGTATAATACCTCTTTTAAAATAGCCGGCGATTATGAATTCTTTATTCGTTGTTTATTGAAGCCTAACATAACCACAGAGTATATAAACGAATTTATTACAGAGTTTGATGGGAATGGCATTAGTAATGATGCCGGTCAAAATGAACTTCAATTGCAGGAACGCGAAAAGGCATGGAAATTGAATATTTCGGAGGTAGTATACGATAGCTTGAAAAAACAAAATGCGTTTTCACGAAGTAAATACGCATCATTTATCAATTCACTTCAAAAGATAAGAGGAAAGCAAAATTTTTAATGGCTCAGGATCATCCTATAAAAGAATTTTTGTTTGTTGTCAAAAAACAGCTTGTTAAATCGTTCTCCAAAACCAGACGTTCGCTCAAGAGAACGATGTTCAGGAAACAGATCATCACTCCCGAAAACTGCTTTGTTGTGCCCATTATTATTAATAACAGAAACCGTTATACCTTTTTGAAATTAATGGTAGAACAGTTATCCTCTTTCGGATATAAGCATATTTATATTTTGGATAATGACAGTTCCTATCCTCCGTTATTGGAATACTATAAAACGGTGAACGCCAAAGTTATTTTTTTGAAACAAAATGTTGGATACCGTGCCTTATGGGAAACCAGGATATTTGAGCAATTTAAGAATCAATACTATGTGTATTCGGATCCCGATATTTTGCTACAGCACGATTGTCCTAAAGATTTCGTGTATCAATTGTACGTAAAGCTTAATAAGTATTCAGGAAAAGAAAAAGCAGGCGTAGCGTTGAAAATAGATGATCTGCCTGATTTTTATCAGCATAAGCAGGAGGCGATTAAAAATGAATTGGTTTATTGGACTAAACAATTAGAGGAAGATGTATATGATGCGCCGGTCGATACAACACTCGCTTTATACAAACCTTTGGCCTTTGGTAATGCCGAAGAGTGCGAGGCTATCAGAGTAGGAGGAAGGCTGGCCGCACAGCATTTAACATGGTATTTAGATTCCAATCATCTGTCGGAAGAAGAAGTGTATTATAAAAGTTCTATTAAACAAAATACTTCTGTATATAGCGTCAAATGAAAAAAGCCGTCTCTATATGCATACCAACTTATAAACAAACCGAATACTTGAAAAAGTGTTTGGAATCGATCATAACTCAGGATTTTAAAGATTATGAATTGATTATCTCGGATGATACACCGGATGATTCGATTGAACAATTTCTGAAAACTGTATTAAAAGATAAGCCATATTTCTACACCAGAAACCAACCCTCATTGGGAATGCCGGAAAACTGGAATTCCGCTATCCAAAAAGCAGAAGGAAAATACATCAAGATCATGCATCATGATGATCTTTTTACTCAAACCAATAGTTTGAGATTAATGGTAGACGAAATAGAAAAACAGAAGGCTTCTTTTTTGTTTTGCCAAACCGATGTATGGCATGTCAAAACAGGGATCCATCATATTCATAAAATATCCGGAAAGCAATTTTCGATTCTCAAAAAGAAGCCGGAGTTTCTCTTTTTTAAGAATATGATCGGAGCTCCGTCAACCACACTTTATGTTAATAACAAAGCGTTCAGTTACGACCGAAAGTTCAAATGGTTAGTGGATATTGATTTTTATATGCAGTATTTGTTTCATGCACAAAAGATCGGGTATCTTCCTTTGCCATTGATTTCGACAGCGCACGATACCGAAGGGCAGGTAACGGGTTCTGTGATTGATGATAAGGAATTGCAGATCAGAGAACATGTTTTGTTATTTAATAAGATCAAAAAACATACACGTAACGATGCAGGATTTGCTTCATTTTTTGATTATCTGTTCTTTAAATACAGGATTCAATCTTATTCAGAACTCGAAAAGATAGTGCCTGATGCCAATGAACATAAATCATTTTTTATGTTGGTGATTGAAGGGCTGTCTAAGAATCGTGGATGGAAAGACTTTAAAAAGCGTTTATTTGAAAGCCGGTACAATAATTATATATTTAAATTTGAACAATTTATATGATCATTGTAAAACTCATAGGTGGTTTGGGAAACCAGATGTTTCAGTATGCAGCCGGGCGACACTTAGCTCATTTGCATCAAACAGACCTGTTAGTTGATACTTCTTTTTTAGAGAAGAACCCGAATGGGGCTTATACAAAGCGTGAGTTAGAGTTATCGGTGTTTCATACAGATCTGAAGATTGCTTCGACAGAGGATATTAAGAAATTTAATATAGAAGGTTCTTCCAAATATTCGCGAGCTTTGCAACGTCATTTGCCTATTTTATTTACGAATTTATATGCTGCCGAAAGCGGTATTCAGTATCAGAAAGAGTTTTTAAATTACCCTAAAAACACTTATCTGGATGGGTTCTGGCAAAGCGAAAGATATTTTAAACCGATAGAAACTGTTCTGCTAAAAGAGTTTACTCCTAAAGAACCAGTGAATACAAACAATGAGCAATGGTTAAGTAAAATCAATTCATGCAACTCTGTTTCTTTGCATATCAGGCGGGGGGATTATGTGTCAAGCAAGAATGCTCAGGAACATCATGGTAATCTGGGACTCGACTATTATACAAAAGCGTTGAACATATTGAAAGAAAAGAACTCATCTATCGAAATTTTTGTGTTTTCTGATGATCTCGATTGGTGCAGAGCTAATTTGAAGTTGAATGATCCTGCTCACTTTGTAGATGCCAATCAAAAACAAAACTTTCATTTGGATATGTATTTGATGAGTCATTGTAAACACAATATTATTGCAAACAGTAGCTTTAGCTGGTGGGCAGCATGGCTCAATCAACATGTCTCAAAAACAGTGATTGCCCCGGCTAATTGGTTTACTAATAAGTCCTTAACTACCAACGATTTAATTCCATCATCATGGATCATCGCCTAGATCACATATCACCTTTGGTATCTGTTGTGATGTCGGTTTACAACGGAGAGAGCTATTTGCGTGACGCGATAGACAGTGTTTTGCAGCAAAGTTTTACTGATTTTGAGTTTATTATTATCAATGATGGATCAAAGGATAATAGCCTGTCGATTATACGATCATACGATGATCAACGAATGGTTTTAGTGGATAATGATGGCAACAAAGGCCTGATCTATTCATTAAACAAAGGGATCGAGTTATCCAAAGGGAAATACATTGCCCGTATGGATGCTGATGATCTGTGTTTACCGGAGCGGTTTAAAAAACAAGTTGATTTTTTAGAATCACATCCAACTATCGGCGTTGTGGGCTGTGACTATATTTCTTTTAATAACGCTCAATCCACAACAGTTACATCGATATATAAAAGTAATGAGATCAAATCATTTCTCTTATTTACTGCCACCATGTGTCATCCAACATTAATGCTTCGAAAACAGGTGTTAATGGATCATCATTTATCATATTCCGAAAACGCCAAACATGTAGAGGATTATGATCTTTGGACAAGAATGGCGCTACATACTGATTTTTGTAATTTGAATCAGGTCTTATTTAAATACAGAGACCATGCACAGCAGGTTAGTCGCCAATACCGTGATATTCAATTGAAGAACAGTAATAATGTTCAGGAAAGCTATTTGAAAAATTTAGGCTTTGTGTATACTGAACAGGAGTTGAGTACTCATTTTTTAATAGCTTCAAATGCCCGCATACAAGCAAAAGAAAATGTCATCCAGATCGAAAAATGGTTACTGTCATTAATTGATCAAAACATTACTAAAAAAATCATTGCAGAAGCCGAGTTCAAATCAGTGATCCATAAAATGTGGTTGGATTGTTGCGGAAATACAAGCCTTGGATTATGGGCTTACAGGTATTACCAAACATCTTTATTGAGAAAACGAACAATGGTCACTAATTCGTTTAATGCTAAATTACTGGCAAAGTCCGTTATTCGTTGGATAAGGTAGTTTTTTATGCAAATTCCTGTCTGTTACTTTATCGATAAACATTCGACCCTGAAGGGGTCGTACTTGAAAAGAAACTAATTTTACCTATTGATATACCACCCCTTCGGGGTCGAACAATATATTCAGGAAATAATGGAAAATTATGAAGTTTGTATAATCGAACTTATGATACGTCTCAAGCCTTCGCGATAAGCATCCCAATTCAATGTTTTATCGAACTCTTCGCGGCTGCTTTTCTTTAATTGATTGAATTTTTCTTTGTCATTAAACACAGCTGCAATGATCGTCGCATAACTCAATCCGGTATCTTCATAAGCAACCAAATACCCGTTTTTAGCTACAGTTAAATGTCCGGCAACACCGCCTGTATCAGCTACAATCGAAGGTAATCCAAAGGCACTGGCTTCACAGATCACAATTGGTGTGCAATCAAAACGGGTAGGTAATATTAAAAAATCATGATTCATAAAAACAGAATACAATTGCTGCATCCCGTCATTAGAATTTTTATCGATAAACGGAATAACTTTTAATTTTGGATGGGTAATGTTTTCGGGCGGTGTGCAGCCACAAATCGTTAATTCGGCATTTACTCCCATTTTTAATAATTCCAAAAAACAGTTGTAGGCAATATCGCCGCCTTTGCTTTCCCAATAAACTCCAATAAATAATAATTTACAGCTATCTGCAGTGTCTTTATTTTCGATGTCTTTCTTGTCAGGAAGTAATTCCATATTCGCACCAAAAGGCAATACCTCTACTTTTGTATTCGGAAATCTGTAATCCTCAATCAGTGATTTGGCGGCCCACTCAGAAGAAACAATGAGTTTACTGCAGTGACTTAAAGCTAAACGCTCAATGCGTCTGGTTTCTCTTTCCGAAAAAGTCATTAAACCTGTTAAAGCTTTATGGTAATTCAACGATAAATTGATCGTGCTGTCGGATATATAAATAATAGGAATAGTTGTTTTAATAAAGGCTAATTCGCAGGTAGCGGCAGGTGCAATAATCACATCATAATGCGCTGAGTTTAACTTTTTATTGAAATAGTTACCATAAGCTTTGGCTAATAAATAGCTATGTCTGTAATTGTAACGTTTCTTAAAGATCAACTGAGACAAGCCCGTCACGACCTTGCCGATCATGGTTGCCAATTTTGGCTCATAGGGACCAAGAATGGTTACATCAGCGGGAAGTTTCTTTAAACTACTATATATACTGTAATGTGTACCCGACCATACTTTTTTATTAGTAGGGTCATTACTGGATAAATAGGCTATTTTGAGAGGTTTATCGGGCATTGTTGAAGGATTAAATATACAAATAATATTATCCTAAATAATAGCATTTGGTTATATTTGTTACGGATGAGTTCCGACAGCAACATAACGCTAAGCGTGGTCATTGTGAGTTACAATGTCAGGCAATATGTATTAGAGGCGATTGCTTCTGTTTATCAATATGTTTCATTACCCACACAAATTATTGTGGCAGATAATTATTCCAAGGATGGCACAGTAGAAGCAATTAAAACACAATTTCCGGAAGTTACCATCATAGAAAACAAAGACAATGTCGGTTTTTCGGCCGCCAACAATCAATGCTTCGAACGTTGTACAGGAAAGTATATCGTCATGCTGAATCCGGATGCCTTGTTCATCGATACATCATTTCAAAAGATGTTGGATTATTTAGCAAACACAAAAGAGTCTGATTCTGTTTTAATTGGACCTAAACTCATTAATACGGATAATTCCACTCAGGTATCCTGTTGGAAATTTCCTTCCCCTGTTCAACATTTATTGGAATTATTTTTTCTGAATACCTTGATTGATACTACCATGTATCAACACCGTGAGTTGGAAAAAGAAACACCGGTTGATTTTTTATCAGGAGCATGTGTTTTAATGAAGCGATCTACTTTATTGAAATTGAAAGGGTTAGATGTAAATTTATTCTGGATGGATGATGTGGATCTTGGCAAGCGAAATATGCTTATCGGAGGAAAAAACATCTATTTCCCTTTAACAACCGTAAAACATCATATTGGTCAGTCATCCAAGAAGAATCAGACTATTGTGATCTCAAACCAGATTATCAGTAAACTGAAATTCTATAAAAAGCATCATCAGTTATTCTATTTCTATAGTTCGGTTCCTCTTTTCTTTTTGCAGATCTTGTCACGAATTCCTTTATTTTTTGTTTTAGGAATTATACGACCGGTCTATTTTTCAAAAGCCAAAGCTTACGTCTATACATTATCAAAGTTTTTTAGTTATTTAGTATCAGGAAACCAAAACCCCATGTAATGCGAATTTTATTACTATCCGATACCTATTCTGAACATACCGAAAAGTGGGCATTAGGCCTGGCATCCAATGGCATAGAAGTGGGGTTGTTTAGTTTTAATATAGCTTCCTATCCGTGGCATCAAAATCAAAAAAATATTACTGTTTTATTTGAACCAACGGAAAAATTAGATACTTCCGGGAAGTTAGCCTATTTGAAATTTGTGAACCCTTTAAAGAAGGCTATTATTCAATTTAAACCTGATGTTGTTCATGCGCATTATGCCACAAGTTACGGATTGATTGGTGCTCTCAGCGGTTTTCATCCCTATGTGATTTCAGCCTGGGGAACGGATGTAATGAAGTTTCCTCAAAAGAATTTTATCAATAAATCCATTTTAAAATATAATTTACGAAAAGCAGATGCTATTTGCGCTACCTCCAATACCATTAAGGAATTTTTAAAACCTGTTACGGATAAAATCGTGAAGGTTATTCCTTTTGGTGTGGATTTGACAACATTTTATAAAAAAGAAGTGAAGTCCTTATTTGATGCCAATACCTTTGTTGTAGGAAGTATCAAGCCTTTGGAGCCATTATATAATACCGATGTACTAATCAAAGCGTTTGCAGGTTTGAAGAAAAAGCATAACGATAAAGCTTTGAAGCTATTGATCATTGGAGAGGGTTCTCAAATGGACGCTTTGAAACATTTAGCGACTGAACATGGAATCGATCAAGAAGTAACCTTTACCGGACGTATTGCTTTTTCGGAAGTCTCCAATTATTTCAATATGCTGGATGTCTTGGTTAACATCAGTGATTATGAAAGTTTTGGTGTATCGGTTATTGAAGCCATGGCCTGTGAAAAGCCGGTGATTGCTACCAATACTGGAGGCTTAAAAGAAATCATAGAAAATAGTACCTTTGGAAGCTTGGTAGAAGTTGGTCATGTGCAACAAACAGCAGATGAAATAGAAAAATATTTGCTGGATGAATCGTTAAAAGAAACAGTAGGGAAGGATGCCAGAGCAAAAGTGATGGAAAAATATAACTGGACAAATAATATACAACAGATGATTGACGTTTATAGTCAATTAATAAAAGCATAAAATGATTTTAAAACGGATGGATAACCTGGATGTGTTTTGCGAGAAAGCAGAACCCTCTATTGGCGTATTTGCCAGTAAAAAATGGTTATCAGTATACGGAGATGCTTTAACGCTTATTGGTATTTATAAAGACGAGCACCAGTTAATTGGTGGGTTTTATTTTTTGAATACGAAAAAATACGGGTTCACTTTTTTGAAATTGCCGCCCTATACGCCACATTGCGGCTTATTTTTTATCTCAGATAGTAAGAATCATTCATCCATTAATAATTTCTCAAAAGAGATCATGAATGACGTCTGTGATTTTTTTACGGCTCAGAAAAGTGCTTTAACCGTATTGGCTTTTCCTTCTGCTATTATTGACTTTCAGCCGTTCATCTGGAATAAATACAAGGTCATTCCTAATTATACGTATCGCATTAATTTGGAAAGAACATTGGAAGATATTAGATCCAATTTTGATTCCAAGAACAGAAATGTGATCAATAAAGCCATTAAGGAAGAAGTGTTTGTTACTGAAAACACATTGAGTAAAGAAGAGTTGTATCACTTCTTTATCAATTCATTGAATACAACAGATGCCAATATCTATGAAACAGAATTAAAAAATATATTTCATAAATTCTCCGATGAAACCAATTCTTTCTCTGTATCAGCCTACAAAGGCAAGGAATTATTGGGAAATGTATTTTGCATATTTGATAAAAACACCTGTTATTATTTATTAGGAGGCGTTGATAAAACATCAGGTGTGCAGGGCGTTAATAACTTATTGGTTCAAAAAAGCATTGAAAAAGCCCAAAGCTTGGGCTGTAAAACTTTTGATTTTGAAGGCTCCATGCTTAAAGGTGTCGAGAAATTCTTCAGAAGCTTCGGGCCTGAATTAGTGCCTTATTTCACCGTGAATAAGGCAAGTTTGCCCCTGGAACTATTATTGAAATTTAAAAAGCGGGAACTGTTTTAAATGAATCAATTGCAATACATCAAGCATCAGGATATTGATTTTGCCAAATGGGATAAAACCGTTTTACATTCTCAGATTCCTTTTGTATTTGCACAATCGTTTTATTTGAATGCCACCTGTCCTCATTGGGACGCATTAATTATCGGTGACTACGAAACCATATTTCCGGTTACTTATAAAACAAAATTCGGTTATCGCTATTTGCCTCAACCGCCTTTCACCTCACAATTAGGTGCATACGGCAACCTTAGTTTGGCAGCAGAACAATTGTTTTATAACTACATTTTAGACCATTTTAAATTGATTGATATAGAATTAAACATAACCAATCAATGGCGATCGGAGTTTATGAATCCTAAAAACACCTATACGCTTAATTATTCCGAAGACTATAAATTCAATCAAAATACCAAACGCAATATCGCTAAGGCAAAGGAAAACGGTTTTGTGGTTGAGCAAGTAGCCAATCAGGATATCATTGGTTTATCTCAACACTACTTAAATCCCTTTTTAGAAAATGAGGTCCATTTAAGTAAGTGTACAGTAGGAGTATTGGATGATTTACTCAAAAATGCGATTCTTAATGGTTCTTTATATACATTTCAGGTGTTGGATAAAAACCGGACAATAAAAGCCTTGGGGCATTTTATCAGTAATGGGAAACACACATTATATTTAAAAGGAACCAATTTTGATAAGGCTGATAATTCAGGAAGCATGCACATCTTAATGAAACATGCCATTGAGTATTTTTCCGACAAATCTACCATTTTCGATTTTGGAGGCGGCTCCAAACAGGGATTAGCCAATTTTTATATGGGTTTGGGCGGTCAGGCTATGACTTATAGCTTTTTACAAGTTAATAAACTACCCCGGTTAATTAAAATCCTTAAAAACAAAAAGTAAACCCCTCTTTTTTGTTATTTTTAGGCTGAAAATGAAGGCTATTGTTTCTCACGACATCGACCATTTAACTCTGACAGAACATTATCTGAAAGATTTGATTGTGCCTAAATATTTTGTGAGAAGCTATATTGAATTATTCTCAGGTAAAATCTCTATTGCTGAATTATTGCATCGCTATGGAGATGTGTTTACCAACCAATGGCAACATATTGAAGCTTTGCATGAATTCAATGTGAAGCATAAGGTTCCTACAACTTATTTTATAGGTGTAAACAATGGGGTAGGCTTGTCCTATTCTCAAAAACAATCGGCTTTGTGGATTCAAAAAATGTTGCAAATGGGTTGTGATGTTGGTATACATGGCATTGAATTCGAAAACTTTGAAAAAATAAATGCAGAATATGCTTTGTTTAAAGACATCTCAAAGCAAGCTTCTTTTGGAACACGCATGCATTATATCCGAACAAATGATCAGACGCTTGCTAATATGGCAAAAGCAGGTTATGCCTTTGATAGCAGTGAAATGGGCTACAAAGCACCTTATAAAATTGGTGCGATGTGGGAATTCCCTTTTCAGATCATGGATGGTTATATCATTCAAAAACCAAAGCAGTGGCAGAGTAAGAACTTTTTTCAAAGTTGTGAGGAAACCAAAAAAATAATCGATAAAGTCGTTGACTTGAATTTACCGTATCTAGGAATTGATTTTCATGACCGTTATTTTTCGGCTTCGCACAAAACCTGGAAAGACTGGTATATGTGGCTGATTGAATATCTGATCAGTCAAAAAATTGAATTTGTTAATTTTAAAACGGCAATAAAAGAATTAGAAAATAAATTAGAATAACATTGAATCTGTCAGTTCGAGCGTAGTCGAGAACCGAAGTTAAACAAACAACTAACAAGAAACTTGAAACTTTTAATCCTCACCCAATATTTTCCACCTGAAGTAGGTGCCCCTCAAAACAGATTGTTTGAGCTGGCAGTGCGTTTGAAAAGAATAGGAGTGGATGTATCGGTGTTGACGGCTATGCCCAATTATCCTCAAATGAAAATTTATGACGGATACGAAGGCAAAGACTATATGTATGAGGAAATAGAAGGGATTCCTGTTCACAGAGCGTCTATTTATTTACCCAAAAGTAAATCCATTATTCAGAGGTTATTGAATTATTTTTCCTTTGTGTATTCTTCGGCGCAGGTTGGTAAACAAAAAATTGGCGATGTGGATGTGATTCTGTGTGAATCCCCGCCTTTGTTTTTGGGTTATTCTGCCTTGTATTTAAAACGAAAGAAGAAAGCAAAGCTGATCTTTAATGTATCCGATCTATGGCCCGAAAGTGCTGAAAAATTAGGCGTGGTCACAAATAAGCAAATGCTGAAGCTGGCCTATAATCTGGAAGCTAAATTATATCGTCAATCGGTTTTGGTAACGGGGCAAACACAGGGCATTTGTAAAAGTATTAATGAACGCTTTCCGGAAGTAAAAACATATTGGTTACCAAACGGGGTAGATGTATCCTACTACAATCCATCAACCGTAAGTGGCAACTGGAGAAAAGACCATGGATTTAATGATACGGATGTATTGTTCTTATATGCCGGAATCATTGGATTAGCACAAGGTCTGGAAATTATTTTATCGGCTGCAGAAAAAGTAAAAAACAATCCCTTTATTAAATTTATTTTATTGGGTAGCGGACCGGAAAAAGAAAAGCTCCAATCTATTCAAAAAGACAAGCAACTCAGCAATGTTTATTTTTTTGATGCGGTTTCTAAAACACAGATGCCAGCTATTGTTCAGGCAAGCGATGTGTCTGTTATTCCTTTGCGTAAACTGGAATTATTTTTAGGCGCTATTCCTTCCAAAATATTTGAAAATCTGGCCATGGAAAAGCCTGTGATACTAGCTGTTGATGGTGAAGCCCGCGAGTTGTTTGTGAATCAGGGAAAATGTGCCTTGTATTCTGAACCGGAGAATGTAGAGGATCTGGTGAAGAATGTCTTATTACTGGCGAATGATCCTTCTTTAAGAAAACAATTGGGAGAAAAGGGAAGGACTTATGTGGAACAAAGTTTTAACAGAAATACCATTGCTCAAAATTTTCATCAGGAACTCATAAAGTATGTTGGCAAAAATTAAACAGACATATCTTCAATGGGGCTATAATTTACCCTTGCTGATTGCATTCTTTTTGCCATTCGGAATTAATTATGCCATCTTTATTTTGGTATGGGCTATTGGCTTTTTTGCCTTTGATGATGTGAAAAATGGGTTGGTGCGTGTATTTAAAAACAAATGGGCTTATGTATTGTTGGGTTTCTTTTTAATTCATGCTCTGGGTTATTTTTTCTCGGTAGATAAGCCGGCTGCTTTAAACGCTATTGAAATTAAACTGAGTTTTCTGGCATTTCCCATTCTGTTGTTTGCCTCTCGTTATAACGATATGCAGGTAAAGAAGGTGATCATTTCCTTTGTGTCGGGATGTGTAATGGTATCTATGATTGATATATTCAGAGCATGTTATTTGTATTTCTTTCAGGATTTCAATGCCTTTTTTTATTCGGAGTTTAGCTATTTTATGCATCCCAGTTATTTTGCCATGTACCTCATTTTTGCTCAATTAATGGTCGTGTTGTTTTATCCGAAATGGTTGGCAGAGCTCTCGAATCTTAATATTAAAATGGGATTTATGTCGGTTGTATTTCTCACGACTATTTTTTTGTGTTCCTCTAAAATGGGTTTAATTACTGCCTTTTTGCTGCTACCCTTCACTTTTTGTGTGATATTGTATCATCAGGGCTATAAAAAAATCATAGCAGGCTTAGTGATTGGATTGATCATTGCAATTGCAGCTGCCTATAAATTATTTCCAACTCCTTTCGAACGAATGAAGATGGCATTTAAAGTAACCTCTTCTTCGCAAACCATTGATAAAACAGATGCCGAAAGCACGGCTGTGCGTATTTTGATCTGGAAAGAATCTGTTAAACTCATCAAAGAAAACATTGTATTTGGTACTACCGCCGGTGATGCTAATGATAAATTGTTGGAAGCTTACGAGCGGGAAGGGTTGACAGGAGCATTGCGGAAAAAATTAAACGCCCATAATCAGTTCCTTCAAACCTTTATTGGTACAGGCATCATTGGTTTTGTTCTATTGCTATGTATGACAATTGGCGCACTGATCTATGGTTTTATTCAAAAGAACTATATCTTCTGTTTGTTTAGCATATTGATCATATTTAATTTTCTGGTCGAATCAATGCTTCAGGCTCAGGCAGGATTTATTTTCTTTGCCTTTTTCTTTTGTATCTTAACACAGTATAATTTAGATAAATTTTCAAGTAAGAATTCATAACTTATCTCTTATAACATAGCTAAACAAGATGATCCCATTCTCACCACCCCGTATAGATGATAAAATTATCAATGAAGTAACCGCTGCGTTAAAATCCGGTTGGATCACAACTGGTCCTCGTACCAAGGATTTTGAGAAAAAACTAACGGCTTATTGTGGTAATAAATCAACTTTATGTTTAAACTCAGCCACAGCCGGTTTGGAAATTATGTTGCGTTGGTTTGGAGTCAAAGAAGGCGATGAAGTGATCTTACCTGCCTATACCTATTCAGCAACCGCCAATGTCGTGATTCATTGTGGAGCAAAACCGGTATTTGTAGATGTGAATGCAGATGATTTTAATATCAACGTATCAAATATCGAGAAAGCCATTAATGAAAGAACCAAGGTTATTATGCCGGTTGATTTTGCAGGCTTTCCCTGTGATTATGATGAGATCAATGCCTTAGTTGTAAAACATAAATCAGTATTCAAACCCAATTCAAAGAATCAGGAATTACTGGGAAGAATCATGATTTTATCAGATTCAGCCCATTCTTTTGGCGCTGATTACAAAGGTAAAAAATGCGGTGCTTTAACAGACGTATCTGTGTTTTCGTTTCATGCAGTGAAAAATTTAACCACCGCAGAAGGCGGTTCTATTGCTCTGAATTTTCCTGCTCCTTTTGATAATGAAGAGATTTATAAATACCTCTGTGTATTAACATTGCATGGGCAAAACAAAGATGCTCTGGCTAAAACCCAAAAAGGCAACTGGAAATATGACATCATTGAAGCGGGTTATAAATGTAATATGACGGATATGGCTGCAGCCATTGGTTTGGTGGAATTAGAACGTTATGATGATGATACTCAAATCAAACGCAAACAGATTTTTGACACTTATCAGGAGGCATTTTCAAAAGACGATCGCTTTCAAACTCCTGTCTATCGTACGGATTCAAAAGTGGGCTGTTATCATTTGTATCCCTTGCGAATTAAAGGAATTACAGAGCAACAGCGCGATGCTATAATGAAAGAAATCTTTGATTGTGATGTGTCGGTAAATGTTCATTTCATTCCGGTTCCGGCCATGACTTATTACAAGAACCTGGGGTATGATATAAAAAACTACCCTACTACTTATGATAATTTTAGCAGGGAGATTTCTTTACCTGTATTTTATGATTTAAGCCCAGAACAAACTCAAACGGTCATTAAAGCCGTCATTAGTTCTGTAAATAAGGTTTTAGAAAATTAATAATTAGGGCGTGTCGGCGCAAAGATACAGCGCCGTCGGGCTGACCCGCTGCAATCTTTTGCAAGAGACAGGCAAAAGGATTTCCGCTCGCATCCCTCACGCAATCTATATTCAAATTTGTATATTCGTAATCAATTCATATTATCTTGCTAAAGCGCTTATTCGACATACTGGCCTCATTCATCGGAATTCTC
>JACQAK010000136.1 GCA_016194985.1 Bacteroidota bacterium
CTTTTTTCATGACTAAGTAGTTCTATTCCTCCTTCGAGGTAAATTTTATCACAACGCTTCAAAAGCTCTTCTGAAGCTCCTTTTGCAAAGACAATCGTTTCGTTATTCTTCTTATGTAACGTTGCCATTATCTTCGTCTCAGATGAAAATGGTTCTTCATCTATCTTCACAAATTCATTTCTGTAATTTTGAATATCCTTTGATTGCTTCTGAACGAACTTTAATAAACCTGTTTCTAACGGATCACCTATTTCTTTAATGTTTCCATTTTCAATATGAAGTTCTGCTGTATTACATAGAGATGCAATTTGATTGATTATCTCAAATGAGTTAGCTGTATTTGCCGGAGTAATAATTTTATTTACTTCAATTTTATTTTGTGTTAAGGTTCCTGTTTTATCCGTACATATTATATTCGTTCCGCCAAGAGTTTCCACGGCTGAAAGTTTTTTTACAATCACATTATATTTTGCCATTTTAAGCATTCCTTGAGCTAATGCCATCGTTGCAACAATTGGTAAGCCCTCAGGTATAGCTGCAACCGCAAGTGCAATTGATGTTTCAAGCATTTCAATAAACTTTTGCCCATCCAATAATCCTGCAATAAATATCACAACAACCAAAGCAACGGTAATCCAAATTAATTTCTTACTAAAATCTTGTAATTTTTTTTCTAAAGGCGTTGTTGCTTGGTCGGCAGTTTGAACCATTTTTGCAATATTGCCAAGCTCTGTGTTCATTCCGGTTGCAGTTACAACATAATAAGCGTTGCCCTTTGTTGAATAAGTTCCTTTGTAAACCATATTGGTTCTTTCAGCCAAAGTAGTATCTGCACTTAATATTTCGGTTTGCTTTTCAACGGGAAGAGATTCTCCTGTTAAAGCAGATTCATCAATTTGAACCTGTGGAGCTTTAAATAATCTTCCGTCCGCAGGAACCATATCTCCCGCCTCTACATAAGCAATGTCACCAGGAACAATTTCTTCTGCATTTATTTCTTTTAATTGACCTTCCCTTATAACTTTTGCCGGAACAGCTGATAATTTCTTTAATGCATTCATAGAACGTTCGGCCTGAAATTCCATGTAAAAACCTATAATGGCATTAATAAGAATAACGAGAAGTATAGCTAAACCATCTAACCATTCTTTAAAGTAAAAAGACAATCCAGCAGCCACTAAAAGCAACCAAACAATAGGGCTAGCAAACTGACTAAAGAAAATAATCCAAGGGCTTTTTGCCTTTTCCCCTTCAATTTTGTTTTCACCATATTTCAATAAACGAGATTCTGCCTCTTTTTTACTTAATCCTTGAGAGGTATTACTATTAAACTCAGAAATCACTTTTTGAGCATCTACGGTAAATGGTTGATTGTTTAAGCTAGTTGTTGTCATTCTTCATTACATTTTTACATAACATTTGCCCTTCTTCTAATACACGATTAACTTTTGCTTCATTCATCCCTAAATCATATAATAATTTTGGCGTTGAGCAGATTTCTGTACATAAAACTATTTTGCGATCCAATAACCCTTGCTTTTCGGCTCTTGTTAAGGTAGTTAAACACGTAATCGGATAAAGTCCGAAATCATCAATTAAGTCTTTTAGGCTTCCTTTAATCGGATAATCCCATCCTAAGAGTTTTAATCCTGCACAATTTCCATATTGAATAGCATCCGTGCTAAATTTTGTATTCGTTACAACCCAACCCTGATGTATTCGTTTATTGTGACCCGGCAATTTTATCCATTCGGCTTCAACATCTTTAAAGCGTGAATTTATGTACAAGGGTATTTTTACATCACAAACAATTCCCCTTTGATTATGATATTTACATTCTATCATAAAGTGATGATGATCTGCAAGCGCAATTACATCAACTTCATGAGTAACACATTTTCCTTTAACTATAACTCCCACTTCAACAGAGTATCCTTGTTGCTTTAATATTTCACCTACAAACTTTTCAAAAGGATATCCCGAGGGCCCTAATTCCATTATTGCTTGCTTTAAATGATAACGAGCTGCTAAATGTTTTGACCTTTCTTTTAAAAGATTAAAAGCCATCTGATAGATTTTTTTTGTGGAAATTCCTTCATATAATTTTTTAGTTACCTCAGCTATTATCTCTTCGATTTGAAACTCCTCAGCACCTGCACGAAATAATGACTTTCGAAGTTTTTCTTCAATGAAAGGCGCTGTTTCTCCAGATGCTTTTTTTATGAGTATTTTTCTGTTTTTTTTCATATGCTATTAAGCTGACTTTGCAATTTTTTCCATTACTAAATGATTCTCACCAAATTTGCATAATGCATCACAGTCTTTTCGTAAGTCTGAAAACAAAATGTATTTGATTTTCGTATCAAGCCCTTTTATAGCGGGACGGACTAATTGTAAACAAACATCTTTTTCCCTTTTATTAGGCACAATGAGATAAAATGTTTCATCGCCATCAGCTATTGAATATGAAAGATCAGTTAATCTTAAAATCCCCGAATAAATACTTGTGGATTTTTCAACTTCAAAAGCTGCAATTACATTATTCGTTCCTTTTTGATACCATAACACATCTATTAACTTAATTGTTGATGCGGTATCCGAATCAGTATTCATTTCAGGAAACTTATTTAAGCATAGAAAAGAAAAGTTATTTCCGTTAAAAGACTTTGATTTGTCATTAGATGCGCAGATTACATCATAGCCTAATGAATTTCCTATTTTCAATAAATGGTATTGCATTTCTGTATGCAGATTTTCGTCCTCTTTTTCCGTTTTTACTTCTAAATGTCTTTTCTCCATCAACTTTTCTAACTTACTTCTCTCTTCAAGCGAAATGTAATTGTCACTGCCAATCGTTAGTTTTTGCATTCCAACTTCAAACATTAATCCGGCAATTGCCCCCAAGTCATTTGATAATTCAGATTTGTGTTTGTTGTTAAATTCAATAAGAACTTCTCTGATTTTTAGATATTCGCTCCATGAGCCTAATTTTTTTTTATCCTTAAATATCGAGTTAAAACCATTAATGATCGCTGTATTAAAAGGTGGAATAATTGTGGGGTGCAAAAAATACAAAATGCTTGCCACGGCTGGGCCAAGCCCTTTTATTTTTAATTCATCAAGCTTTAAAATTTCTTTAATTATTTGCTCTTCACTTTTAGCATTTAAGCAGTTCTCTAAAAACTGTCCGAAGGCAAATTTATTTTGTTGATTTTCGTATATATCAGGAATACGAAGTTTGGGTTTCCAATAAAATGGATGGGCTGCTCCAACAAATACCTGTTTTTGTTCAGAAATACAAGTCAGAACAAACTCAAGGGAGGAATCTTTAAAATCATTTGGAAAAGTTTTATTCTTGATATCCTCAACAACCTGCATCACACCACGTCTGATAGAGCGAAATGCTTTTAAGCGTTCAGCATTATTAATAAACCAAGTATTATAAACCGATTCATTGTCGGTTTTATACTGAGAAATTAGTTGTTTAAAGTTCTGTTCCATTTTATAATATTACCCACAGAGCGAGAAGCGGAAACCCAAGTCGGATGGCCAACATCTCTTTATCACTGTGGTGATTTACTTACTTATGATTATCTTTCTGTTTAGAGAATAACTATTTGACTGTATTTTTAATGTATAAAATCCATTTGGTAAATTAGTGCTAACTTCTTCTTTATTTAAACCTATTACCCGAGTAACTTTTTCAGAAGAATAAACCTTTTTTCCTAAAGCATCAAAAAGAGATATTGTTATAATTTCAGTATTTTTCAAATTGTAATGCACTGAAAAATTGCCTATTGTAGGATTTGGAAAAACTTCCAAACTTGTAATATTATTTTCTATATCATCAATTCCTGTAATATTTGAACCAAGATTAATATGATCCACATAAAGATTGTTCCCACCATCTGTTACATTGACAATTTTAATCAGCACATTTGAATAAGTAGCGTATGTATTTAAATTTACATTGGCAGTTTTCCATACTGTAGTAGAATCCGGAATATAAGGTGTAGTTTGTGTTGGCCCTGTTACCAAATTTGTTCCAGTTCTATAAAACACTTGCGACCAATTAACGCCACAATCTTTCGATACTAACACAATCAATTCATCCGAATAACTCGGATCAGACTTCGCATAAGCCCATTTAAAAAATAAGTAAGGCGTTCCGCTATAACTTGTGAAATCAAAAGATGGAAGTAGCAAAGCATCAGATTGTCCATAATTTGTATTTATCAAATTATTTATTTTAGCTGATGCTGACCCCGAAAATTGAATAGCTGTAGTATCCCTTTCCCATGTAATACCTCCATCCGGATTATCAATTGTAATTCCACTAGATGGAAAAGAAACAGATTCAAATCCTTCAAAGTAAGGTAATGCCTGACCAACAGGGGGTGTTGTTACAGTTACATAATTCAAAAATTCTACACTATCACTACCTATTGATCCAAAGGCCACTAATTTTACCGGGTAAGTTCCGAGTGCATTATATGTAATTAAAGGGTTGGTAGATGTAGATGTTACTGGAGTCCCACCCGGAAAATACCATTGATAAGAAATACCTCCGTTCAATGTTTTATTTGTGAAAAGTATTTGATTATTTACACAAATGGTTTGTGAATTAGCCGTGAAGTCAGCTACCACATTACATGGAGTTGTAACATACCCACTGTCACAACCTGTGTAAACCAAGTTTGAATCACTCCAAATAAGTGTTCTTATCGTATTTAACGTTGCGTGCATTCTGTTTTTTTGTCCCATAGTAAACATATCTTTACAGTTGTCGTCTGAATAATCTAAATAATTTTGGATTTGGTCATTTACATCTGGAAAGTCAATTGAACAACTATTTATCGTTGGACATCCAAAATTGGGATTTGCAGCAGGAGGAGTATCACATACATAATCGCCATCGGCACAAGTATCAACACCGCATCCACCATTAAAAGTATGGTACAAGCCAAACCAATGTCCAATCTCATGTGTAGTAGTTCTTCCAATAGATGCAGCAGCGGTTCCAATTCTACCAAAGTAATTATGTCTGACGACAATTCCATCTTCATCAGGCGGCCCTCCCGGAAAGGAAGAGTACCCGAGTATCCCACTGGACCCGTTTATGCTCTTTACAACATACATATTTAAATATCGGGTGTTATCCCAATAGCTCAGTTGTTTAAGCATAGACCTCTGATAGGTTTGGTGATTTGATAATGTAGATTGAATCCGAACAATACCATTTGTGCATTTTCCATCAGGTGTTTTTTTTGCTAAACAAAACTCAATTTCAGTATCTACACCATTACCATCACCATTGGTACCTACAATTTTTCTAAAATCCTCGTTTAAAACGTCAATTTGACTTTGAATTTGTGCATCACTAATATTTTCCGTGCCACCATTATGAATAATGTGAACAACAACTGGTATAACTTTTATTGTTCCGCTTAATGCTTTTTTATAAACTTGATTATTCCTTATAAAATCAGAAATAATCCTTTCGCTATTTAATATCGTTTCCTTTCTCGCTACTTGATATTTATCAAAGTAACAAGGCTCAATTTTCTCTTGCGATAAGGCAGAATTAATCACAATAAAAAACAGTAATACGTTAAAAATTATTTTTCTCATAGTTATATATAGTTTTTAAAATCTTCAATACACATGTTACATACATCATAACATCTTTCCATCTCAGGTTTAGTTAAATGCTCCTTAAGAACCCTTTGACAAACTATCCACGAATCAATGCATCCTTTCATTAATGGCATTTCTATTTCCGAACGCCTTTTTATAAATTCAGTTAGCAGTACATTCATGTCTGCGCAATCTCTTACAATTGCAGCCGCCCGTTCATTATTCTCGATAATGAAAAGTGACTCGCATTGAATGCAACACTCGGTAAATAGATCCAATTCTTGTAACAACACTAAATTCAAAATTTTTTCTCATTTATTTAAATACTACTGCACTATATAAGGAAAGGGTTCCAAAAATGGTGGAAATATTTTCTCTTGTTTTTACTTCTCTAAACCCACTTTCCTTAATATAAATAGGCATTAATCCCTTTACATTATCATTTGTTGTCTTAAACCCGTCCAATATCTGTACGAAATAAAAAAGAAACCTCATTAGTATACTGGATGCCTTCCCCCAATCTGCAATATGCAATTCTCCATTTGGTTTTAGCACTCTTCTAATTTCTCTCAAAGAGTTTAATTTTTGATCCTTGTCTAAATGATGGAAAACTAAACTTGTAATGATTCTATCAAAAGAGTTGTCTGCATAAGGCAGTTTTATTCCATCATACTTTGTTATCGTTATTTTAGCATTTGCTTTATCAATATTCTCTTTAGCAATAGAGAGTATCTTATCGTCAACATCTACACCATCAATATTTAGCTCAGGCTGCGATTGACTTAACAACAATGATAATGTAGCAGTTCCAATTCCAAAATCCAAAACTTTATGTGTTGCTGAAATATTTGCCTGTTTTATTAGAGCAGTTTTAAACTTTATTTCAGGCATTGTAAATGCAACAACAGGATTATATAGCTTCGTAAGCCAATTGTATCTTAATGCGGGTATATATTTATTGTCACTCATATTAGGAAGTTTTAGATAAATAAATACTATGACCAAATATTTTCATTCCATGATAAATTGTAATCTGTAGCACATTGCCTTTTTTCAATATTGCAGAGCAATCAGCACTATGCTTTTCAGTTGGCATAATAAAAGAGCCATCGTCATACCCTCCTTCGCTAAATTCTAAATCTCTCATTACTATTTTACCGATTTCATCTTTTTTATCCGAACTCTTCGCCCAAATAATTTTACCAAAATACTTTTCATTTTGTTTGTAAACAGAAATTTTTCTTTCTCCATCACTTGTAAGCCAAGTGCCTAAAATATCATCAGATTTTGTTTGAGCAAATGATGATGACGTTACAAATAACACGGCGAGAAAAAAAAGTTTTCTCAAAATTGAGGCATTTCTATTTATAGTGCCGCTTTTTAATTCAAGTTTCATTTTTGTCATTGTTTTATGTTTTAAAATTTCCACAAAGC
>JACQAK010000137.1 GCA_016194985.1 Bacteroidota bacterium
ATCATCGGGTGTTAAGGTATCAAAGGATATAAGTTGTTTACCCGTGGTATCTTGTAAAAACTGAACTCCTCGTTCTATTAAGTCGTTGTTAACATCCGGATTATGGATCATTTGACTTAACAGGAAAATTCGTTTCCCCGGATTTTCATCCAGTGCTTTAAAAGAAATTTCTATGGCATTTTCTACACCATAACAAAAGCCAAAGTGACGTGCAATTAAAAATTGTACAGCGCCAAAATCCAATAGAGTAGGAGAGTTGTCTCTTTTGCGAGGATCCTGCAACTTACGGTATTGTTTTATTTTAGTAATAATGGGGCTTCTGTAAAACTCCGGTACGTTAAATGCTTTCATTGTTTTTAGTGATTGGTGATAAGTGATTAGAGTTTAGAAATATCTTCTCACTTGACTCTAATCACTTATTACTTTATTTATTTTAATACTAATTCTTTTATCAATCTCTTTCCTACAAATTTATTTACTTTTTCAATGATGGTTTCTTTGGCATAGACCGTTTCGTTTCTCACAATGGGCGAATCTATAGATACAAACAAAATTCCCTGCGCATAGTTTATTTGTGTGGTATGTTTGGCAATGGTTTTACCAACTATACCTTCCCAGCCATTTCTGATGGCAAAGATGCTGTATTTCTCATCCAGTTTTTCTTCTTTGAAAATCTGAGAAATAGCATCCCCTAATTTTATGAGGTTATTGTTCTTAGCCATGTTTCACAATTGTACCGTTATTCACTATATAAATCAGGTGTTCTGAATGATTTTGTTCAAATAGCTCTTTTATTCTTTCCGGATGCGTGTCTGTAATAAATACCTGCCCGAATTCGTTGCCACTTACCAATTCAATTAATTTTTTAAAACGGGTCTCATCCAGTTTATCGTAAATGTCATCCAGTAATAATAAAGGTTTGGTATGTTTTTTTTCTTTAATGAATTCAAACTGCGCTAATTTTAAGGCCAGCAAATAGGATTTTTGTTGTCCCTGAGAAGCGAACTTCTTTAAACTATTGCCCATTAATTTAAAATCCAAATCATCACGGTGAGGGCCGGTTGTGGTATAGTGTACGGCTCTGTCTCTGGCTAAACTGGCTGTTAATACAGTTTTATAGGATAGATCTTTGATGGAAGATTCGTATTCTAAACTCACGTTTTCGTTACTGCCACTGATGAACTGATAGTTTTTGGTAAACAACGGAATAAATTCCTGTAAGAAATGTGTACGTATCTTGATGATCTCCTGACCATGCATAATGAGTTGGTCATCCCAAATCTCCAGGCTCATGTTATCAAAGGTTCTGCTTTCGTAAAATTGTTTTAATAAAGCATTACGTTGTTGTAACACATGATTATAAGCAATCAGTTTCTCTAAATACACTTTATCGTATTGAGAAATGATACTGTCCATAAATTTACGGCGAACTTCGCTGCCATCCCAGATCAATTCAATATCCGATGGTGAAATCATTACCAAAGGGTATAAGCCTATGTGTTCCGATAAACGCTCGTATTCTTTTTTGTTATGTTTAAATTGCTTTTTGTGCCCGCGTTTTACACCACAAAATATTTCGTGTGTTTCCCCGTTTTTATTGATCCATGCCTGTATGGCAAAAAATGGTAAATCGTATTTGATATTCTGACTGTCAACGGCATTGAAAAAGCTTTTACAAAACGATACGTAATGAATGGCATCCAGTAAATTGGTTTTTCCCATGCCATTATTACCCACAAAGCAATTAAATTTCGGACAAAACTCCAGTTGGGCTTCGTCGTAATTTTTAAAATTGATGAGGGATAATTTCTCTAAAATCATTACACCTTAAAGGTACGAATGAAAAGCTGATTTTAGATGAACTGTTAATTAATTTAGGGTAATTGTATAATTATTTACTGTGCCACATCCCAGTGAAATTATTGTGTCATATTTTGTTTTTGTTGTTTGGGTGTTGGAATAGTAATACTCTGTTTTTATGATATTTTTTCCATCAGTGTAGCCTATTAACTTGTTTGGTAAATGCGAATTTTCATATGCAGGCCAGCCACCAAAATAACTAAATTCAGTATATCTGTTTGGAAGAGGTATATTACTGCTAAATTTTCGATAAAAGCTAACCCCGGTTACTTGAATTGATGGGGAAAAATTAAGTGAAAGATTTAAATCAGATAAACCAATAATAGCAATGTTTTTTGTAAGATTGGTTTTGCCAATGAATTTAATCTCTTTTCCTGAAATAGTTTTGTCTGAGACGTCCAAATCAACCAATTCGTAGGGACTATCAGGTATTTCAATCCATCCTTGATTTCCCGGTTTGGAAAAAACAGCATTGTTAATTTTATAATGCCCGGCAGCGTCAGTAGTTGTTTCATACTTGTTAGTTGTTCCCCCTGAAACGCCCACTTCTATTTGACTATAAAGTTTAATGGGAACGTTTGGAGCAGGTTGTCCGGTATAAATATCTGTAACTATACCTTCTACATTGATTTTCCGTTGTCGTTTACAACCAGTAATCAGAAGATAGGCTACTAACGAAATATAGACAAAGTTTTTCATCAATACCAAGATATGGTTTTTAATAATGAATCAATCATCCGGTGTGTAAATTTCTTAGGAGTTTTTTATGTTCCATTGCAATTGATTGTCCAGCCATTCGATAGCTTCTGTTTCATTGCTGAATTTTTCGGTGAGTACTTTGGGCTGATAGGTATGGATGAGGGAATTAGCGCCAATTCTGCCTGATAAACCTTCAAATAATAATGCCATTGCTAATCTGTATTTAGCGGGTTCTTCACCGGCTGTATATTTCCTTGCTTCATCAGAACTCATCGAATTAAGGCGGGTGTCAATTAAGATAACATGAGGTTTATGATTAGCGATCTCCTGTTCGGCTAAGTGATTTTCCACCATGTCTTTTAACTCCAGATAAACATCTTCGAGCATGGTCATTCTCACAAAATTTTCTTTTTCCAGAGTAATGATTGCTGTTCGGGTGGTAATAGAGTTCATGTTGTTTTGGGACAGTACTGTATGGAAATAAAAAAGCCTCACCTGCCGACTGGCGGATGAGGCTTCTTAAAAGTTATTGGTTATTTCTTTTTATCAAAGTCTACAACAATTGGTGTTGAGATACATAATGAAGAGTATGTACCGATGATACGACCAATTAATAAGGCGAAGATAAATCCACGGATGCTTTCTCCTCCAAATATGAAGATAACCACTAATACGAAGAACACGGTTAATGAGGTTAAAATGGTACGGCTTAACGTACTGTTTAACGCGTAGTTGATCAATGTATTACGTTCTTCATTTGTTGAATCAGCATTAACATGTTCTGCTAAACGCTCACGAATACGGTCAAATACAACTACTGTCTCAGTCATAGTGTAACCCATAACCGTTAAGATAGCGGCGATGAAATCCTGTCCGATTTCTAATGAGAAAGGAACAATACCGTCTAAAATTGTATAGAATGATAATACCATTAAAACGTCATGGAACAAAGCCACAACTGCTCCTAAACCGTATTGCCATTTTTTGAATCGAA
>JACQAK010000065.1 GCA_016194985.1 Bacteroidota bacterium
CCACTTGCATCCCTAACGCAAAGATAAATCAATAGCTACAAACTATTATTTCACTACTAAGATTCCATTTGCTAAAAAGCGGATTTCCTGCTTAGGCTCTGTAATGGCATCGATCTCTGCCTGAGATTTTTTTCCATCTTCTGCATAATGCTTCAATTCAGCTACCGAAGTGGTTTTAATAAAAGCAATACCTTCCAATACCACATTTTTATTGGCAATCGCCGTAGGCACAAAAAAGCCGTAATCCTTCATTTTCACAAAGGCTGTATTTTTATCATCAATCTGTAAGTTCATCCAACAACCTTTGCTAGAACATGAGCTAACCACTTTTGCTTTTACTTTAACAGCAACGGTATCTTTTCCTTTTAATAAGGCCGGTAGCTCCGCAATAGCGATAGCACCGTTTTCGGTAATTTTTGCGCCGTATGTATCTCCTACATTGGCTTTACCCGCAGGCGGTTGTGCATTCAGCAAATAAGAACAACATATAATAATGAAGGCTAATGTGATTTTTTTCATGATAAAAATTTTAAATAGATTGCTCAAATATAGGAATTTTAGAAGGGAAATGGTGTTATGATAAAGTTTACAGATATTTTTAAAAACCAGATGAAGCTTATTCACCCCCTCAGTTTATTTCTTGTTTTTTTGAGATGGCTCGATGTTAATGGATCTCATGACGGCTTTCGTACCAAAACGTAATTTAATCTTATCCAGCGATTGATAGAGATTGATCATATCAGCCGTATCATCAAACAGATCCATTTGTATTGTTCCTTCTACTAACGATGAAAATTTTATACCGATCAATCGTATCATTATGCGGCTATCATAATTCTTATCCTTTTTCGCTGCGACGAAGATCAAAACCCAATTCTTCCACCATCTTTACCAATAGTTCTTTTAAAAATCGTTTATCGTTGGTATCTGTATGAAAGGTTCGTTCGGTACTCATACTCTTTTGATCCCAGTGTGTTTCAACAGCACTATCGCTTATTCCGTTTGCCCTCAACCAAATGGATTTACCGTATTCTCCAAAATGGCTCTGCATTTTTTCGATGGACATGTTTTGAATGGTTTCAATTTTTCTTAATCCCAGATTGCATAAGGTGATATAGGTTTTATCGCCTACACCCGGAATTTTATTCACATCCATTGGTGCCAGAAACGCTTTTTCCTTCCCGGGTTCAATAAACAATTCGCCGTTAGGTTTGGATTCGGTAGTGGCAATTTTTGAAACAAGCTTATTTGTAGATAATCCAAAGGAAATAGGCAGGCCTGATTCTTTAATGATTTTTTGCCGAAGCTGTTTGGTCCATGTAAAACTATCGCATATGTATTTATCCATTCCGGTAACATCAAGATAATGCTCATCAATGGAAGCCTTCTCTACCAAAGGCGCGGCATCTTCTATGATTTGAGTTACCAAGCGTGAGTTTTCGGAATACACCTGCATATTACCTTTGATAAAAATACCATGTGGGCATAACTGACGGGCTCTTGCTCCGGGCATGGCACTATGTACACCATATTTGCGGGCTTCATAACTACAGGAAGAAACCACTCCTCTACCAGATGTGCCGCCAATAATAACGGGTTTACCAATCAAGTCAGGATTTAATTTGCGTTCTACCGACACAAAAAAACTATCCAGATCCATATGAACGATACGCCTGTTGCTAGATTCCATAGTTTAAAAATAAGGTAATTTAGCGTTGGGGTTTGCTATACTTTGTAGCATTTGTAATTTTTAAACCTGTGTATTAGAATGATGAAAATTTATCTTATGATCAGGGCGTTTCCGCCGGAAGGCGGATCGGGCTGTCGCTACAATCTTTTGCAAGAGACAGGCAAAAGGATTTTCGCTTGCATCCCTAACGCAAACATCCCATACTTACAATATTTTACTTGCGTAAAATGTTGATAGCTAACGAGAGATGCTTTGCCTAATCTCTTTTATTTTTTCGCAACACGAATTCCGTTGAAGCATCGAAGACACAGCATCGGCTAATCATCATGCCCTTTGGCACTTTTATGTTTTTGTTGCATATACAGTTCTTCTTCCTGTTGTATAACCAGCTTTAAAGAGTCACTGATCTCTTTCTGCCCCAGCGTTTCCAGATTTGGCTTACCGGCATTTACCCAGGCCGTATACCACAAATTGCCCACCATCACAATGCTTTCTCGCATTCGGCGTTCTACCTGTCCTTTGATCATCAGATCATAGCGATTGGCATACGCTTCCGAATATACTTTCATCATCACATTTCCTCTGTTCTCATAAGCATACTTCTTATCCTGCGAAAATTCTTTATTTAATTTCGCCTCAAATTTCAACACGCTGTCAACCGCTAAATGACTGTCATAAACGATCTTCCACGCCGATTTAATAGGAGAGTCAATATATCCTGCCCTTCCTACAAAATAATCATAGCCTTCTGCCTTCAATTCAGGAATTCTGCTTTCCCAAAAACCATGTATACCACGCTGGCCGGTTAATTGCCCGTTATAGTTTTCGGTTGTATGCAAAGGCACATGCGCATCTGCAATGTAGTGCCCCAGCTCTGCGCTGTAGGTTAATATTCTGTCTGCATTCTCATCTTTGAAAGCATTTAATAATTTATAATAATGTTTTTCGATCTGCCAGGGCACAATCCCATAAGCCATCAATGTATCTTCAGTATATTTAGCCACAGCAGCTTTCCAATATTTGGGAACACTATCAAATGCATGCTCTCCATAATGATCGATATCAATGTAATGTCTGGCGGCTTCACCCTCTACTCCATAACGGCGTTTATCCGGATCCACGGCATGATTGGTGATAAATTCGATATGGTATTTATAAAATGTAAGCATTTCGGGAGGTAGCGTAAAAACAGCCATACGGTTGATGCGCTGATGTCCGTAAAAGCCCCAGGAGCTGGATGATTCCTTGGGCAGTAACAGCAAACACCCTAAACTAATACCAATAATATATATAACACGTTTCAACATATCAACATTTATTGTCATTCAATACTAATACAAAGACCAAATGAAACCTAATAAATGCTTAATTTTTAACAGAAAAAAGGGCATAAAAAAAATCAGGCATAGCCTGATTTTAAATTATAAAGGACAAACATAGTATTCGTTAAAAAACGAATTTGTCATATTTACAAATAAGAAATCGTTATTAGTAAAATACTAAGCGCCTCCTAATAATAATAATACTTTTTTCATTTTCTTTTTAGTTTTAGAGTTTTTGATGACACAAAACTATAGTATCCTTACACTAAAAAATAGAGGGTTGCCCCCTCAATTTCAAATAAAATAAAAAAGCCCATCTGCACTAAGCAAATGGGCTTTCAGGATCTTAGATAAGCAATTATACTTTTGCTTCCTGTGCTTTTTTAATGATCGCTTTAATGTTTTCGGTAGTAGTAGAATTAGGGCGCTCAATAGCAGAACCTGTTGCTCTGTCCCACACTAAACTGGCTAATACACCTAATGCACGCGACACGCCAAATAACACGGTATAAAAATCATACTCATGCATACCATAATGAACTAATAACGCACCGGAGTGAGCATCTACATTTGGCCAAGGGTTTTTGATTTTTCCTGTAGATTCTAAAATCGGAGGAGCTACTTCATACACCATTTGTACGATCTCGCAAATGTTATCGTGTTTAATGTAGGTTCTATAAAAATCCTGTTGTGCAGTAAAACGAGGGTCTGTTTTACGTAATACAGCATGACCATAACCCGGAACTACTTTTCCTTCAGCTAATGTTTTCTTGATGTATTCTGCAATTTGTTCTTTAGTAGGTAATCCTCCTCCTAAATTCTCTTTCAATTCCATAATCCAGCTTAATACTTCCTGATTAGCCAAACCATGTAACGGACCTGCTAAACCATTCATACCTGCTGCAAAGGCTAAATAAGGATCTGATAAGGCAGAACCTACTAAGTGAGTAGCATGGGCTGAAACGTTACCACCTTCATGATCTACGTGAATCGTTAAATACAAACGCATTAAACGTTTCATGTCAAACTCTTCGTAACCCAACATGTGTGCAAAGTTTGCGGCCCAATCCAGTTTATGATCAGGTTCGATATGAGCACCGTTTTTGTATTTACGACGATAGATATATGCGGCAACTCTTGGTAAGCGAGCAATTAGATTCATAGAATCTTCATACACATAATCCCAGTAATCTTTTTTATTGATACCTTTTGCATAAGCTTTTGCAAAAACAGACTCTGTTTGCATGGCCATAATACCAACCACAAATTGAGTCATAGGATGTGTATCTGTAGGCAATTTCTCAATAACATCAAATACATGTTTTGGAACATTACTACGCTTTTGCCATTCGTTAGTAATAAAACTAACATCTTCCTGAGTAGGCAATTCTCCTACCAACATTAAATAGAATATTCCTTCCGGCAATGGCTCAGTACCGCCCGGAGCTTTTGGTAAATGCTTACGTAATTCAGGGATTGAGTAACCTCTAAAACGAATTCCTTCTTCCGCATCTAACTTAGATGTTTCTGTAACCATTCCAACCATACCTTTCATTCCTTGGTATACCTGAGCTACAGTAATTTCACCTAATTTTAAATCACCGTGATTTTTGATAATATCTTTAATTTCTGCCGCTAATGGCACTGCTTTCTCGCGAAACTTATCTTTTAATCTATCCATTTTTATAGTCGTTTTAAATACCTTGTAAATTTATGCAGTGTATTGATTTAAACAAATTTAATTTGCATTATTTTTATGTTATTTTGAAAATAAATAATTGCTTTTCCTTACCCGAATTTACAGGAAGCTTTTTGTTGAATTAACCGAAAAATAACGGTTTAAAGATTCAGGCAAAAAACAGGTAAAACAAAAACAAAATAAAAGGGGAAAGAATAAGAAGACTGATTCTTAAAACAAGGATCTGAAACTCCTCGGAAGCTTTAATATGGATGTTTTTTAGCTTTAAAACAGTCATAAATTCTTTATTTTGGGCAATTTGCCTGCGAACTTATAAAAAGCAACAAAAACCGATTAGGGGGGCAGTCCTCTATTTTTCAAAAAAAATCGATTTTACAAAGAATTTACAAAGTTAAACCTGTAAAAAAAGAAAAGCCCGCCAGTTTATTAACTGACAGGCTTTGTAGTGAGTCCGCCGACTGGCGGATGAACTCCTGTCCGCCAGTCGGCGGATATGAATCCGATGCTCTAACCAACTAAACTCCAAACAAATTCTCTACCCTTAGCTGTTTTCAGCTGCTTTTCTCTTTTCATGGCTTCTGATTTTTCATCAAAAGCCTCTGTGTACATTACTTTCCAGGGTCGATACTTCAAAGTAAATCCTTTTGTTTCCAGCTCATTATGTGCCAATAATCGCTGTTCTATATTGGAAGTATATCCAATATAAATTTTATGGTGCTTTTCTGAATATAAGGCATAAACTGTAAACA